>JAQUKQ010000109.1 GCA_028718985.1 Desulfobulbaceae bacterium | reverse complement strand
AAAGCAATCAACCAAGAACTTCAAAAATTGCGCCACCAAAGTGAAGAGTTCGCCGGGCACAACCTCTGGGACCATGCCGCCATTCGCTATGGGGCCTTCGGAGTCTCGGCACTCTTGACGATCCTCTGCATCACAACCCCATTCAGTGCCATCACCCAAGCGCTCTTTTTGCTCAGCTTATGGGGGATCGCTCTACTGATTCGCCACATCCCTGGTCCAGTTGTTACGCTTGTTCTCATTGTACTTTCCATCACCGTCTCCAGTCGATATCTCTGGTGGCGCATAGCCTATACCCTCAGTTGGGACAAAAGCATTGACCTACTATGGGGAATCCTGCTCCTGCTGGCCGAGATTTACACCTGGACGACCCTCGTTTTGGGATATGCCCAAACAGCCTGGCCTCTCAAACGCCAACCGACCCCGCTCCCCGACGACACCGATCAATGGCCGACGGTTGACATCTTCATTCCTACCTACAACGAACCTCTCAAGGTCGTAAAACCAACAATTTACGCTGCCAAGGGTCTTGACTGGCCCCAGGAAAAATTACGCATCCACCTCTTAGATGACGGTCGCCGGGAAGAGTTCAGGCTCTTTGCCCAGTCCTGTGGTGTCAATTACCTCACCCGCCCCGACAACCTGCACGCTAAAGCCGGCAACCTCAACAATGCCCTTAAACATACCTCGGGCGAGTTTGTCGCCATCTTCGATTGCGACCACATGCCAACCCGATCGTTTCTGCAAGTCAGCATGGGGGGCTTCCTGAAAGATCCAAAACTTGCTCTCGTGCAAACCCCACACCATTTCTTTTCCCCGGACCCCTTCGAACGGAACCTCTCTTCTTTCCGCCGGGTACCTAATGAGGGTGAACTCTTTTACGGACTGGTGCAGGACGGCAACGACCTCTGGAACGCTACCTTTTTCTGCGGCTCCTGCGCCATATTGCGCCGAGCCCCGCTTGACAAAATCGGTGGTATCGCAGTCGAAACTGTTACTGAAGACGCCCATACCGCCCTTAAACTCCATCGTCTGGGATACACTTCCGCCTACATCCACATTCCGCAGGCGGCAGGATTGGCGACCGAGAATCTCGCCGCCCATATTGGCCAACGTATCCGTTGGGCACGCGGCATGGCCCAGATCTTCCGCCTCGACAATCCTTTTTTTGGTAAGGGGCTCCATTGGGCGCAACGCATCTGCTACAGCAATGCCATGCTGCATTTTCTCAACGGCATTCCCCGGCTGATCTTCCTGACCGCGCCACTGGCCTTTCTCATTTTCCATGCCTACATCATCTATGCCCCGGCCATTTCGGTGGCGCTTTATGTGCTCCCGCACATGCTGCATGCCAACATCACCGCCTCACGCATGCAAGGTGCCTACCGGCACTCCTTTTGGGCCGAAATCTACGAAACGGTGCTGGCCTGGTACATTGCCCGCCCGTCGACAGTTGCGCTGATCGATCCCCATCGAGGAAAATTCAATGTCACCGCCAAGGGTGGGGTCCTGGAAAGTGATTTTTTTGACTGGGCCCTCTCCCTGCCTTATCTGACCCTCATCCTAATGAATTTTTCTGGATACATCTTCGGTATCGGCCGTCTCATCTGGGGGCCATCTACCGAGATTGCCACCGTCACCCTCAACCTGATCTGGACTCTCGTCAACTCCATTATTCTTGGCGGCGCCATCGCTGTGGCTTCAGAAGCCAAACAAGTCAGGCTCTCGCATCGGGTGAGCATCAAGCTTCCGGCCGTCCTTCACTTAAACAACGGCAAACGGATTCACTGCCAGACTGACAATTTCTCCGAAGGCGGCATAGCCCTCGATCCAGCCGCGATGCCCGCTCTCGATCAGGGGCAAAGGGTTAACATCTCACTCTGGCGTGGCGCAGAAGAGATCGCCTTCCCTGCAGAAGTGGTCTCTCTCACCGCTTCGCAAATACGCCTGCGCTGGCAACTGCAGAGTCAGGAACAGGAAGCCGCCCTCGTGCAATGCACTTTCACCAGAGCTGACGCCTGGATCTCCTGGACAGATGGCAGGCAGGTCGACCAACCACTTGAATCCATAAAAGAAGTTTTCTTATTGGGGATCAGAGGGTATCAACACCTAGCACGACATAGCATTCCATTTATTTCACCGGCAATCACCGCTGTCTCAGGACTTTCTTCCTGGATCATCGGCTTGCTACCACGCACACCAATAGCACTGACACGGTAACAGCATGAAAAAACTCCTTTCCTTTGCGATTATCATGACCGGCCTCTTTCGTTTCACACTCTCCTCCATGGCAGAGCCACTGACAGAAACACCCCTGCCACCGGTAATCAGCTGCGCCAATGCCCCCGGCGCTGTCCTGCCCGTTGAGACACAGCTCCTGTCGCTCAAAGCGTTAAGCGGCAAAACCGTCTTACCACTTCGCGGCACTAAGGAAGACGTCGCTATTTCCTTCGGGATGCGCGGAGACAAACTGGTAACACACGCCGTCTTTCGACTCCGCTATGCGTACTCTCCCGCTCTGATTCCTGAACAATCCCACATCAAACTCACCTTAAACGAGCAAGTCATCGGCGTCATGCCGATAACCAAGGACACCCTTGGCAAAGAAGTAAAAGCTGAGATCAACATTGACCCGCGACTCTTCACCGATTTCAACCATCTCAATTTTCACTTCATCGGCCACTACTCCTATGAGTGCGAAGACCCTCACCACAGTAGCCTTTGGGCTGACATCAATGGCGATAGTGAGCTTGAACTGACAACCACGCCCCTCTCCATAAAAAGTGAACTCTCCCTCCTGCCACAGCCCTTCTTTGACCACCGTGATTTGCGCCTCCTGACTCTGCCCTTCGTCTTTGCCAGCTCCCCCTCCCTACCAGCAATCAATGCCGCCGGTATTCTCTCCTCCTGGTTCGGCCAACTGGCCTCCTGGCGTGGAGCCCATTTCCCAACCCACCTCGACAAAATCCCGCCAGGCCATGCCGTGGTCTTGGCCACCAATAACGAACGCCCTGCCTTCCTCGGCAATCAACCAAAAGTAGAGGGGCCAAGCGTTGAGATCATAACCAACCCGGTTGACGGGTATTCCAAAGTGCTGGTGGTGCAAGGGCGTGACGGCAATGATTTGATCGTCGCCGCCCAAGCCCTGGTACTAGGTAACGCCGCCTTATCCGGAACGCAGTCGACAATCAAAGAAGTCAAGAACGAAACGCCACGTCAAGCCTACGACGCCCCCAACTGGGTACGTCTTGACAGACCGACAAAATTCGGTGAGCTCGTTACTTCTGAACAAGAATTACAGGGCTTTAATCATATCCCCGAGACCATTCGCATCAACTTGAGAATACCTCCTGATCTCTTCACCTGGCAGAGCCGCGGGGTTCCCGTTAACTTGAAGTACCGCTACACCCCTCCTGTCCGGACCAGCGAATCACTCTTGAACATGAGCATCAATAACGAGCTGGTCCAATCTTTCCTCTTGCACTCTTCCGGGCAAGGTGGTGAAACCGCACGCCTCCGCGTGCCATTGCTCGACGAGTTGCTTTTCGGTGAGAACAAGGAAATACTCATTCCGGCCTTCAAATTGGGCGCACAAAACCAGCTACAATTCAATTTCTCCTTTGCCTTTTACAAGCAGGGCTTCTGCCAAGATACCCAAGTGGAGAACATGCAGGCCATGATTGATGCCGACTCGACCTTAGATTTTTCAGGCTTCCCCCATTACGCCGAAATGCCCAATTTAAGCTATTTTGTCTCATCAGGCTTTCCTTTCACCAAGTTCGCTGATCTCTCCCAAACAGTCGTCGTCATCCCAGAGACACCCACGACCTACGACATCCAAGCCATGCTCACTCTCCTGGGACGCATGGGAGCTGCAACCGGCTATCCCGCCACCCGCTTCAGAATAAGTGGGCCAACCGACCAAGAACGGCTGAAAGATGCCGATCTGCTGGTTATCGGTGCCCTCCCCAGCCAAGGATTGCTCGAGAACTGGAGCAGTCATCTGCCCGCCATCATCTCCGGCTCAATTCGACAGATCGATCAACCCTCTAGGGGGGTCAATTTCCTCTTCGATTGGCTGGGATTTGACACCAGGCCCAACCCTGCTGTCCTGTCACAAGAAAAATTTGACAACAAGGGCCCTCTTGCCGCCCTGATGGGCTTTGAGTCGCCCTTAAGCAGCGGGCGTAGTGTTGTCGCCCTGACCGCCACCTCTCCTGAAAAGCTTCTCCAAGGTCTTGCAGCGCTCGATGACAGCGGCCTTGCCAGAAACATGCACGGCAGTGTCGTTTTCATTCATCCTCAAAAGGTAGAAGGGGTTCTCGTCGGTAAGACCTATTTTACCGGTCATTTACCTTTCTGGACACGCGTATGGTATTGGCTTTCCACGCATCCCTTTCTGCTTGCCATGATGGCGATAGTGGCGGTATTGACCTTTGCCTTCGCACTCTGGCGGACCCTGAAAGTCGTCTCTGCAAAAAGGATTCAGGAAAGCGCCTAATGTCACGGCCCTCTGCAACAGAAAGTTATGGCCAGCCACTCTTCAGCTGCCACCGCCCAAAACAAATAGGACTGCTGCTGGCAGCCTGGGCACTGTTGACCATTGCCATGCCATTGACCACCTACGCAAGCCAAACAGCTTCCTGGCCCGCCTGGCAGCGCTTCGCCGAGCACTATATCAGCGAAGGGGGCAGGGTAATTGATAGCGCCACGCCACGCCAAGTGACCACCTCAGAAGGTCAGTCCTATGCCCTGTTCTTCTCCCTTGTCGCCAATGACAAAAAGTGTTTCGACCGCATCCTAAGCTGGACCGAAAACAACCTGGCCTCCGGCGATTTGACCAACCGCCTGCCCGCCTGGCAATGGGGAAAAATTGATGAGGACACCTGGGGGGTGCTGGACGAAAATAGCGCCTCGGACGCGGATCTCTGGATTGCCTATACCCTGACCGAGGCGGGCAGGCTCTGGCAAGAAACAAGGTACAGCGCTCTCGCCGAACTCATCTCAAACCGAATCCTACGCGAAGAGACCGACACCCTGCCAGCGCTCGGGCTGACGCTCCTGCCGGGACCTCATGGCTTTCACCCGCAAGCAGATCAGTGGCGTTTGAACCCAAGCTACATCCCGCTGCAACTTGTCCGCCGCCTGGCGACATTGTACCCATCCTCGAAATGGCCCCTGTTACTGACGAGCGCAAACGCCCTACTCCTTCACTCCGCCCCACACGGGTTTGCCCCCGACTGGGTCATCTACCAAAAGGACGCCGGTTTCCAAACTGACTTGGCAAATCAGGGAGAAGGCAGTTTCAACGCGATCCGTGTCTACCTTTGGGCTGGCATGCTGTCAAAAAACGACCCCCTCCGGCAGCAACTGCTTAAAACCATGCGGCCCATGGCCAGTTATGTCGCTGATCAGGGGACTCCTCCCCTTTCCGTCAAAACCCATGAGGGGACGCTTAGCGGTTGCGGCCCTGCAGGCTTTTCCGCTGCCCTGCTGCCCTTCCTCGACGCCTGCAACCTGCCGTATGCCGTGCATCAACAGACTCTTCGCCTACATGCCATGGCCCCGTTCAACCGTACCGACAACTACTACGATCAAGTACTTTCGCTTTTTGGCACAGGCTGGATCGAGCATCGTTTCCGCTTTACTAAAAGCGGCACATTGACCCTTAAGTGGAAAACCGCTGGCCAATGAGATTGAAACTGCCCCATAAGTCACAGGTCCTCTGCCTAACCATCGGCATGACACTTTTCTCGGCCGCTACACCATTGTTGGCGCAGGGAGACTCCCCAACCAGCAGTCCCACAGCCCTTTCAATGCCCTCCAACATGATCACCGTGCGCCGTTTTCGTGTAACCGGTGCTGAGACTTTTTCCGAAACGCGGCTACGCTCTCTCCTCGACGACGCTATCGGCAAAAAACTCAGTCCGGCCGATCTCGAGTCGTTAGGCCAACGAATCACCGATTTTTATCGAGATCATGGCTACAAACACGCCCATGCCATCTTGCCAGAACAAAATTTCAATGAGGGCGTAGTCCGCTTCATAGTCGTCAAACTCCCCAGCGGCACCACGAATGCCACGAAGGAACCATCTCCCCCTACGCCCGTTGCCATCAACACCGCCGCTGGCCCTGCAGTCAACCCGCCGGTTAATGACGCAGAAACAGTGCAACGCCCCGCGACCATGGGGAATGACCCCATCGCTGCCCTGCTCGAAAGGGAGCGTCTCTGGGAAAGCCGACATCGCCTTGATCTCGCCCGTGAGAGCTTAGAGAAGATCTTCCTCATCAAGCCCGATCATCCAGAGGCTTTAGCCGCGTTGGTGTCCTTGGAAATCAAGGAGGGTCGGCTCGTTGAGGCCCACCAGGCAAAGGATAGACTGGCCAAAGCCCATCCTGATTATCCTGATATCGTCCGTCTCGAAACCCTGCTCCGCTTGGCTGGCCCGGACAAGGACAAGCTCCGTCAAGCCCGTCTATTGGCACGGACCGGACGTCCAGAACTTGCCCTTGCCTCTTTCCGTACTCTCTTTCCTACAGGACCGCCAACAGACGCCGACCTGGCGCTCGAATACTGGCAGCTGGTCGCCGACACCCAAAATGGCTGGGAGAGCGCGCACAACGGCTTACGTCAGCTGGCGACATCCAACCCGGACAACTTACGCCTTCGACTTGCCCTGGCAGAGCATGAGACCTCCCGCTTGCCGATACCGCAACAGGCTCTACGAGTCTTGGTTACAATGTCTCAAATGCCTGACTATGCCCGTGAAGCCAAGGCCGCCTGGCGTCGTGCCTTGACGCGCCTTGACGACACTCCATCTACAATCCCGTTGCTACGTGAATACCTGGCCAAGGACAGCGCTGATACCGCCATGCAAGAGCGCTTGGCCAAAATCGTCCGCGAACAGGAGGGGAAGCAACGTCTGCTGGCCGACCCTTTCTACCGTGCCAAAGTGAAAGGGGTTACCGCCTTAAATAATGGCAAGCTCAATATCGCCGAAAAGTCCTTGAGTCACGCACTCAAAGGACGCCCCAACGACGCCGAGGTCCTTGGAGGAATTGGCTTGCTACGTTTGCGGCAAGGTCGCCACGCCGAAGCCGAGAGATATTTCTCCAAGGCTTTACGACTCGATCCCGATCAAAAAAGCAAATGGCAATCTTTGGTCCAAACCGCCAAATTCTGGAAACTGATGCAGGAATCAAGTACCGCACAGGAGGCAAAAGACCTGGCTCTGGCAGAGCAGAAGATACAAAAAGCCATCAAAATCGATCCTCGGGAAGCCTACGCCTATGCCCGTCTTGGTGAGATTCAGACCGAAGCCGGTATGATGGAGGTGGCAGAACAGAGTTTTCGCCGGGCCTTAGCAATTGACCCAACCAACAGCACTGCCCTGAGTGGTCTGATTGGATTAGCGCTACAGCAGAAAAAAACAGACAAGGCCAAGGGGATTATTGCCAATCTCTCGCCGACTCAACGACACGCCATGGGCAAGAAACTTAACACTCTCCAGGCAGGAATGCTGCGCGACGAAGCCAACCTAGCGTTCCTGGCTGACCGGCAGATTGAAGCCATAAATCTGCTGGAGCAGGCGGTACAAATCGATCAAGACAACCCCTGGTTACGTTTCGACCTGGCCCGTCTCTACAGCAAGCAAGGTCAGGGGGGCAAGGGACAAGCACTCTTCGACTCATTACTGGTCCGGCTGCCAAATGATCCCGAAAGCCTCTATGCTCAAGCCCTGTTTCAATCTGGAGAAGACCATGACCTCCCCGCCCTGACCACCCTGGAGCAGATTGCCATCCCCGAGCGCAGCGCATCCATGACCGCGTTACAACATCGCTTGTGGATGAAGGTCCAAAGAGAACGAGTCTTGACTCTGGTTCGAGCGGGGCAAATGACAGCGGCAAAACAACTCACCTCCGAAATCGAAACAGCCGTCGCAGGCGATAAAGAGCTCGGCACTGAACTTGCCTACCTCTGGGCAGAACTGGGCGACAGTAATCATGCCCGGCAGCTTCTCAAACAAATCAAGACCACCTCGACGCCGCTACCGACCAGCTGGCATTTGCGTTATGCAGGTCTCTTAGCAGACAATGGCACTGAAGAGGAGCTACAGCAGGAGTTTAAATTGATCGCTACCTCGGGCGCACTCAGTGCAGACGAAGTCCACTCCCTGGCCCGCCTGCGCGAATCAGCCATTCTGCGGCGTGTCGAAGCCCTGCGCCAAGCAGACCAGCTTGTAGAGGCACAACAGAGCCTGGCCCCATTTTTAGCAGCCTCTCCAGATAGCCCAAAACTCCTCATGGCCCAAGCCCTACTCGCTCGCGACATGCAGCAGATGGAAGAAGCAGAGGCCAGCTATCGAGCCATTCTCGCACTCTCGCCAAAAGACCAAGAGGCCCGGAAGGGTTTGCTCACCACTCTGATTGAGACCAATCAACGTGACGAGGCCCTGGTATCGCTTGAGCAATGGCTCTCCCCCAGCGAACAACTCGACTCAACCCAAAGATTGCCGCTGATCGGTTTTCTCCTTGATCTGGAAGAGTATGCCTGGGCAAGGCAGGAATTGGATATCGTCCTTTTCACGGAAGCAAACAACAGCCGTGCCTTAAACCATGCCTGGCAGTTAGCCAGGCACGAAGGGAAAGCAGATCAGGCCATCGACTACCTGCAGCGTTCTCTGGCTGCCGATGAAACCGAACGTCTCGTTGAAAACCAGGGTCTTGGCCTGCCTCTCCTGCATCGAGAACCAGATCCAGTAACAGGTAAAACGAGGCTCGTGGCCGACACTTTTTCTGCTACTCCGGTTTCCAGCGCCTATGACGGCAATTTGTATCAGTTACGGAGCATGGCGGAACTCTTAGACTCACGCACGAATTGGCTCTCTTCGGCACTCGACTGGCGCACCCGTCGCGGCACGCCTGGCCTTTCCGAACTTGATCTCCTTGAGATTCCCATCGAATGGCGTACACCTTGGCATCGGAGCAGCCAACTCTTTTTCCGCACCGACGTCGTAACCGTGAACGCTGGAAACCTGGACCAGACCGACACCTATTCGGTTGAACGGTTCGGTAGCCTGCTCTTATGCCCTCCTGGTTGCCAGAGTAGCCTGGACGAGCAAAAAAGCCAAGGTGCCTCCGTAACCGGCGGCTACGAGAAGGAAGATCTGCGTCTTGACCTAGGAACAAGTCCCTTAGGCTTTCCAGTGTGGAATCTGCTCGGCGGCATACTCAAGAAGGGTGATCTTGGGCCATTGTCGTACGCCATGGACCTGTCGCGCCGTCCGCTCACCAGCAGCCTACTCTCCTACGCCGGCACTCATGATCCGAGAACCAACGAGGTCTGGGGAGGAGTTGTAGCAACAGGGGGGAGTTTTGGCCTGAGCTACGACAGGGGAGAGGCTTACGGAATTTGGTCATCGCTCGGCTGGCACCGCCTGACAGGCGAAAATGTGCAAGATAATAACAGCATACGACTGATGGCCGGGACATACTGGAGAGTGATAAATGAAACAAATCGCCTGTTCTCCGTCGGGCTTACTGGCATGGCCTGGCAATTTTCAGAAAATGCCGGGGAGTACACCTTTGGTCATGGGGGCTACTATAGCCCTCAAAGCTACCGCTCGCTCGCTCTGCCAATCACCTTTGGCCAGCGTTTCATTCGATTTTCATACGTCCTGCGGGGGGCTGTCTCCACCTCCTGGTCAGAGACCGATGCCGCACCGTACTTTCCCTCTGACAGCGCCATGCAGTCTGCGGCAGGCAACCCCTTCTACACCGAGAGCAAGACAAGTACCGGCCAGGGCACATCCCTTCACGCTGGCTGGGAGTATCAAGTAGATCCAAAGTTGTTCATCGGCGGACGCTTCGAAGTCGAGCGTTCGCAAGATTACTCGCCCAACCGAGTTATTTTTTATCTCCGCTATGCCCTTGACCATAGCGCCGCCAAACCGGTGTTACTGCCACCCGAACCCATTCTGCCAACTTCCCAATTCTAAACTATGCGTACAAACCTTTTTTCCCTATCTAGCCTCTCAGTCAGAGCACGTCCCAGTGGGCGACGAACACAGCTTTGCGGCTCGCACCCCGCCACGAACTGGCATATGACACTCATGATAGGCGGCTGGTTACTAAGCGC
>JAQUKQ010000108.1 GCA_028718985.1 Desulfobulbaceae bacterium | reverse complement strand
TCCATGGTCACGACCTTTTGGGCGTAGCGTTGGTCATAGACCATCACCACTGCGGTAGCCACAAACAGGCTGATCACCAAACTTGCGAAGGCAGTGGCGATAAGTCCGAGGCCGCGTTTGCCCGGCACCATGTTGTTTTGATCAGAGTCGTTTATCATTGGCATTCTCCATGGTTCACGCCGCCTCGGAGTGCGGCAATCATTGTCTGTAAGCTGGGGCTTTTCGCCTCTCCGTTGATTCGTTCCAGCAAGGCATCCAGGCTCGCGTCGCCAGTAATAATCAACGGGTCATCCGGTGTCTGCTCATCATCGCTGGCAGTGAGATAGGCAAGGGCTGGAACCTCCTCTATCCGAAATCGTTGGAAGCGTTCAGGGTCAATCTGGATGTTCACTTGATAGCTGTCACATCTCCCCTTGTTGAGGTCACAAGCAGGGTCTTTCTTCAAAATCTCGCCGATGAAGGCCATGGTCGGCCCGGCCTTATTCATGCCGCCGACAAAGCCACGCAGCACCATAGTGACCTGGCTGGCCTTGGCCCGGTCGATCATGGAGGCATAGTTTCGTAGCGTTGCCAGCGGCACCGAGCTTGAGACGAAGAGATACAGCCGCTCCCCAATGTTGGTCGACGCCTGAACTTGGGTCTGAGTGCCATCTGTCGGCATAGCCTCGCCTATGACATCCTTGAACACGGTCTCCCGCAGGCGTTGCTGCTCTTCACGAATCATGGCCTGATAAGACGGTGCGTTGAATTGCTTTATAAGCGCCCCGGCAGCATTCTCGCCAGCCGTCGCCTGGTTATTGGCAGGAGGCGGCAATTTCTTTGCCTGTCCTTCCGCCTCGCGCAGGATGCCGGAGATGTCATTCATCTTCAATTCCTTGCCTGGCTCACCAGCCAAGGCGCACTTGGCCGCCAAACAGAGCAGGCAAACAAAAAGTATCCGAGCCATGGTCATCATCAGAAGGCGCAACAGGCCTTTTTTCGGAAAACCAGCCATAGGAACTCATCACCCGGCCCCTTGCTGTTTCTGAATGGCGGGTTAAGGTTCGAGCCATAGAAGAAGGCGCTTTTACCAATGGGCCATGCCTTCTTCCGAACCGCTGGCCGCACAGCGTGCAGCTTGTAATTGGCCTTGTGCCAGATCGGTGTCGGTACGCAGGAGCAGAGGTCCAGGCCGGTGTCACAGATCAACAGCTCCCGTGACAGTTTGTAGATCATACGGGCGGCCACCGTGGCGTTGGCCTGAATGATGTTATCGTCATCGACATGGCCGGTCATGGGGTAGGCCGACCCGCCGCTGCCCAGGCACCAGAACAGCGCCTCCAAAGGTCGATCAGCATTCACCGCTACCGAATCGGCCATGCAGGCCATCTGAGCGGCAGGATTGGCAAAGAGCAGGGCCTCGGGCTGAATGATAAAAGCCAGCTCGTCATCCTGCCAAAGCGGGTCAATCTCGGTGATGTAGGCCACATCAAAACCGGAATGCTCGACACAGACGAAATCGGTCAGGAGTTCCAGCATGCTCCAGACCGGGAAGAGCAGATAATGGGCCTGGGCAAAGGTGGATTGCTCAGGCAAGGCCGGGTCCAGGCTGGAATTTTTGCCGGACAGAAAGCCCTTGGTGCTGGCCAAATCGAGGCCAAAACCGAGGGCCGGAAAATAATAGGGCGTGGCCACCGTCTCGATCATGCGGGCTGGTTCCCAGAAACTGACCGAGACGCCGTAACGGAAAAAGACAGGTGGCGGGGCCGGGCAGACGCAGACCGGGTATGAGGCCGGATCAGGGGTATCATAATTGCCCGAGGCCCCGGCAATGGTGATGCCCGCGATCTTGATCGGGAAGATCTCCTGCCAAGCCACATCGGTGATGGGATTGATGAAGGTGCCACTCTTGACAGCGGCCATAGCCTTTGGGCAGGGCCAGACTAGGCAAAGGAGGATCGTCAGAATAAATTTACTCACCCGGGATTAAGACCTCCGTTACTTCCAGCTTTTTACCGCTCTGTCTGACCACCGATGGCACGGCGGCGAGTTGCAGGCGCTTGGCAACATCGTCCATGAGGTAGAATACCGGTCGGTCAAGTTCCTTGATAAGATCGTAGTAATCGCCGCCGGAGAGGAGTAACCGGGTATGGTAATCTACCGCATAAGGTGATGTCTTGAACCAATCGACCTGACGCTTGTCGCCGGCATCAATCACCACCAGGACGCTTGTCAAACTCGCATACTTTAAGGGATTGAAGGCATAACCCTTGGGATACAGCACACCTCCCTTGCCATCTGGAATGTTGTTTGCCAGGGTATAGGTCATGTCTACCTGAAATACCTTGTCTGCCTTAGCTGATGGCAATGGGTGCAAGGTGTTGGGCCGGAAGTCATGAACCTTGGAGCGGATCATTTCCTGGTTCAATTTCTTGGACCTGTCCACCCGGCTTGCCGCCGCGCGGATTTCGGACAAGGCGTCTGTCTCCGCTACAGGGTATACGTGGCCAATTGTGCCGAGGTGTTTGGCGGTCGCTATCCCAGCAAAGAAAAGGCAGAAAAATATAGTAGATTCGGTGATAGTTCGAATGCGCACTTATTCCCCGGTGATGGCAAGATGGCATGAGAGCGAACTGTGTCGCTACCTACTCTTTTCCGGGAGGGTGACCTTTCTAATAGTGAAAATTAGAATTTTTTTAGAGTATCGCAGGATGTGCAGAAGTTTTGAAATTCGAGATAGGCCGAAAGGGAGGATGTCAGATATCAAGCTTTAGCTTCGAGTTGATGTCAAAGGGAATGATACTGAAATGAAATCTTGAAGGAGTTCTGCCAAAGCTAGGTCGGAGAGACACCAGGAAGTAGGGAAGGATTTGACCCTATTGGCCGGTTGGTTTTTTGGAGGACGTCTCGTTTAGGGCGGCTATCTTTTTTTGCAGTTCCTCGCTGAGTTTTACTTTACCCTCCAGAACACAACCTCGGCGGCCAGGGATACATTCTCCCTTAAGTTTGGTGCAACGGTCGGCGTTGATATCAAAATTCTTGCAGTAGAAGGTCATAGTCTATCCCCCTCCTTGAGGGATATACGGAGGCATAAGATTGAGAACGGGGTCGAGTGGTTAAGCTTACCACATGACCTTGATTTTTGGCGGGGTTGAATATGTGTTTTGGGATTCCTAATCGAAGAATCGAGAGGGGTATGATTAACAGGTGCTGGGTCTTTTGTTGCCCAGCACCTGTTCTGTTACTGACGATTCAGATGAATTATTCACTCAATCCTAAGGCCTTGCGTTTTTGCCTGATCCGTTGATCGATGAGGTCGGCAGCCTTGAATGGATCTGGCTCTATACCAAAACAGGCACCGAGAAGACTGTCGAGTCCTTCAATTGCCAAATTGGTTATCATTTCAGAGCCGGTAATATTGGGAGGGTGACCGAGATGAGTGTAAATTCCGGAGGCAACGCAGTAAGTGCCTATGGCGGCAGCTTTTTCCGAATACCATTCCGGGGATGACCCGGCCAGAGGCAGGTCGGAAATATCCACACCAAGCTCATTGGCAAGGAGGGCGGCAAGCTGAAGGATTCGCGCATTATCAACGCAACTGCCCATATGCAACACAGGCGGAATGCATAATGAACCACAAATCTCCTTGAGACCTGGCCCCGCCATTTCGATGGCTTCCGGCACCAAAAGTCCAGCCTTGCCGGTCGCGGTGGTCACGCAACCGGTCACCAACACCAGGATATCCCTTTTGATGAGCTCCTTGGTCAGGTTGACATTGCAGTAATCCTGTTTGTATTTGGGATTGTTGCAGCCAACGATGGCAACAGCGCCCCTGACTTTCCCTGCCTTGATCGCATCAATGAGTGGCGTCAAAGTGCCGCCTAGTGCGGCAAGGAGGACTTCATTAGAAAATCCGGTAACCAGTTCGATCGATCCTTGGGGGATTTCTACACGATTTTTATTGCGTAAGGGGAACCGTTCAATGGCCATACGAACAACCTTGCGCGCCTGCTCCATGCCGTTATGCATCTCAAATTTTACATGCTCGGCCCCGGTAAATTTCGCCTTATCGGCGGTAGTGACCATCTTGGTATGGTAACAATTGCCAACAGTAACAAGGCTTGGCATGATGCACTGATAATCAACGACAATCAGTTCTACCGCGCCGGTAACGATGGCCAACTCAGTCATCAAGTGGTTGCCGGCCATGGGAATACCTTGGCGCATCATCAACTCATTGCCTGTACAACAAAGTCCCGCCAAATTGATTCCGGCAGCTCCTTTTTCCTTAGCCAGGGCGATAAGCTCAGGGTCGTTGACCGCCTCGACAATTTTTTCGGAGACAATGGGGTTATGGCCGTGTACCAGGATATTGACCTGATCCTCTTTGATAACACCGAGGTTCACCTTGGACTTCCTGGGGCTTGGCGTGCCGAACAAAATATCGGAAATCTCGGTGGCGATCATTGATCCGGCCCAGCCATCGGCCAGACAGGTACGGGCACTGTGGAGCATGGTGTTGGCTGCGTCGTTATCACAACCCATATGGGTTCGATGCATCATCTCAGCAATCTCACGATCAACACCACGTGGGGTAATACCAAGATTTCTCCAAATCTGTTTTCTTTTTTCCGGAACTCGGCATGAGAATGACAGTTCTGTGCGCAGGCTACTGTAGTTGGTATAAAATTCATCACTCAAATCTTTGGCCACGTCGAGGATTGCACGTCCTTCAGTGGCAATTCCTAACTCATTGGCAATGCGAAGCAGCTTGGCTTCATCCTTGATGGTATAATCCTTGGTCAGGCCATGTGCCACGGAATGGAGGGCCTCAATACAGTCGCGGCCATGGTCAGAATGGCCGGCAGATCCCCCAGCTACAAAGCGGCCAAAGTTACGGGCAACAATCACATCCGCACCGGCACCGCAGACACCGAGAGGGGCTTTCTTACTGATTCGGCAGGGTCCCATGGTGCAGTTTCGGCAGGAAAGTCCGCTTTCGCAGAATGTGCAGTGAGGAGTTTGCTGTTCCAAGCGGTCCCAAGCAGTCTCAACCCCATCGTGTTCCGCCTTGCGCAGCATCTGTCGGGCATCATCCCAAATCGATTTTTCTTCAATAGATTTTTTTGCTGTTGCCATCATAGTCTCCTTTCGTGGGGGTTAAGTAATTCAAAGCATTAGCGGTAGGACGTTGAAGCTGTAGGCCTTAGTTCCTTTATTGAAAATTTATTATTTTGATGCTTGCGTATCCAACACCTCCCTAACTTTTTGAAGGAGTTGCAGCGTCGACGCCGGTTTAGAAAGAAAAGGGAGGCTCTGGTCAAGAACGCTCCGCTGGTGGATGATCTCGGCGGTATAGCCGCTGGTGAAGAGCACTCGGATGTCTGGCTGGATTTTCCGTATTTCGTCGAGTGCTTCCTTGCCGTTCATTTTCGGCATAATTACATCGAGAATGACAAGATTGATTTCATCCTGGTGCTCCCTGAACCGTTCCACTGCTTCTTGGCCGTCGGCAGCACAGAGAACCGTGTACCCATAGCTGGCGAGAACTTTCTGGTTCAGAATTCGTATCTGTTCATCATCTTCGGCTATAAGCACTGTCTCGTCGCCGCTTATGGCTGTAACGTCCAGGGCGGATTGCTCCTGGGTTGATTCAGCCTCCGGTACAAGCGGCAAATAGATGCGAAACGTCGTGCCTTTCCCTGGTTCACTGTAACAGTTGATGTGCCCGTTACACTGTTTCACAATACCGTAGACGGTAGAAAGTCCAAGCCCGGTGCCTTTCCCTACACCTTTTGTTGTGAAAAAGGGCTCGAAGATTCTCTGTCTCGTCTTTTCATCCATCCCCACACCGCTATCGCTTATTTCGATAAGCGCATAGTCACCCTGATGGCTGAATCCATTGCTGTGCACGAAGCCTTCATCTAGTTCTGACCTGGTGATGTGTATCAACAGGGTGCCTCCGGTAGGCATCGCATCACGGGCATTGGTGGAGAGATTAATAATCACCTGATCAAGTTGCCCTGCATCGGCAAACACGACAAGTGGCTCTTCAGCGCAGATCACCTTAAAGTCTATGTCTTCACCGATAAGTCTGCGCAGGAGTTTTTCCAGTCTCTGAATATTTAAGTTTACCGCGACAGGTTGCGGATTGACAATCTGCTTCCTGCTGAAGGCCAGAAGTTGCTGGGTGAGTGCTGCTGCTTTCGCAGAGGCTGTAAGAATTTGTTCGACATGAGGAATGTTTGGATCGCCTTCTAAGGTTCGCATTTGGATAAGTTCGGCAAACCCTATGATAATGGTAAGGATATTGTTGAAATCGTGAGCTATTCCGCCAGCAAGGAGACCTACCGCTTCCATTTTCAGAGACTGGGTCAGTTGCTCCCTGAGCTTTTGCTGCTCCTCTTCGGCTTTTTTCCGCTCTGTAATGTCTTCAACCACTTCGATAAAACCAGTCGGTGACTCAATTGGGCCGAGTGGGACAGTGATAATTTTAACAGAAAAATAACTCCCATCGTCACGAACCCCAACTGTTTCAACTTCTGCTGGCATCCCGGTTTTCATCGAAACTACTCCAGGGCAGTGATGGCAGGTCTGTTCTCTTTTCTCAAATTCAGCATAACAGTACTTGTTCTGAAATTGAGCCGGATCTTTATTGAACCACTTGCCATGCATGGCGTTTGTCATGATGATTCGATGATCCGCGTTGATGAGCGTGATGCCAAGGGGGAGGTTATCGACAAGCATCTGATACCTGCTTTTACTTTCAAAGAGGGATTGTTCAGCTCTTTTTCGTTCCTCGACTTCTTTTTGAAGTTCAGTAGTTCGTTCGATAACCCTTTGCTCAAGGTTGGTATTGAGCAGACGAATTTCCTCCTCAGCTTCAAGATGCCCTTCTATCTCCTTATTGAGTGCCTCGGTCCGTTGGGCGACTTTGCGACGAAGCACCCAGTTAGAAACCAGAATAACAAGGACAAAGGTTACCCCCGCAGTAACCAATGCCATGATGATAAATTCACGACTTGGTTCCCAATGCTGCTGAACAGGAAGCCAGTGGTTAAGTACAGAGTGGCGTTCATCGTTACTGATGGTGGCTATTCCTTTGTTGATGATGCTCTCAAGTTCCGGCCAGTCCATCCTGATGCCAATGCCCCACTGATAGGCAAAGGGGGTACTTCCCGCAACATGAACATTTGAGATAGCCGCTTCCTGCATGTAGTAGGAGGCCGTAGCAAGGTTTTCCACGTAGGCATCCACCATGCCAAAGGAAACTTTGGTAAGCCCGGCTGTGGTGCTGGGAACAACCTCCAGTTGAATGTCTGGATATTGTTCCTTCATGATGTCATGGGCTGTATAGTTGGACACAACCGCAACTTTCAGGCCTTTAAGTTTGTCGAATGTCAGATTAGGGTCTACCCGTTTCTGGACCATAATGGCACCGGGAACATTAAATAACGGGTCACTGATCCTCATGAATGTTCTTCGTTTTGGTGTTGCAACGATAGCCCCGAGAGCATCAATTTCGTTGTTACGGAATTTCTCCATCACCTCATCCCAGTTCTTGGCCTTGACGATGAAGAAACGGACACCCAGCTTTTGCTCAAGAAGTTTGATGTGGTCCGCAGCTACCCCTTGGTAGACACCATCCCGGTCAAAATACTCGATCGGCGCGAACTCAGGATCAGGAGCAAGTCGGATATTTGGATGCGAGGTAAGCCACTCTTTCTCAGCTTGGGTCAGAGAAATTAATGGTTGAGGGCTTTCCCCCAACGCATGAAGGCTAGTGCTTGAAGAAAGCAAAATAGCTATAATAAAGGATAGGCGGGAAAGGAGGCGCATATTCATCATGTTCATAAATATCTTCACGTCATGAAGTGATGAGGAAAAATACGAGATGAAAAGATGTAGAATTATTTGATATAGATAGTATCGGTGGAATGATGTCAATAAATCATTTTGCCATTAATGCGTGGATGTTGATACAGCGAGCTAAGTTTATGCTCCAAGAATTTTTGACAATCTTTTTTTGCAATTTTTCAATGCGGAATATTTTACTAATTTTGCCTCTTTTGAATATGTTTTCGTGCCGAGTTTCAAGGGCCGATTGGCAGGCCGATCAACATGTTGTTGGAGCTTCGTTATTGGTAGGCATAAAAATGGCAATGCTGACCTGAGATATACGGAGGAATAAGATTGAGAACTGGGCCGAGTGATCAAAATGCCATTCGGCCTTATTTTTTGCCTTTTTTGAAGATGTATTTTGAGCATCCTCATTGATGCGTTAAGTTGGCATGTAGAGTGTTTCATGCCAACCAAAAACAGAACCGCACGTTCGGATTGTTGGCCGAGAGGCAATCCATCCTTACCTTTTCTTCCTGCTCCTTCCAATCCACAGTAATCCACCACTTCCATGCCCCCCCCGACAACTGGCTACCTACCTCTGCCACTTGGGGCAGTATGAAAAAAATGGACACTTTCTTACTGGTGGGTTAGCGTCTCAATCCGCCCGAAGTGAATCATGATTTTTGATAACTTTGCTTCGTCCACAGGTCAAATATGTCACCAAATCTATTGAATCTCTTCTTTGTCTAACGCATGTCGTCTGACACACTCCACCTGATAGCCAAATTCAAAGAAGGCGACAAGGCCGCTTATGAACGGCTTGTCCGCCTCTACCAAGACAGGGTTTACTCCCTCTGTCGTCATCTGCTCAGCAATGCCCATGAGGCAGAGGACGCTGCCCAAGACTCTTTCATTAAAGCCTACCGCAATTTAAGCCATTTTACCCCTGACGCCTCATTTTACACCTGGCTTTATCGCATCACGGTCAATACCTGCCTCGACTACAAGAAGCGCCCATTTTTTTCCTCCCTATTCATGCGGTCGTCAGATGACGAAGAGTTCCAGGCGTGGGAGTTGCCTGACGAACTTTCTCCTGAGCGGCTTTACGAATCAAAGCAGATGGGGCAGGCTTTGCAGCGTGCCCTTCAAAAAATATCGCCAAAATTTAAGGTGGTCATCGTCCTTAAAGAGATGGAGGGCCTAACCTATGAGGAGATCGCCGAGGTGCTAGATGTTTCTATGGGGACGGTAAAATCGAGAATTTCACGAGCCCGAGAAGAATTAGTTGTCGCTATGAAAAAAATTACGGAACAAAAATGAAACCTAGTCGTTTAACCAGTAGGAGGACAGTATGAAATGCACAAAAGCGCATAAGTTGATGTCGGCTTCCCTTGACGGAGAGCTGTCGGCCAGCGAGCAGGAACTCCTGGCTGCACATCTGAAACAGTGCGTGGCTTGCGGCAAGGAGTACCATGCGTTTCAGGAAATGCATCGACTCTTGCATCACGCCCAACCATTCAGCGCCCCCCCGTACCTTGCCAGCCGCGTAATGGCGCGACTCGACACCGTTGAGACACGGCCTTTCTTTTCACCATTGTGGGCGAATTTCGCTGAGGCATTGATGATTTTTATGGTCATCGGCATTGGCGTGGCGTCCGGTAATCTTATTAGTAACAGTATGGGGCTGCACAATTTTGACGATGGTCTCGCCTCAATGTCTCTTGAAATTTTCGACGCTACGCCCCCTGAATCCCTGGGCGGGGCATATCTGGCGATGCTGGAGGTAAGCAATGAAAAATAACGCGTTGCGTCACCTTCTCCTAATCTCAGTGGTTCTCAATCTGGCCATTTTGGGGACTGTCGGTTACCGCTATTACCAAAAGGCCGCCTACTGGATCTCTCCGTTTGGCCACACGATCAAAAAAAATCACTTCCTGTTCGAGGAGCTTGCCCTGCAATCTACTCAGACCGAGGCAATGCGCAAACGGGCCATGCCGTTCAGAGCGGAGATTGATCGGCAGCGGGCAGACATCGCCAAACAGCGGAAAAATCTGGTTACCCTCATGCGCCAAGAGCAACCGGACATGACGGCTATAGGTGTTCAGATCGCCGGGATCAGCACCGTCCAGGAAGCAATGCAGCGCAAGGTGGTGACTCACCTGCTTGAGGAAAAGGCCCTGCTGGATAAAGAGCAGCAGGGGAAATTTTTTGATTTGATCGAGAACGCCATGAACCAAGGGAGTCAAACGGGATGCCCAGGAGCCGAATAAAATTCGTCGTTTTTGCCATCTGTGCAGCTTGTCTCCTGTCGACTTCGATAGCAAGTATTGGTGGCAGTGAGGCATTCACCATCGACAACAAGACCCTCACCTTGGGCGAATGTATTGCCATTGGCCTGAAAAATAATCCCACCGGCGAGATCTCCCA
>JAQUKQ010000107.1 GCA_028718985.1 Desulfobulbaceae bacterium | reverse complement strand
TCTGGGCCTCCTTCTCGTCGATTTTAAAGGCTTGAGCTGTCTCTTGGATACTTTTGGCGAGATAGAGGATGTTTTTTTCTCGAAAATCTCCATGAGGATCATCTGGGGCGTTGCCCTTTGGCTCGACCCCAAAACGATACCTGACCAGGCGGGCCTCGTCTGCGCTTAAGAGCTTGCCGATCTCCTGATCCGTCCATAGGTAATAAGCCCCTTCGCTGAGCTTTGCTGGGTTTTCAGGCAAAGGGCTATCAGCATCTTCGGCAGAGAAGAAGGCACCTGACGCACGGCGCATGTTTTTGAGGGTGTAGTCAAGAGTGCGCGCCGCAACTTCCGTAAAATATGGGTCTCGACTAAGTTGTGATGCTTCAAGGTAGAGGGGGATCAGTAGGGCTTGATCGTAGAGCATTTTCTCGAAATGCGGCACTCTCCAGGCGGCATCGACGGAGTAACGGTGGAAGCCGCCTGCCAGTTGATCGTAAACCCCGCCTGCCGCCATTTTCCGCAGGGTGTTATAGATCATTTCGAGAATCTGTTGATCTCCCGTTCGTTGACCGTAACGCAGCAAGAAGTTTAGAGCCACAGGCCTAGGGAACTTAGGTGCGTCGCCGAAACCGCCATGCCGGCGATCATAGCCTTTGCTTAGCTGCGCGGCCGCACCGATGGTAGTCGTGTCGTCCACCCTGCTGGTCGTTTCCTTTGAAACTTGCGCGTCAGCAAGATGCTGCATGATGGCAGACGATTGCTTGACGATTGCGAGATGGTCTTTTTGCCAAGCGTTATGGATTGTCTCCAGGAGGTCGGCAAAGCCCGGGCGACCATAGGAGCTTTGTGGCGGGAAGTAGGTGCCGGCGTAGAAGGGGTTCAGGTCAGGAGTGAGAAACACCGACATCGGCCAGCCTCCACTGCCGGTCATCGCCTGGGTAACCGCCATGTAAATTTGGTCGAGATCTGGACGTTCTTCACGGTCAACCTTGATGCAGATGAAGTAGCGATTCAAAATATCGGCGAGTTTAGGATCCTCAAACGATTCGTGCTCCATGACGTGGCACCAATGACAAGTGGAGTAGCCAATCGATAAAAATATCGGCTTGTTCTCTTGTCTGGCCTTGTCAAAGGCCGCCTCGCCCCAAGGGTTCCACTCGACTGGATTGAAGGCGTGTTGCAGAAGGTATGGGCTTTTCTCGCCGATCAGTCGATTGGGGCGCCGTCCCGCGGCCAACTCCTGAGCAACAAAGAAAGTTGCGGTGTTTTCTTTGACTGAATTCATTGCTTGATTTTCTCCGTAAGCGGTGATTATTGGACACGATAGGGTCATCATGGCAGTGATTGCTATCGCCCTGACAAAGCGTTTCCGCATAGCATCCCCCTGGGCTCATATGAAAGGTCTAGCGCTTGAAAGCTGATCGTATCGCCTGATAACAACGTTGAATTCGGATCATGGCAGAACCTGTTTGTCGGGATAAGCAGTTCATGGTAAAAATATTCTTGTGTGCTCTACCACCATGTGGTATTGTCCTCAATCGACTGTAAGTACGAAGCAGAACTTCGCCACTGGCGGTCTTTTGGTATTTTTTTAGACTGTATCCTGTTGATTAGAAAACGGCCACCAGATTTATTTGATGGCTGACCAATTAGCTTCCGGATCGAAGGAGCTAAAACGGACAGTTATAGTGAAAGGATCTCTTTCTCTCAGACGATCCTGTTGTATGCATTCCGTCCTTTTTACGGTGTCGAGAAGATTGATTGTCGCATAGCGCACTAAGCGAAAACTTGAGGGGTGTATGGACACGATAGAATTTCTTGAAGCGCGGAAGAAGTTAGGGAAAACGCAGAAACAGTTGGCTGAGCTCATTGGCGTTTCGATTAAGGCTGTTCATAGCTATGAACAAGGGTGGCGCTCCATACCTTCTCATGTTGAACGGCAGATATTTTTTCTATTGTCACGGCTTCGAACAGAAGATAAGAGACCAAAACCTTGCTGGGTTGTCAAAAAATGTCCCCCGAGTCGGAGGAAAAAATGCCCGGCGTGGGAGTTTCAGGCCGGGAAACTCTGCTGGTTCATCAATGGCACTATCTGTGAGTGTCAGGCCAAAAAAAGCTGGAAAGATAAGATGAGTATTTGTCGTCAATGTGAGGTGCTCTCCTCACTCCTGTGAAATCCGGTACTTGTCTCGTAGCACCCTCTATTTCTCACTTTCTCTGTGTTCGCAATGTTTTTCTTTGGTACAGTGAAACAAAGAGCACTGATACCCTTTGTACCTATCCAACTCCTGTCGAAAAAGGAGTATTCCGTACCCTCAAGTTATTGTAGTGCCGCTGATTGCGGGAAGGGAGTCGCCGATGCCTAACACATGGCGAGTGACGGCTTACTCGCTGCAACAAGTGTGTTACTTGATACTTAGCAAACTTCTATTGTGATGGTGAAACCAATGACCGATTCTTATGGATTCAATACCAAGGCCTTGCATAGCGGTTACTCTCCTGATCCGACGACTCGGGCCCGGGCTGTGCCTATCTACCAGACTGCCTCTTACGTCTTTAATAGTACGGAACAGGCCGCCAATCTCTTCGCTTTGAAACCACCGGATTTCCCTGGTGAGATCTATAATCGTTTTACCAACCCCACCTATGAGGCATTGGAGGCTCGTATCGCCTCGCTTGAAGGCGGTTTGCTGGCCGCTGCCTTGTCTTCTGGGCAATCGGCAACCTTCATGGCGCTATTAACTATTGCCAGTTGTGGGGATAATATTGTTGCGGCCAACACCCTCTACGGTGGCACCTACACCCTTTTCGACCTAACCTTCCCGAAAAAGTTCGGTATTGGGGTTCGTTTTGTCGATCCAGAACCAGAAAACTTCCGGAACGCCATCGACAGTAACACCAAGGCTATCTTTGCCGAAACCATCGGTAACCCGAAACTCAATGTTCTCGACCTCGAAGCAATCGCTCAAGTAGCGCATGAGGCGGGCATCCCGCTCATCATCGACAACACCTTTGCGACCCCATTTCTCTGCCAACCGTTCAGCTTTGGGGCCGATATCATCATTCACTCTGCCACGAAGTGGATTGGTGGACACGGAACCTCAATAGGTGGGCTTGTTGTGGACTCCGGTAAGACCAAGTGGGACAATGGAAAGTTCCCTGAACTGACCGAAGACGATCCCTCGTATCGTGGCGGGTTGAATTATTTGAAAGAGTTCGGCCAAATGGCCTATATTGTGAAACTGAAATCGCGCTTTACCCGCGATCTGGGTCCCTGCATGAGTCCATTTAACGCATTTCTTTTCCTGCAGGGGCTTGAGACGTTAGCCCTTCGCATGGAACGGCATTCGCAAAATGCCATGGCTGTTGCCCTATTCCTGCAGAATCATCCTCAGGTTGACACGGTTATCTATCCCGGCCTTCCCGATCATCCGACTCATGCCAACGCACGTAAATATTTAAAGGATGGTTTCGGTGGCATGGTTGGTTTTGAAATCAAGGGCGGCGTTTCTGCCGGGATGCGCTTTATTGAAGGGCTGAAACTTTTCTCGCACCTGGCCAATGTTGGCGATGCCAAGTCTTTGGCTATACATCCGGCAAGCACTACGCATTCCCAGTTGACTGAAATTCAACAGTTGGCGGCCGGGGTGTCGTCTGCCTTTATTCGCCTGTCAATCGGTATCGAAAACATCGAGGATATCTTAGTCGATCTCGACCAGGCGTTAAAAAAATGATCTTTAGGTGCCATGTAAAGGAGTGAGGCCGAAAACAGCGCTAAATAACTTGATTTACCAAGGCCAGGGGCTAATAATAAGGCGAAACGTGTAGTTGGTGGAAGACCCTTTGCGGATAATCGCGCGTTCGCCAGTCACATGATGCCTTGTTGTTAATTTTGCCTTTGTGCAGATATGAATAATCAATCTATCGGTCTTGTTGAAAGAAAATTTTTTACCCTTGTCGAACCAATCGCCCTTGAGAGTGGAGAGTGCCTCGAAAATGTTATCTTGGCCTATGAGACCTATGGCGAGTTGAATCAAGCAAAGAGTAATGCCATTCTTATCTGCCATGCCCTATCGGGGGATGCCCATGTGGCCGGTTTCCATCTTGGTGCCGACAAGGGAGGTTGGTGGGAGATCATGGTTGGACCAGGCAAGGCGATTGATACTGACAGGTATTTCGTCATTTGCTCGAACATCCTTGGAAGTTGTATGGGCTCAACCGGCCCATCTTCTATAAACCCCAAGACAGGAAAGGCCTATGGTCTTGCCTTTCCTGTGGTCACCATTGCCGATATGGTCAAAGCGCAGAAGGCACTGATTGACCACTTAGGCATAAGAAAGCTCATGTCGGTGATAGGTGGTTCTATTGGCGGCATGCAGACTTTGGAGTGGAGCATCAGTTTCCCTTCGATGGTTTTTTCCGCTATTCCGCTTGCTACAACCCAACGCCATTCCGCTCTCGCTATCGCCTTTAATGAAGTGGCCCGTCAGGCGATTATGGCCGATCCCCATTGGCAGCACGGCGATTATTACGACGGGCAGAAGCCTGACCTGGGGTTGGCGGTTGCCAGAATGATAGGCCATATCACCTACCTCTCCGACACGGCTATGCGCAATAAGTTTGGCCGCAGACTGCAGGATAAAAATGATTTCTCTTTTAATTTCGATGCCGATTTCCAGGTGGAGAGTTACCTTCGCCATCAGGGGACGAAATTTGTGAATCGTTTTGATGCCAACTCCTTCCTCTATATCACCAAGGCCGCTGACTATTTCGATCTGACCAGCAAGCGTACTGCCGATCAACAGTCGGTTTTTTCCAGAGCTGAGGCGCGTTACTTAGTGGTATCATTTACCTCTGACTGGCTTTATCCTACCCGCAAGTCCAGGGCCATGGTCAAGGCTATGAAAAAGCATAATGTCAACGTCAGTTTCTGCGAAATCGAAGCGGAATGGGGGCACGACGCCTTTCTGTTGCCGAACCCGCGTCTGGCGGACATGCTGAGCGGCTTTTTGGATCGCATGGCCAAGGAGTATCAAATCTGATGCGTTTTGACCTTGAAGTTATTGCTTCCTGGATCACACCTGGCGCCAAGGTGTTGGATTTGGGCTGTGGCAATGGGGAACTCTTGAGCTTTCTGAGGGACCAGAAAGGGGCTCTTTGTACCGGGATCGATTTCAGTGAAAAAAATATTCAGCAGTGCATCGCGAAAGGGCTTACCGTTATTCAGGGAGACATCAATGAAGAAGTGTGTGACTATGCTGATGATACCTTTGATTATGTGGTGTTGAGCCAGACCTTGCAGCAGGTTTATGAACCGGAGGTACTTATCAAAAATTTGCTGCGAATCGGCCGAAAAGTGGTGGTCAGTTTTCCGAACTTCAGCCATTGGCGCTGTCGGTGCCAGCTTTTTTTTATGGGGCAGGCGCCAACCACCAGCCAACTTCCATACTACTGGTACAACAGCCCGAATATCAGGGTGATCACACTCAAGGATTTTAGGAAATTTGCCCTTCGGGCAGGATTTACCATTGTCAGCGAAGCCGCGATCAACACTGACAGTCAAGAGCACCAGGGGAGGGTTGTGCGATTTTTCCCTTCAATACTTGCGACGTATGGTATTTTTTTGATAGGAGATATGTGAAAAGATCATGAAAAAACAAATAGACCCAACAATCTGTTTTGATGAAGAGGAGGAGATCAGCCACTTTTATCAAGACATCCCAGGAGTGGTGCAGCAACTGGTCAAGGCTTGGGAGAGCAAGGAGGTTAGCGTGCAGTTAGGGCCGATCCCAATGCCCTCTCATGAATCTGTCGTGCAGTTGATTCACAAGATACGCTGCATCCTTTTTCCAGGGTATTTTTCGTCCACCATCCTTAATCGCAGCAGCTTGGAGTATCTTATTGGGCAGGAGACTACTGAGTTGTATGCCAGACTCAGTAAGCAAATTGTCCTTGCCATCCAGCATGATTGCTTTCGTTCGCATAAAGTTTGTAGTCAATGCAAACATCGGGGACATCAACTTGCCTTGGAATTTATCAACGATCTGCCAAACATCGAGGCTCTGCTTGCCACCGATATCAAGGCTGCCATGGATGGTGATCCGGCTGCCAAGGGTGCTGATGAGGTGATCTTCAGTTACCCGGGCCTGCTTGCCATCTCGATCTATCGAATGGCTAATAGCCTGCATAGACTGGAAGTCCCGACTTTGCCGAGGATCATGACTGAGCACGCCCATAGCCTGACTGGGATCGACATCCATCCCGGTGCCACCATCGGCAAAAGTTTTTTTATCGATCATGGCACCGGCGTAGTGGTTGGTGAGACCACTACGATTGGCAATCGAGTGAGGATCTATCAGGGTGTGACGTTAGGGGCTCTCTCTCTCCCTCATGATGCGGGGGAGCGCTATCGCAATCAAAAACGACATCCTACCATTGAAGATGATGTGATTGTTTATGCCAATACCACGATTCTTGGCGGTGAGACAATCATTGGCGCGCGCTCGACCATTGGTGGTAATATTTGGTTGACGGAAAGTGTGCCTCCCGATACCAAGGTCTTGATGAAACGCCCAGAACTTGCCTTTATCGGCAAGAAAGAGAGTGCGTGAGACAGAAATGCTATCTGCCCTCCGAAACAAAACACATACATGTCACGAGAGGCTGCGCCACACCTGGCGAATAACCACCCAGTCAATCGAAGGAGAATTGCTATGACTGCTATTTTTTCTGATTTGCTCGACAGCATCGGTCGGACACCTCTTGTCCAGTTGAATCGCATCAATCAGCAGGGGAGAGCCGTTATTCTTGCCAAAATGGAAGGAAGGAATCCCCTTGCTAGTGTCAAGGATCGGATTGGTGCCGCCATGATTCGGGATGGCGAGGCTCAGGGAAAAATCAATTCGACGACGACCATTATCGAGCCGACCAGTGGTAATACAGGCATCGCCTTAGCCTTTGTTTGCGCGAGCCGCGGCTACCGCTTGATTTTGACGATGCCAGAGACGATGAGTCTTGAAAGACGGATGCTGCTCGTGCATCTCGGTGCCGAATTGGTATTGACTCCAGGGGCGCAGGGCATGAAGGGTGCCATTGCTAAAGCGGAAGAGTTGGCGGCTGAAATTCAAAACTCCTATATGCCGAATCAGTTTGCGAACCCCGCGAATCCGGAAATCCACCGGCAGACGACTGCCTTGGAAATTTGGAACGATACCGGTGGTGATATCGACATTCTGGTGGCCGGAGTCGGTACTGGCGGCACGATCACCGGCGTTGCTGAGGTTATCAAAAAAAAGAACCCTGCGTTTCAGGCCGTGGCGGTGGAGCCTGCCGATTCGCCCGTCTTGGCCGGGGGGCAGCCTGGACCTCATAAGATTCAAGGGATTGGCGCCGGATTTGTGCCGCCTGTCTTGAACACGGCGATCATCGATGAAATTTTCCCAGTTACCAATGCGCAGGCTATTGCCTGTGCCAAAGATCTAGCTAGACAGGAAGGAATTCTTGCCGGTATTTCTTGCGGGGCTGCGGCTTATGCTGCCTTAGCCATTGCCCTCCGTCCAGAAAATACCAATAAAAAAATCGTTGTCATTCTGCCTGATACTGGAGAGCGTTATCTGAGTACTGATTTGATGAAATAACTCACGCCTTGGCATTGCCAAATGTTTGGCTAAATATTAGCGATGAAAAAAGTTGTTGCCATGCTAGAAAACGTGCTACAGTTTTCCTGGCGGCTATTTTTTGATAGGGCTTTGCGATCGTGCAGTCCATTTAATTGCTGCGACGGTGCATTTTACTATGGAACTATTTTTCACTAGGTGCTAGTATTTTTGTCTGCGAGGACCGGCGGCTTCTGATGTAGAGAGCGTTGCATGATATTGTTCCCTCCGCGTCCAACAATGCAACTTATCCAATTTTTCCGGAGACGAGTGCCATGGCCAATATTCTGATCATCGACGATGACCCTTGGGTGAATAAAATATTCCAGCAGATTCTTGAGGCTGAAGGGCATCATGTTGTTTCCGCCTCCAATGGTCAGGAAGGCCTTGAGCAATTTCGTCAGCGTCCAGCGGACCTTGTCGTCACCGATATGGTCATGCCGGTCAAAGATGGTCTGAAGCTGATCATGGAACTGGAAAGAGAATTTCCCAGCGTGCCGGTTATCGCTGTTTCCGGCGGCGGTGTAATTGAAGCGGAACGCTACCTGACGCTTGCCGAAAGCATTGGCACCAGAAAGACTTTGACGAAACCCGTCTCTCGGCAAGATCTTGTTGATGCCGTTAATGAGGTGTTGGGCTAACTGTTTTTTTACAGCTGACACAGCGTTGTTTCGCCATATCGATTCGTAAGTCAATTTCTTCTCCCCTTTTCGTTCACTGATTGCAACTTCCCCAAAGTCTGCTTAGAGATGCTATTCATCGCCTATTGAATGGCACCCTCATACTGCCCATTGACATTTGCCGGTCATCGCCATATGTAACGAAAGTTACAGGCTTTGCTGGGCCATACGTCGACAACGGGCAGGTTGTCCGCTTGTTCTGTTGTCTCATTTTTACTTGATTCTGCATTGGGAGACACCATGGATTTTCATTACTCTTCGTTGTTTCAATTGGCTGAGGACCAAACGGACTATCATCTTTTGAGCCAGGAATTCACCGAAGTTGTCGAGGTGGCAGGGCGGCGGATTGTCAAAATTCATCCAGAGGGCCTTCGCCTTTTAGCGCGTACAGCCATGAAGGAGATTGCTTTTTTTCTGAGGAAAGGTCATTTGCAGCAATTGGTTGCGATCCAAGACGACCCAGAGTCAACGGATAACGATCGCTATGTAGCGACGACCCTGCTTCGGAATGCCGTTGTGGCCGCCGGGCAGATCCTGCCTGCCTGTCAGGATACCGGTACCGCTATTGTTGTTGCGCATAAAGGCGAACAGGTCTGGACCATGGAGGATGATGCGAAGGCCCTGAGCCATGGGATTTTCGACGCCTACACGCAGGAGAACCTGCGCTATTCGCAGATGGCCCCCTTGTCGATGTTTGAGGAGGTCAACACCAACTGTAACTTGCCGGCCCAGATCGATATCATGGCCTGTCAGGGTGATGAGTATCATTTTCTTTTTGTTGCTAAAGGTGGGGGGTCGGCAAATAAGACTTTTCTTTTTCAAGAGACCAAATCGCTGCTGAATGAGCAAAGCCTGCGGCGTTTCTGTCAAGAGAAGTTGCCCTTGTTGGGAACTGCCGCTTGCCCGCCGTACCATCTTGTGTTGGTCATCGGAGGACTTTCTGCTGAGGCAAATCTGAAAACGGTGAAACTTGCTTCGACTGGCTATTACGACAACCTCCCCACTAGTGGCGATAGCTCGGGACGGGCCTTTCGGGATTTGGACTGGGAGCGGCATTTGTTGACAATCGCACAGGAGTGCAGACTCGGGGCGCAATTTGGTGGTAAATACCTGGCTCATGATGTCCGGGTGATCCGCCTGCCTCGGCATGCCGCCTCCAATCCTGTAGGTCTTGGGGTGAGCTGTAGTGCTCACCGCAACATCAAGGCCAAAATCACGCCGGAGGGCATCTTTCTCGAAACCCTGGTCAAGGATCTCGGGCCATATCATCAACGGCTGCTGGGTGACAGTACGGAGTCTGTTAACATCAATCTCGATCAGCCCATGGCCAGTATTCTTGCTGAACTGTCCAAGTATCCGATCGGCACGTTGCTGCACCTGAACGGCTCCATGATCGTGGCCAGAGACATTGCCCATGCCCGTATCTATCAGATGCTTCAAGCTGGTCAGGCAATTCCTGACTACTTCAAGCGGCATCCGGTTTATTACGCTGGTCCGGCGAAAACGCCGCCCGGTTTCACCTCTGGCAGCTTTGGCCCGACGACGGCAGGTAGGATGGATGGCTATGTTGATGCCTTCCAATCGCAAGGCGCTTCAATGATCATGGTGGCGAAGGGGAATCGGTCACCGGCGGTGACGGAGGCCTGCCAGAAACATGGAGGCTTCTATCTGGGATCCATTGGTGGGCCGGCAGCTGTCCTGGCGCAAGAGAGTATTGTCAAGGTTGAAGTGATCGATTTTGCGGAACTTGGCATGGAGGCTGTGCGACGAATCGAGGTGAAGAATTTCCCGGCGTTTGTCGTGTGTGACAACAAAGGTCATGATTTGTTTCGTGAGCTTTTGTCTTGTAGAAGAGACTCCGCGGGATAAGGGAGCATTCATCGCGAGGAGAGTTTTTTTTATTAATCGGGAGGGGAGCAGATGGATAAGTTCATGGTCGCAATTCTTCGTATTGCCGTGGCACTTTGGTTTGGCGGGGTTTCACTTTTTACCTTTGTCCTGCCGCCGCTTATTTTCAAGAACGAGACGCGGGACGAGGCCGGTGGGATCGTCG
>JAQUKQ010000106.1 GCA_028718985.1 Desulfobulbaceae bacterium | reverse complement strand
TGGCAGCGTTTTCAAGGGACTCGCCATAGTCTACAAAGCCGCCGGGCAAAGCCCAGCCATAGGGTGGATTGCGACGTTCGATGAGGACGATGCCGCCGTTAATCTGGATGATGATGTCGACGGTCGGCACTGGGTTTTTGTGGGCCGGAATCGCTTGTTTGCAGTGGGCGCAGATCATGTGCAGAGGGCCCCGATTTCGCGCCAAGAGGAGACGCATGGTAAGTTGTGCTGCCCCTGATTCCAGGGTTGATTGAAAACGACAGGCGAGAAACCTTGCTCTTTGAGGTTGATGCAGGTCTCTGCTCGATCATCGACAAAATATTGGATGCCCAGTTTTTTTAGGTAGGTCGATTTTTTGTCGTGGTCTCCCATGGCGATAAGCCTTGTCCGGGCAAAGGTGGCAGGGCCAAGAATGTACTCTAGCCACTCGGCGATTGGCTGCTGTAAGGGGCGGGCGGTGATGAAGGTCAATGGTGCATGGTGAGACAGCATCGTCAGGACGGCAACGGCATCAGGCATTGGCTTCATATCGGCTTCGATGGGGGCTTCGAGGAGGGTGTCGAAGATCGCGTCGATGATTTGTGGTGCGATGGGCAGACATTTTGCCACGTCGAACTCTGTGATGTGGGCAGCGGTAAATTTGTCGATGCCGTGACGCTGCTTGGCCAAGCGAAAAAAAGCCTCTACGGTATCGGCTACAACGCCGTCGATATCAAAGCCTATCAGTGTTGGGTCTATTTTTCTCATGGAGCTGTCCGCCTTTTGCCATTGTGTGCTATTTTCGTCTAGGCTGCCCTAGTTTCTAGGGTCTTTGTCGAGGATGTCGTTTGCGATGCTGGGGGTGTATTGTGACGGAATCATACAGGATTTTGAGGCATAATGGTAGGGTAAGTTTTTGTTGGCATTAGGTAACGCTCTTGACAAATAGAGTCAAGAGTTGCATTATGCCCTATTCTGTCCAGGTAGGTTTGTTTTTGTGATTTCATCGTCACGGAAGGGTTGTGGCGTTACTTTGCTTCTTTAACAGCATCTTGGCTGTTTGTTGCCGTTAGTGTTTGATCGGTGGCAGCTTCTATTTTGATGATGCGGAATTACTTTTGGAGTTTTTTTGAATGAAATTACCTTCGTTGACCATCGGGCCGTTTACTGCGACCATTCCACTGATACAGGGGGGGATGTCCATTCGTGTTTCAACGGCCGCTTTGGCCGCGCCGGTTGCGGAGTGTGGAGGCATCGGTGTCATTGGTGGATCAGGCATTCCAGCTGATGAGTTGCGAGCGGATATCATCAAGGCAAAAAAAATGACCAAGGGGGTTATTGCAGCCAACATCATGTTTGCCATGCGCGACTTTCATGAATTGGTCATGGCCTCGGTTGAAGCCGGGGTCGATATTATCATTACCGGTGCTGGTTTCTCACGGGACATTTTTAAGATTGGCCGAGAGCATAATGTGCCGATTGTGCCGATCGTCTCCTCGCCCGCCTTCGCTGTTCTGGCCGAAAAACTTGGGGCTGCCGCCATTATTGTCGAGGCCAAGGAAGCTGGGGGGCATTTAGGGACCGACCTGCCGCTCCGGGAAATTTTTCCGGAGATCAGAAAAGTGGTGTCCAGGGTGCCATTGATTGCGGCAGGCGGTATTTCGGATGGCTATGAGATGGCGGAGATTATGGATAAGTACGGTGCCGATGGTGTACAGATCGCCACTCGCTTTGTGATGACCAAGGAGTGTGATGTCTCTGAGGCCTTCAAACAAGCTTTTGTGCAGGCGAAGGCTGAAGACGTAACCGTCATGCGTTCGCCGGTAGGCATGCCGGGACGGGCTATTCGCAATACTTTTATTAAGAATCTGCAGGCCGGAGATAAGTCACTGCGGCCAGAGAAGTGTGAGTTTAAGTGTCTCAGGAAATGTGATTACGTCTATTGTATCAACGATCGTCTGACTCGGGCCGCTTGTCAGGGGGATGTGGAGAATGGGCTCATCTTTTCCGGAGAAAAAGTTTATAAATTCAATGATATAATCACTGTCCAACAGGTATTTGACCAGTTTGTTTCCGAGGCTGAATCGGTCTATAAAGAACCGAAACCTGCGGCATAACTTATTATCTGTGTGTCCTCTTCCTTTGCCTAATTCTTCTCCCACAGTTGGCGCTGTTTTGCCGACCCCCATCGTTATTCCTCGGCAGGAACATCCTGTCTCTCGTCAATATATCGACAGAGAAGCCCTGAAGGTCATGTATCGTTTACGCGACGCAGGTTTTTTGGCTTATTTGGTCGGCGGCGGAGTCCGTGATATCTACCTGGGCAAAATTCCTAAGGACTTCGACATCAGTACCAGCGCCAGCCCAAACGAGATTCGCAAGATTTTCCGAAATAGCCGGATTATCGGGCGTCGGTTTCGTCTGGTGCAGGTCTTTTTCGGTGGAGGGAAGATAGTCGAGGTCTCCACTTTCCGCTGTCGCACTGACGATGACGAGCCGGGTGATGAGGCATCAGTCCTGCCGGCCAATAATGAGTTCGGTGATCCGGCCGAGGATGCTTTTCGCAGGGACCTGACGATCAATGCCCTTTTTTATGAGATAGAACACTATACGGTCATTGATTATGTCGGCGGGGTTAAAGATTTACAGGATAAAGTTGTCCGCCTAGTAGGCGATCCCACTCGGCGGATTACCCGAGACCCAGTGCGAATGATGCGGGTGATCAGGCATGCGGCGAGGGCCTCTTTTACGATTGAAGAGGAGACTTGGGCTGCACTGGTCGCGAACAGAGAAATGCTGAACCTATGCCCTGATTCCAGAGTGCGAGATGAGTTGTTTAAAGACCTTCGAGGCGGTGCCTGCCGGGCCTGGGCCGAGTTGGCTTTAGACTCTGGGATCTTTCTTGTGCTCTTCCCGTTTTATGCTCATGTGCTTACTGAACATGTTGAGGCTATTTCGATTAGGAAGTTGCTGCTGAATCTGCTGGGAGTTCTTGATCGTTTGGTTGCGGCCGGGCAGGCGGTGCCGGAGGAGGTGGTGTTTTCTCTGATGCTGATCCCCTTATTTAAAGTTGAATCCGAGTTGATGGCTGTTCAGACCCAGCAAGCGGCTTCTGCCCTGGCGCTTGATATTCGCGAGCGTTTAGAGGGCTATTTTTCGAGGCTGAATATCAAGCGATGTACCCAGGACATTGTCGCTCGTGCTCTGGTTACCCTGCCGTTAATGATTGCTCATGAGAGAGAGGGGAAATGGCCGAAGTGGCTTACTCGCAAGAGCTATTTCGCCAATGGCTTGTTGCTGCATGAGTTGTACAGTGAGGCCTGCGGGTTGAAGGAAGTGGCTGCTGTTGACTTCCCGGCGGCGGCCAGTCGGGAAGTGACGAAATCCAGTTTTTCTGGTGGCGGTGGCAGTCGAGGCCCCGCCTTTGCCCCTGGTACGAAGGGAGGAGTCTACGGATTTCGCAAGTATTGAAGCCTGGCAGGACAGAGAGGGCATTATGGGAATAGTTGATGAGCTGACGCAGTGGCGAGCTATGTCGAGCCCTGAATTGATGGCTTTGGCGTTACGAACCAAGCTTGCCAATCGTGGTTGTCAATTTTCGTTGTGCAGTATTATCAACGCCAAATCTGGTCAGTGCAGTGAAGACTGCCGCTTTTGTGCACAATCTGCCCATTTTACTACTGGTGCGCCTGTCTATCCATTGCTGGATAAGGCTCAAGTCTTATCTGCTGCTTGGGTGGCTAAGAAGAATGGTGCCGGGCATTTCTCCCTGGTTACCAGTGGTAGAGGGCTTAAGGGTCGGGATCTCGCGCAGGTGGCTGTTTTGGTCGAAGCCATTCGTCAGGAGGTCGACATTGCAGTCTGTGCCTCGTTGGGGATTCTGAATCGCCAGGATTTCGTTATGCTCAAGGAGGCGGGGATGAGTCGGTACCATCACAACCTTGAGTCTTCGGAATCTTTTTTCCCTCGCATTGCCACTACCCATACCTTTGCCGAGCGGGTTGATACTATCTTGGCGGCGAAGGAGGCGGGACTTGAGGTCTGTGCCGGAGGTATTTTTGGATTGGGGGAGACTGAGGATGACCGACTCTCCATGGCACTTACCTTGCGAAGCCTTGATGTCGATTCCGTTCCAATTAACGTTTTGATTCCTTTGCCCGGAACCCCGTTGGCAGACCAGCACCCCATCTCCGTTTTTGACATCCTTCGTTCGATTGCCCTGTATCGTCTTTTGTTGCCGGCAATTCCTCTTCGGCTGGCAGCAGGTAGGGAGACGGCCCTGCAAGATTTTCTGAGCTCGGCGTTCTTGGCCGGTGCTGATGGCATGATGATTGGTGGCTATTTGACTGAAAAGGGTCGTCTGCCGGAAATGGATCTGCGTTTCGTGCAGATGATTCGGGAGTTGTGGCAGGGCTGATCTTTCCTGTTGGCCACAGGGCGCAAACATCCTGCTGTCTGGTATAGTTTTTTGTACGATGGAGGGCATGAGTCGAGAGACGATACCCTCCCCCTTCTCTGTTTAAGGGGTAATGTCCGCGCGGTATAATTTTTTGTACGGATAACAGTTTGTTATTAAAGGAAAAAAATATCTATTGGACTGTGCCTGGAGAGTGGTGAAGCTTTTTGTGCCTCGTACGTGGTGTATGATGCGATTGACTTGACAGTAACCAGTTGAAAATATGTCTAAAAAATAAATGTTGATTGGTTGTTCTTACTTGGCATGCTGGTTGCAAAAGTTAGAAGCAAGACCCAAACTCCCATTCTCCTTTCCAAAACAAAAATCCCGCCTTGTTCCCTCAAGGCGGGATTTTTGCGTTTAGGGATCTTAGGTAGTTGGGTTGAGTAGGACATGATTGGAAAGTGTCGGACGGATGAACTGTGAAATTTACGCGCAGGCACTCAGTGGTGGCGGTCGGTTTTCTCCTCGATAAGTTTTGGTAGTGAGTCGAGGACCATTTTGCCTGTGCCTGCGGTGTTAAAAAATCCCCAGTAGGCCTCGTTGGCATGGTTTCCGGGCAGTATTCTTGCCATGTCCGTCGGCTTCCATGGGGCGTCAAACGCTTCGAAGCAGGCAAATGAGCTTGTTTTTGAGAAGGGAAATTTTTTGAAGAGGCCTGCCCAGAATAGTGCCTGTTGCCTGCTGGAAAAGCCTTGCTGTTCTTCCCCCGAGGGCATCCCCGTTTCTTTGATGAATAGAGGGCTTGGGTAGCGTTCTTCAAGTCGGGCTGCAACTGTTACCACCATCGCGACACCATTTTGTGGGTCGCCTGGGGAGAACCATTTTTCGAAAACCGGGTGTACATTGGGCATCAACAGGTCATGTGAGCGGAAGAAAGGAGTTAAATCATCTTGGAAGTACAGAGAGAATGGCTCGGAAGTGGTTGTGGGTAAGGAAGGGGACTCTTTCTTGAGTCGTTGGATGGCCTTTTGCACATCCTCTGGCTGATAGCGCTTGCTGTAAATTCCTTCGTTACCAACAATAACAGCGGAGATCAGGGTTGGATATTTCTTGATGGCAAGGAGGACATTCTGGATTTCTGTGGCTGATGTTGGGTCCCAAATCCCCAAGATTATTGCCCGGAAGTCAAGGCGTTTGGCAATCATTGGGACGGCTTCGATGCCATTGGCTGAAGAGTAGGTGATGAGACCGTCGAAGAATGGGCGAAGTAGTTTGAGGTCATCTGCGATACCTGATCTGCTGGCGGCTACCACTTCCCCTGCCGTAATTGAAAAGCTGCGCGGCGTATAGGCGATGAAGCGGCTTGATTGGATTGCGCTCGGCAGGGGGAGGGTGTTGGCAAGTGCGGAATTTGTCGGCCTGTGCCAACAGGCCAAGAGCGTCAGCGTCGCAAGGGTGAAATGTGTCCAGCCCCATCTACGTTGTGTCACTGGCATGACCTTGTGTCAGTTGTCGCAAGGAGTTGTTGATCAGTGACACGGTGTTTTTTGCTTGTCACGATTGGATGTCTTTGAAACGGACAACGGTGTTTCGACCGCGGTCTTTGGCGTGGTACAGTGCTAGATCGGCATGATTGAGGAGGGATTTTGCGCCTGATGACGGGCACTGCTCGTCCTGCAAGGTCGCAACGCCCAAGCTGATAGTGATTTTAATCCCTTTCTGGACGATATCACCCTTTTCGTTTCTGATCAAAAAATTATAATTTTCGACGGATTTTCTTATTATTTCGGCGAGGAAGGAAGCTTTCTCTTCCTCGAGACCTGGAATGATGATAGCGAACTCTTCGCCCCCAAAACGGGCCGAGTATATTTCGGCAGGGATGTTGGCTCCGTAGTCGTGGACGCAGTGCTTGAGTATTTTGGCAACTGCGACGAGCGCTTGGTCGCCGACTTGATGTCCATAGGTGTCATTAAAAATTTTGAATTTATCGATGTCCATAAAAATAAGGGAGACAGGCTGCGAGCGCTGAATGGATTTTTCGATGGCAACACCCATGAACTCATCAAAGGCTCGGCGATTGTAGAGGCTGGTCAGGCTGTCTGTTCGGCATAGCTGGTCGAGGCGCGCGGCATCTTGATCCATGGTCTTAATGATGTCTCTGAAGGCAACCCGTAAGGAGGCGATGACCTTGTCTGGGTCTTGGCCCATAGCCAGGGCGTTTGCGGTGCTGGATTCCAAATCTTTGATGTCGCCACGGCGATAGCGCAAGGTTGATTGGAACTCTTGGAGCAATTTTTGCGATTCGTTGAGTGTCAGATTGATCTTCTTGATATAGGGGGCTGAGAAGATTTTTTCGTTCTGATTCATTACCTCGGCGAATTTATCATCGGTGAATTGCTTTTCGATGAATAATTTAGTGAGCAGGGATTGCAGTTGGCCCTTTTGCTGATGGCTGAGATAATCATGGTAACTCAAGCCGCGCATGTACATGACAAGGGAGCGCCATTTGTTGTCGCGGGGGACCCCAGCCTTGTCTAAGGTAACGCACATCTTCTCATTACACGAAAAATCACAATGTTCTCTGGCCTGCAGCATGTCTGTTCCCTCACTATTTGTTGTGGCAGTTTCCGTTAAATGGTTTGCTTTAATTCGACATTATTTCGGAGACATATAGATAAGAATAGCAGGGGTTGGTAGTCCATGCAAGTTGGAAATTGATGGATTCGATAAATGTTTCTCTTGGTGCCTAGCACTTGTAGAAAAGAGTGTGCGCTGCCGAAAACAGAAAAAAAATTGGGGCACTGGCTGGGCGTGTTGGCGGGCAGGGAGTTGAGGGGTCTTTTAGCCCCTGTTCGTGTCGAGGATAATGGTGATGGGCCCTTGGTTGATCAAGCTCACGTTCATCATTGCCTGGAATTGACCACAGGAAACGGTTATGCCGAGGGCCTTGACTTGTTCGATGAAGTAGAGATATAGACGTTTGGCGAGATCAGGGGGGGCCGCCTGGTTATATGAAGGACGTCTCCCTTTGCGGCAATCGGCATAGAGGGTGAATTGAGAGACAACCAAGACCTCGCCGCCAACATCTTGCAGGGATTTATTCATCTGACCGTTGTGGTCCGGGAAAATTCGTAGCGTACTGATTTTTGCGGCCAGGGAATCGGCCTCTTTTTCACTGTCTGTCTCCCCCACTCCGAGCAGAACGAGCAACCCATGCTTTATGGCGCCGATGGTTTGATGGTCGACCCTTACCGAGGCTTGGCTGACGACCTGCAGTACCGCTCTCATTGCGCTTCCTTCGGAAGGGCTGGCCTTTGTGCAGCGGAGTCTTCTTGTGGTTTTCGTCTTAAATTTCCCAATAAAAATTGGACGATGCTGATGCCGGTGATCGCGGCTGTTTCGGCTCGTAGCATCCTGGTGCCGAGGCTTACCGGCAAGAAACCGTGATCAATGGCAGAATCGGCTTCTTGCGTGCTGAATCCACCTTCGGGGCCGATGAGGAGAAGGGTTCGCTCTGAGGATTGCAGGTCGATGTCGTGGAGGCTCTTTGTTGTCTCGCTCTCCCATAGAAGGATCTTGGTGGAGAACTCCTTTGTTTGGCCCAAGAGTTGCGGCAAGGGGGTGGCTGCATGAACGATCATGGGCGTTGGCCGGTCGCACTGTTTGCAGGATTCTTGGGAGATTCTTTGCCAGCGGCAAATCTGGCTGCTAGAGGCTGAGGTGATGGCGCAGTGCCGGTTGATTGTCGGCCAAAGGTCTGACACGCCAAGCTCAGTGGCTTTTTGAATGATCAAATCCATTTTGCTGCCCTTGATCAAGGCTTGGGCCACTGCTAGAAAGGGCGCTTCGTCCTGATGGTGTTGGCGGCTGACTATTTTTGTTGTAACCCTAAACTTGTCGATCGCCGCGATCTCAGCTTGATAGATCATGCCCTCACCGTCAAAAAGCTCGATGACATTACCAGGCTTGAGTCTAAGCGCCATGCTGATATGGCGGGCCTCCTGATCAGTGATGAGCGCAATGTCTTCTTGTATTTGTGCCGGGTTGATAAAGAAGCGTCGCATTATATTTGTTAGAGTGGCAAGAGTTGGTCGGTGGTTTTGATGATTGTGGGTTGGGGGCTATTGCTTAAAGAGCAGGGCTGTCCACTCCTCTTGTGATTGTGTGTTGATCAGGCTGAGGCCAAGTTTGCCAAAGACTTGCTTTATAATATCCGTTTGCGGGCCGGTCAGGATGCCTGATAGCACCAAGTGCCCTCGCGGAGCCATGCTGGCCAGGATGTCATCGGCTAGCAGCGTCAGCACATCTTGGGTAATGTTGGCGATTACCAGGTCAAAGCGGGCCTTGATTTCGTCGAGGTTTCCTGGGTCGATAACCATGGAGTTCTCAAGGTGGTTTTTGTGAATATTTTCAATTGCCGCGGTACGAGCATCGATATCGTTGTCAAGGCCGACAACTGATTCTGCGCCTAACAGGGCACAAGCCATGCCGAGAATTCCAGTACCGGTGCCGATGTCAAGGACCGTGCGAGGGGCTTTGGCGGCAAACGACTCTTCGATCAGGAGAAGGGCAAGCTTGGTGCTGGCGTGCAGTCCGGTGCCGAAGGCCATGCCGGGGTCCATTTCGAGTATGATTTCATGGGGGAGTTTTTCGTACTCCTCCCAAGAAGGTTTGATTACCAATCGGTCTGTTAATTTGAAGGGCTTGAAGTGCTTTTTCCAATGCCTGTTCCAATCCTCTTCAATAATGGTCTCCTGGGCGAATGTTGCAGGCAGTGCGGAGGGATTCTGTTTGTTACACTCCAGTAAAAAGGCGTGAATTGTTTTGAGAAGTTGGGTAGGATTCCTCTCTTCCGGCAGATAGGCGATTATTTGTTCAGGGGCAGGGGAGGGACTCCCTGGTGCGCCGCTGATCTGCTCAATGCCGCTCTCTGTGAGGCCCGCCATGAAGTCGGCGATCATTTCGGCATTATCGCTTGCAGCTGTTATGGTGATCTTTTGCCATGACCGCGGAGGGCGATGGTTGAAGGTGGTTTCTGGTTGGGGCATGATGACTCCACATTAATAGTAGTTAAGTGAATAAAGGTCTGAACAGTGCTATTGTTTCTACTTAGCATGATGGCCATAACTCGGCAAGTGCCGTGAGCGTTTTATGAATCCGGAACGGTTGAAAAAGATATTGACAGAGGTTCGAAAAGGGCAGATTTCGATCGATGCTGCCATGGAAGTTTTGAAGGGATGGCCCTCTGAAGTTATTGATGGTGCCCATCTTGATCATCATCGTTGTTTACGGACTGAGGTGCCAGAGGTCATCTATGGTGAATCGAAAACAGCCGGGCAGATTGGTGACATTGCTAAGCGTATGCTGCAACAGGGCTATCCGGTAATGGTGACCCGGGTCGAGGCGGAAAAGGCGGCGCAAGTTTGTCGTGATCTGCCTGATTTGACCTATCATGCCCTGGCGAGAATGCTTGTCGGCAACCACAAGGCAGGGGGCGAAGATAAGGGCCGCGGGGTAATAGCGGTGCTAGCGGCGGGGACATCAGACATATCGGTAGCCGAGGAGGTCTGTTTGACGGCAAACTGTCTTGGCCATCGTGTCGAAAGGGCTTTTGATGTGGGAGTCGCTGGGATTCATCGTTTGTTTGCGCACAAGAAACTCCTTGAAGATGCCAACGTATTAGTGGTGGTGGCAGGCATGGAAGGTGCTTTGCCGAGTGTCGTTGCTGGCCTGGTAGACAAACCGCTTATTGCGGTGCCGACCAGTGTGGGCTATGGAACAGGGTTGGGTGGTGTCGCTGCTTTGATGGGAATGCTGAATGGCTGCGCGCCAGGGGTAGCTGTGGTGAATATTGATAATGGTTTTGGGGCAGGGTGCATGGCGGCGGCGATTAACAGAAAGGAGATTCGCTAGGTTTTGCCGGGCCCGATGTTTGGATGTTTAAAGAAAAAAAGACGTAGAAATGCTATGATAAAATTCACCCAAGCAAAGGCAAGAAAAATGATTGACAAGGGGGAGGTGTTCGGCTAGATTGCCGCCTCCTGACCGGGAGCGAGTCGCCTGGCTGACAGCGGCAAAAAGAAATAAAAAATGTATTGACAGTCGGCGAGTGA
>JAQUKQ010000105.1 GCA_028718985.1 Desulfobulbaceae bacterium | reverse complement strand
TCAGCCATCTCCAGCATGCGCTCCATCCTGCCGATCATAGCCCGCTTAGCCTTAAGTTCTTGCCGTCGCTCTAAGGCAAGGGGGTACAGATCGTCAGCTTTTGCCTCCCTCATTCGTAGTTTGGGTGGAACAGGGGTACCGATGCTGATCGATTCCGGCAACAGAAGGGCCGCTCGAATCGCAGTTTCGCTATTTTTCCTTTCTTCCTTGATGGTGCGAACAGACTCTCTTGCTCTCTCCTGCTCGATTGTAATCGAGGTGAGTTGGGCAAAGTTTGCTTTCCCCGCCTCGTAGCGGGCCGAAACAGTCTTGTGCAGGCTAACCAAGAGTGCAAGTTCCGTCTTAATCATGGACAATGCTTGGTAGGTGTAACTCAGTTCGGCGTGTTCTCGTCTGATCTCTGTCAATGCATCTCGCCGTGCCGCTTCCAACTCTTCCCAGGCAGCCTGCGCTTCTTGAGAGACAACCTCGCCCTTCAGGGCCAGGACGCCGGGGAAAGGGAACCTAAGGGGGACAGGGTCTGGATCATTCATGCTGCCGGTCCCTGTCATCACACTCTTGCTGAAGCCTGCGTAACGCCGCAGGATGGTGTCAAGGTCTTCGGCCTGGCTGTAGCCCTCAAGAACTGCCTTAAATTCACTCTCTTTTGCATGAATTACTGGGCTTCGTAGAAGAACAAGGGTTTCTAATATCTCTATTGTCACAACGCCAGACACGGCTTTGGCTACCTCGGAGTTGTCACTTGCCGCAGGCTGCAAGGCTTGTAACAGCGCGTCATCCGGGTGAAAAAAAGAGTGCGAGTCATGCGGAGTGTTGATGGTTCTGACCCACTCTTTCCGCTGTTTTTCAAGTGCGGCGATCTGCTCTTGGAAGTTCTGTTCAGTGGGGAACAACGAGTTGTGAGCGGAAACCGAGCGGATTGACATCGGTTGTGAAACCACGGCTGGTGGTTGGTACTCATCCATCTCGCGCCGAAGAGAATTATAGTCTGCATGCCCCTCATGAACCCACATCAAGGGCAGCATAATGCTAAGAAGAGTCAAGCCCCCTAGACGTAGCCAACCTCTCATTTAGTTTCCTCCGCTGAAACTGGAGGCACCTCTTCAGCTTTTGCACCCCGTTCGGTCAAAGGGCGTCCTGCTATGCTCTCCAGCCGGGCCAAAAACGTACCATAATCGGCCCTTGCGCGTGCCGAGGCAAGCTGGAAATTATACCAAGTCGCGACCGTTTCAATGTAATCGGAGAAACTTCCCTGATTCTGGCTATACCAGGTCTCTGCTGTCTGCATGGCTCGATTGGCTTGAGGAATCAGATCATCACGGTAGAGACGGACAAGTCGCTCGGAATTCTGCAACCGGAAATAGACCTCCCGCGCGGCAATACGTGCCTCATTCACTTCGGCACTCCACTGTGCCCGCGTCTTATCAGACTCGGCCTGAGCTGCAGCCATCCTTCCGGCATTCTTGCCATGCCAAAGCGGTAAGGAGAGCCCGGCCTGCACACCGAGTTGCTGTTTTTGATTCAAATCGCCATAAGAGACGCCAAAGGTGAAGCGGGGCAGGGTGTCGTAACGGGTGAGATCAACCATGGCCTGCGCTTTGTTGATATTTGCTTGCGCTATCCTGATCTCTTCCAGGTTCACCTCTGCCAGCGGGTAGATTTCCTGAAGGGAATAAAGCACCGGCAGCATCGTATCTGCACGTAACGGACCGATCGCTGCCTCGGCAGGGCGGTTTAAGATCGAATTAAGCCGAACCTGTTCGGTAAGCGCCGACTCCTCAAGCAAGAGCATGTCATAACCGACCTGACCTGTCTGGGCTTGTGCCTTCATGACATCAACAAGGGAAGCACGGTTGACGCTGGACGAGGCGGTCTCTCCTGCTTTTCGTAGTTGATCGAGCAGTTCGCGATTGGCCGCGGCCAATCGCTTGGCCTCTCTGAGGTATAGCAACTCTTGATACGACTCGCGGATGCGGAGTGTGGTGTCACGGACAGTAAGATCGAGTCTGAGACGGGATATCTGTGCCTCAGAAGTAGCAACATCTCCCGCCTTGGCCAGCTTTCCAGGCAACGGTATTGGTTGCACAAGAGAAACCTTCCAGTCCTCAGGGTTGGCAAAATCCCTTGCCGCATCGCTCATGTACATCCCTTCAACCATCACTTCCGGGTCGTCAAAACTTGTTGTAACCCGGTACTGTTCAACACTTGCACGCCACTCGGCTCTGGCTGCTTTGATCAAAGGAGAACTTCGATAGGCGTAACCAATCAAGTCGGCAAGGTCTGGTTGCTCGATAATCTTTTGCTCAAGTTTGGCAAGATCAGTGGGCACGCCCTGTTTCAACTCATCAACGGCCTGAACTGGAGGAGAAAAGAGCAAAGTGATGAGTACAATCATGGCCAGTCTACACAGAATTTGAGGCATTCGCATCGGTGTTATCACTCCAAATTGCAGCTCAATAAATGACTTCGTTACTAGGGCTTTGGTACAAAAAATTCGGCGGTTGGCAACTGGCTCAAGTCTTTATCGATACCTGCCCGGAAAAAAGAACTTACCCAATAAAAGATATCATTTTTTTGAATGGAGCGTCGCATCTTTTTCATTCTGGCCTGTCTTGTTTCCTTATCCATACAAAAGGCCTCGTGAATTGCATCAGCAACTCCCTCGATATGATAGGGGTTGACCAAAAGCGCCCCATTATAGAGCTGGGCGGCCGCCCCGGCAAATTCACTCAAAATCAGCACTCCATTATCTTCAACACTGCAAGCGCAAAACTCTTTGGCCACCAGATTCATCCCGTCTTTCAAAGGGGTAACCAAGGCAATTTCGCAGGTACGATAATAGGCAAGCAACTCGGTATGGCTGAGAGAACGGTAAATATAGTGAATAGGGGTCCATCCCACTTCCGTGAAACGGCCGTTGATCTCTCCCACCAACATCTCGATTTCCTGCTTCAACGACTCGTATTCAGGGACACCTTCGCGACTGGGAACAACGACCTGGATCAGTGTCACCTTCCTGCGCATATCGGGATAGCGCTTCAGTGCATTGGCAAAGGCCAGTAGGCGCTCGGGAATTCCCTTGGTGTAGTCAAGACGATCGACCCCGAGAATCAACTGTCTTTCTGGGATATTGGCATGAATGATCCAGGCGAGATCCTGCACCTCCTGCGTAGTTGACGTCTCTGCGAATTGACGGAAATCGATACTAATTGGGAACGTGCCTACCAAAACTTTTTGGCTTGGCGTATGACATCTGATGACTTGCCCATGGCCAACAACTTTTGTTCCTGGCACTAACATCCGAACACAATCCATAAAATTGCGGCGGTCACGGACGGTCTGAAACCCGACCAGGTCATATTGCAGCAACGCGTTTAGAATTTCGAATCGCCAAGGTAGCCTCACAAAACCGTCAAGGGGAGGGAAGGGGATATGGAGGAAAAAACCGGTGCGTCGTGCTACGCCCATTTTTTTTAATTGATCAGCGACCAAGATAAGCTGATAGTCATGCACCCAGACATAATCGGCATCAGCGGTTGTATTGTCGGCAATCGACTGAGCAAACTTGGCATTGACGCTTTGGTAGATATGCCAGTAGGCAGGATCAAAATTACAGTGCGAAATCAAATCGTGAAAAAGGGGCCACAGGATTTCGTTGGAAAATCCAAAATAATACTTTTCGACTTCTTCTTCCGTTAAATCGACCGGCTGGAGAGTGTACCCTGTCTCCTGGGCTCCTTGTAAAAGAAGTCTTGCTAGCGCATCCTCACCGAGTCCTTCACAGACAGTAGACCCGAGCCAGCCTATCCATTGCCCCCCTCTGTCGCGCAAAACCGGTCCCAAGGCCGTCACCAAACCTCCAGAACCAGATTTGATTGACCATTCACCATCGTCTCCTTTTCCGACAACTATAGACAAACGATTTGAAACGACTGCAAGCCGTGTTGTTTCCATCTCTTTCTAGTTCCGGGGCATTGAGGTTACGGAAAGCCACGTTTCCAGAAAAATCCTGACGGCTGCACAATCTTTCAGAAAACCGGTGGCGGCTGTTTCAGAAGAGGAAGAGGACGCACCAACTTTTATACCGATCCCCTTATTTTGAATAACCGTAAACGCATCCTCATCGGTATCATCATCCCCCACATAGACAGCAAGCGTTCCTTGAGGTTCGGACTTCAAAAGTTCCAAAAGGGCATCCCCTTTATGTCGGCCGCTGCATCGAATTTCAACGCCGCCGTTAAAGCGGCGGCACTCTAGGGCATGGAGAGGAGCAAGCGTTGACCATGCCTCCAGAATGTTCGATTCCATAGCAGTGGCAATTGGCGTCGGAAGTCCTCGCGTATGCATAGCGATGGAGGCGACCTTATGCTCTAATTTCTCGGCATAACGGAACTTCTCAGCGATTATTCTCGCTTGCCCAAGACCATGTTTTTGTGCAGATGAAGGGGCGAGAATAACTGGTGCATCATTTGTTGGTTGCCATAGCTCAAAACCGTGACTGCCGACAATAGTCACCGGGAGATTATCAAGTAGCATCAAAATTTCTGCGGCAGGACGACCAGAGATAATCGCAAGCGAGGTATTTTTGGGGCCGAGAAGCGAATGTAAAACCTCGACAACACCGGGAAGAGGCCTCGCCTGCATGGGGTCAACATGAAAAGGAGCGAGCGTTCCATCGTAATCCAAGCCCAGGAATCGTGACGAAGCGGCAAAAACTCTCTCCCAGAAATCAGGCACCTTTCCTATGGCAATCTTCTCGTTGTCGGAAAAACTCATCACCTGAAAGTATCCCATTTCGGTCACGATCGCAATGGTCCCTATTGATTGGCAATACGAGAAGGGGTGAGTGAGATATCTCCCTGTAGGTCTTGAACAGTATCACCTTGTATCGCCTGGTTCAAGTATGGTAGCATGCAGCAAGGTTTTTTACTGACTGGCAGATGGTCCTGTCATCGACACTGGTTTTCTCTCAACACTGGATCAAACACCTCGCAAGCATCTCATTCTCACCCCATAGATAAACGCATGGAATTAACGAAGCCTGCTGAAAATGCAATTAAAAATCTTGTCGATCTTTTGAGCGCTGCAGCCGATGAAATTCGTAGATGTGAAGAAACTGCCAAAAAGCTCTTGTATGGGGAGAACAATCAACAGGCGTATCGTGTCAAGATGCGAAAAAAGAGTCTCGTGTTGTGTGATCTTGCCGAAACCGTAGCGTTGTGTGATGATCTGCCGCTACCCGTTAAAACACTGATAAGAGAAAAAATTGGCAGCTTTTCGTTTGAAGCTGAGAGAGCACTTCGATTGAATAGTGTTTTTTACATGGCAGTCCTGTTGCATACAGAAGACCACCAGGAAGATTCACCTAATGAGTTAGAGAACCTGATTAAATCATTGAGATATTGTCAATAAAACAATGTATAGAATGTAACTTTTAGAGATGAGTGGCAAGTTAGGAAGATATTTTCATGATGTTCAGGCCGATTGTCCTTACGGTCGGCCTCTGACAGCGATTTATCGACAAGCCCATTTTTCTAACATTCCTGCGCCGGTTATGGTCCAGTTTTTAGCAGCGGGTTTTCGGCGCAACGGGAATTATCTCTACACGATGGTTTGTCCTGACTGCCAAGCCTGTATCCCCATTCGCCTGGAGCCGAAGTGTTTTCTGGTGAATCGTAACCAAAAAAGAGTTCGGAACAAAAACCAAGATCTTACTGTCAAGCTTGCCCCCATCCAGATCAGCAGTCAGAAACTGGCACTCTGTGATAAGTTCCTCCAGAGTCGTTTTCCTGGCAAGGGCAATTCAGCGCTTGATTACTATGCCGGATTTTTTCTAAACAGCATGGGCCATACTTTTGAACTGGAATTTTGGCACAAAGAGAATTTGGTCGGCGTCTCAATTGTCGATATTTATCCTGAAGTGATCAACTGTGTCTATTTCTATTTCGATCCTGATCAATCACGCCGTAGCCCAGGCACGTACAATATCCTTGCTTTGATTGAATACGCCCTGTCGTGGCAGATTGACTTCCTCTACCTTGGTTATTGGATAGATGAAGTTGCTGCCATGCGCTATAAGGCCAATTTCAGACCACACTCTCTCTTGCAGAACGGAGAGTGGATTGAAATAAGATAGTGATGCTGCAAACTCATGCAGGTAAGCGGCTACTCTGTAACGCACCAGGCGTAGGCGTTCTGAAACATTGTTAACCAAGGCGAAACGGCGAGATTCTTGCTCATTGACTGTGGCAGCCAATGAGCCTGCCACTTCAAAAAGGTGCGTTCCGGGTGAGGCATCATGGCCAGGTGGCGGCCGTCTGGAGTACAGAGCCCGGTAAGGCCTTCTGGAGAACCATTAGGGTTGAAGGGATAGACCGTTGTCGGTGCGCCTTGATCATCAACATAACAGAGAGTGGCCAGACCTTGCTCAATGACTTGGTTTTTAAGCGCAGAATTTGGGAAATCGAGAAACCCCTCCCCATGCGCAACATGAATACCAAACGTCAACCCTTCCATACCTCGAAGCATGATTGCCGGGCTTTTCAACACCTTGACTGTTGACCAGCGAGATTCGAAACGGCCCGAGAGATTATGGATAAATCGTGGTTGCTCAGCGGGATCAATCCCCTGCCACGGCACCCAACCGAGCAAACCAAAGAGTTGACAGCCATTACAAATCCCCAATGAAAAGGTGTCGGGGCGATTGTAGAAGGCCAGGAACTGATCGGCCAGTTTCTCATTAAATTTGATGGTGGCGGCCCACCCCTTGGCACTCTCCGGCACATCGGCATACGAAAATCCTCCCACTGCAGCCAGGCCACGGAATCCATCGAGGGCGATCCGTCCAGAGAGGAGGTCGGTCATGGTGACATCCCAGGGTTCAAAACCAGCGGCGTAAAAGGCGGCACTCATCTCACGATCGGAGTTACTCCCTTCGTCACGCAAGATGGCGATTTTTGGTTTGTCGTGTTTGGCCAAAATTGTCGCGGCTGTCTGTTGGGGGGTAAATGGCACGATGTAGTTCGGACCTTGACGGTCGTAGATGTTCTCCTTTTCCGACAAGGCGCAGCCAGCGTTCATCTGTCGGCTCTCCAACTGGAAACTTGTCTCTTCCCACCAACCACGAAGAATTCGCATATCTTCATCCAGCACGACTTCCTTGTTGTAACGCAAGCGAATGGTTTTATCCTTGACTGTCTTGCCGATGACCTGTGCTACAACATCCGCCTCGGCAAGTATCTGCATAACATCATGTTGGCGGGTAACGTCAACCTCAAAAATCAGCCCCAACTCTTCGCTGAAGAGGAACTCGATGGCCGTTTCTTGACCAGAGAGGTCAAGCTCTACTCCACAGTTGCCGGCAAAGGCCATCTCAAGCAGCGTGGTGATTAAACCACCATCACTACGATCATGCCCTGCGAGAATCATCTCTTTGTCAAGTAAGGTTTGAACTGCGGCAAAGGCTCGTTTAACCAGAGATGGATCAGCAAGATCTGCAGGGTTGGCGCCTATTTGTTTTAACGTTTGAGCCAGCGCTGACCCTCCCAAGCGAGTGTGGCCACCGCCTAAATCGATGTAAAAGAGAATCGATTGCCCAGGATTTTTCAGGTCAGGTGTTGCTACTTTAGAGATGTCCTGCATGGCGGCATAGACTGAGATGACGAGTTCTCGGGGGGATTTTACCGTCTCTTCGCCGACTCGAGTGGCCATGGATAAACTGTCTTTGCCGCCATCGACTGCAACTCCAAGGGCAATCATGGTGTCACGCATCGCACAGGCGGCATCATAAAGTGCCGCCCCTTCACCTTCGAGTTTCGGGGCCCACATCCAATTGGCAGAACATTTAACGTTATTTAAGCCATCGATCTTCGCCCAAACAAGATTGGTTACTGCCTCACCCACCGCCATTTGAGCTCCAGCTTTAGGGTCGGCAATCATTTTAATGGGCTGCTCGCCGATAGCACAGGCCCCGCCGCTCAAACCAAAATAACTCTGTGCCACTACGGCTACATCGCTCACTGTTGCCTGCAAGGGGCCACAGCACTGCTGTTGAGCGATCAAACCGGTGACCGAACGGTCGACTTTGTTGGTCAAAAAACGTTTGGAGCTAACTGACAGCAGACGTAAGACATCGTGTAACGCCTGTTTCACGGTAAGGCCTGCGGGGATCACCAGTGCAGGCAATGCTTCCAACCGCCTGTTGTCGGTAAAGGATTTGGTGGGGATGTTGCCAAGCACCTCGTGCAACTCCAGATCCACCGGAGTCGTGCCATCGCTCTCATCCTCAACCACAAAACGGAGATCGCCAGTCACCTGCCCCAGCACCTCGCAGTTGACTTTCTCACGGCTACAGATAGCTTGAAATTTCTCCAGGTTGTGTGGACTGATTAAAAAACCATTGCGTTCTTGGTATTCTGCGACGTAGATCTCTAAAACCGACATGGTTGGATCACCGGACTTGATTTGACGGATGCCAATTTTGCCACCCGACTTCTCAACCAACTCCTTCAAAACATTTCCCGGGCCGCCTGCCCCTTGATCGTGAATGACCTCGATTAAGGTTTGGTCTCCCATCTCGTTACAGGCTCGGATAACACGGTTCATCTTTTGTTCCATCTCGGCGTCACCGCGCTGAACGGCATTGAAATCGAGATCGGCAACATTATCCCCCTGTAACATGCTGGAGGCGGCGCCACCACCAAAGCCAACCCGGTAGGCTGGTCCACCAACCTGGATGATATGCATCCCCTTCTTTGCATCGTTTTTTTCGATATGACGGGCATCGATCTGACCAATCCCAGCCGTAAACATGATCGGCTTCAAAAAGCCCCACCGTTCACCATCTGTAAGACGTAGATCAAAGGAGCGAGTGAACCCTTGGATCATCGGTTCGCCAAATTTATTGCCGTAGTCCGAAGCACCATTGCTGGCTTCGATCTCGATATCAAGGGCACTAGCGAGATTGCCGGGGCAGGAATAGTGCTCCTCCCACGGGAGTTCATAGCCAGGGACATGGAGATTTGCGACGCAATAGCCTGTTGTGCCGGCACCGATAAAGCCACCACGCCCGGTACCTTGGACGTCTCGAATCCTGCCGCCTGCACCGGTCTCTGCCCCAGGGAAAGGGGCAACTCCGGTTGGAAAGTTATGGGTCTCGGCCGTGAGCAATATATGGTAGGTAGCGTCATGCATGGTAAGTGCCGACGGTTTGCCAGGTGAGGTTGGCACCATTACCTGAACCGGATGACCGATAATAGCGCTGGAGTTATCCTTAAAAGCAATGACGCTGTTTTCTGGGTTTGCCTCAAGGGTTGATTTGACAATATCCATCAAATTTTGCGTTTGGGCTTCACCGTCGATAATCTGTTTGCCACGGAAGAACCCATGCCTAGAGTGCTCACTATTGGCGTTATTTAGGTCCATGATTTCGACAATCGTGGGGTTTCGCTTATGCTTATTGACGAAATAGTCGTAATAAAAATTGCGGTCCCATTCGTCCATGGAGATCCCTGGGATTGCTTGCAGCGCATCGGGCCCTTGTTCCATCAGCGGCACATCAAAAACCTTCTCTGGCGTAATGCCAGACTCGAAACTCTTGAGTGGAGCAGGGTACAGGCACTCAGTCATTCTGTCATGATTGACTTGGATAAAGGCATCAAGGGCGACCCCATCCGCCACCAGACAACGTCTGGAACGCTCTACCCGACTGACATTAATAAGACCGGTAGCTTGACAGATGGATACCATGTTTGATGACCAAGCGGTGGCGAAATTAAGTCTGGGGCCAACTTCAACCACCCGCGGACCGACAAGATAAGGTGCTTGGCTAACAGTATCCTTAATGAAACCATCAGCCAAAAGCAGACTGATTTGATTCTGTTCTGAAGGGGTTAAGGGTATTGAACTCTCGATATTAAAACAAAACTCCATCTGTTCGTTAACTTGACGATAGAGCTGCATGACGGTTTTCGACATGGTATCACCTGATGGGGGGACAATAAGTTAGAGTAAATCTAGCCAAACGGGACTGGATTAACTTCACGGACTCTCTACAAACGCTCAGTTGACATGTGCCTATTTTCACAGAAGCGTTATATGCTCACAGGCATCTTTCCAAGCATCTACTGTACTGCTGGATAGTAAAAAATTATGAAGAAAAAACGGAATCCTGATACAAAAAGGCGTATATGATGAAAAGCAATGGGCTACTCGATAACCACCTTCCTTAAAAGTCGGTTATCGTTTGGCACAAACACGGGCAACAAGATCCATCATGTTTTGCCGAATCATCGCATACCCTTCCTGGGAGACTCCTGCGCCAAGTGCTACCGTTTGCGCCATGGACGAGGTCAGGAAATCACTTGGGCCGTGAGCATCAGCGTTGACCGCGAGTTTAGCGCCAACACGTGCTGCCATTTTGGCAACGTGTCCGTTGGTAAGCGAATGTCCTTTGCGTCCGGATAACTCGAGCAAAACCCCTTTGCTGGCGGCAAGCCTGGCCTCATCTTCGGTGATGAATCCGGGGTGGGCCAAGATATCAACTCCTGCCTCAAGAGCCGCTAAGTTCGTTCCTGGTATCACAGGTTCTACCACAGTTTCTCCATGACCGACAACAATACGTGCTCCAAGTTTTCGTGCGGCAATGGTCAATTCGTTAAATAAT
>JAQUKQ010000104.1 GCA_028718985.1 Desulfobulbaceae bacterium | reverse complement strand
TGTTGCAGGGGCAGATCTGGTGATTTTCGATGCCCAGTATACCCGGCAGGAGTATGAGTCCTCCAAGATTGGTTGGGGGCACACCTCGATGGAAGATGCCATTGCCATAGCGAAGCGCAACAGGGTTAAGCGGATAGCGCTCTTCCACCACGATCCGATGCGTACCGATGATCAGTTGGATGAGTTGACTATGCGTTATTGTTCGGCTGGCAGTGGAGAGACTCCACAGATCTTTTTCGCTCAGGAAGGGATGGAGATCGTCTTGTAAGATAGATGGTTAGCGTCAGGGGGGAAGGATGGTTGTCTACGAGATCAAAGATCCAGCCGCAGTGGTTACCGCCTCTCTGCCGAAACCTCTGCGCAAGGACATCTCTCCAACACTTGCCGTGCAGCATGTCCAGGCAATTGGCGATCTTCTCGCCAGGCGCGATTCAAGGGAAAAAGGTGGGCGACAGGGTAGGCATATGGTGCCGCTAGAACAAGCGTCGGTGCGGGAAATTTGCCGTTTGTTGGAAGAGATCAACCAGCAGTTGGAGCGCCAAGGGGCCATGATTCATCTGCTTTTGGTCGCAGACGACAGGGGCTTTGCCATCGATCTCTATGACTGTTCCGACGGAAATGTTTGCCAGATCATCCATGACATCAGCCTGGGGGTGGACGATCTGCCCCTCCTGCTGTCTCGGCTTACCCAGAAGGTAGGCATCATGGTCGATACGGTTTCCTGAAATTGTGCAGCTGCCCAGCAGTTACAACACCAACCTAGGCTAAGGTAATTGCCTGCTTCCGCTTGCTTACTTGTGACCTGCCACGCTTAATATTTCTGGTAAGGCGGCATATTGACTCGTTTTGCCATCTCCCGCACCACGTCAAAGTCTGAGTCCTTGGCGTCTTCAAAGCCATTCACCAGAGCCCGCTTCAAAATTTTGATGGTCTCCCCTTCATACTCCATGGTAGTTTCTGGTGTCAAAGCCAGGATGGCCTGTTTGAACTTTTCAGCAAATGCCGGGTCAATCTTTTGGGTTACCGCAAAATTACAGTAAGGAATAGGCTCGGCCTTGGCGATAATCCGGAAATCATCCGCCGAAATCTTCCCGTCCGCTGTCATGCTCTCAACGTCGTCAATCGGTAAGGCTCCAGCGTCGTATTTCTCAAAAAGAACACCATACACCACTTGTTCATGTTTGAATGATCCCTTGGGGACAGAGTAGAAGGCGAGATCGTTTTCCGGGTCGAGACCCTCCTTCTGGAGCAGGTCAACCTGGGCCATGAAGCCGGTTGGCGCAAGGGTAGGCCCAAAGAGCATGGACTTGCCCTTCAAATCTTTCACGGTCTTTATGTTGCTTTTGGCTAAGGCGATGATAACCCCTTGCGAACGCGACCCCAGGGAGCCTTTATTCTCGGTGGCGAGAACCTCAACGCCGTGAAAGCGGTTCATGATGATATAGAGTAGGGAGTTGGTGTGGGTGAAGTCCAGTGTGTCGATTTCATGAAGGAAATTTGTGGTGTCGATGGCCTTCATCTCGAAATTGGCGTTCAATTTCTTACTGAGATAAGCGGTTAATGGTTGGAAGCGGTGGTTAGTTTCGTTTTCACTGTTGCAGACCATGTAGCCGATTTTATAGGTAGGGAGATCTTTTTTCTCCTCAACCTGTTTTTGCTCAGTGGGCGCGGCGTTGCAGGAAGAGAGAAGCAGGAGTGCGCAAATCAGGGTCAATAGTCTGTTCATGAAAACCTCGTTGGCAGGGGAAGCGAATGAGTTATGTGAGTGGCCGGTGGTGGCTTGGCATAATCTCTCAAAGAGCTGCGAGAGAGCGCTTGTCTTTATGGCAGAAGGTTAGATCAGTTTCTGTTTTTTTAGAAAATCCTTTGCCACATTTTTTGGTTTGTCGCCAGCGTCGAGAGCCTTTTTGAGAGCTTGAAAGGCCTTGTCGTTGATGGCACCCGCCAGTTTGTTCAAGACTCGCGGCAGGAGAGGGAAGTTGGTGAGTACGTCCTTTCGGATCAGAGGCGCGCTGATGGAAGGCTGGGTGCTATTGGCAGTATAGCCGAAGGGGTTGAGCCAAACAACGTTGAGTTCCTTTTCATAGAAAGCCTTGACCGCGATGAAGTCTTGATCAGGTGAGGTGCCCGCCTTTTGTTGAGCGATGGAGAGGGCTTGAGCGGTATCCTCAACAATAATATCCACCCGCTCTTCCTCTTTGGTTGATTTGAGGGCGGTGTAGAGTTGTTCGCTCGTCTCGAAGGAGCGGATTTGGATAGAGGTGCCGGTTCGTTCATTGATGAGCAGGGCGAGCATTTCAGACATGACCTTGCCTTCGTTCGATTGCAAGGTGCCAACATAGAGCGTGCGGCCAACGCAGGCATCGCAGACGTTGTTTTGGATCAGCATCAGGCCTACAAAAATCAGGCTTAACAGACGTGTTATCATGTGATTGTCCTCATAGGGTAAAGTTTACAATGTGCGAAATAGAGTCAGTAATATAATCATCAGCAACCGTCCTGCAAGAGAGTTGGCCTAGGGGCAGGCACAAATGCCGGAGAGCCGAAGTGTGCAGGCGGTGGGGTGAAAGGGGTTGGTGGGGGGCGATTTTTTTGCCTCTGTCAGCACGAGATCAATGATGGCGCCGGCAAGGCCGGTATGGCGACTGGGATCGATGGCTTGCTCTAACTCCGTCCGGCAAAAGGCAGCGTTGACCTCGGGGCACGCCATGAGCCTATCGAGAAGTTCCGCTTGATTTTCGAGTGAACTGCCCATGGATGCTTCATAAATCAGGGCGTGAGCCGATTGCTTGCCTATTTTCTCGCCAAGTAGAAACATCAGGGCTTCAGTGGAAATCAGGATTGCAAAACGCTCAAGGTTCTCTTGAATCCGTTTTCGGTTGATCGATAAGCCGCCCAGGATCGATTTCATCAACCTCAAGGAGGCGCAACTAAAAATTGAGGCCTCGGTCAGGGCGACCCACTCCAGGCGAACGGCTCGGTAGTCGCGTTCATGCTCGTTGCAGAGGGTGTCGAGGCTTGTTGTGGCGTTGGCCTTGACCAATCGAGACAAGACGACCACTTGCTCACAGAGCTCGGGGTTTTTCTTGTGGGGCATGGTTGTACTGCCGATCTGGCCGTGAACAAAGGGTTCTGTCATCTCGCCGATCTCGTTTCTGGCCAGTTGGCAGACCTCGTTGGCAATCCGGGCCAAGCCCCCGGTGATCAGTGCTAGGACGCTGGTGAACTCGGCCATTCGATCGCGGCTGCTGTGCCAGCAAGAGGAGGGGGCGGCAAGCCCTAATTTTTGGGCAAACTTGTCGAGGAGCGGCAAGGCTTTTTCGGAAAGGGCAGCCATGGTGCCAACCCCGCCGAAGAGTTGGGCGACCAGCAGTCGCCCACGGCAGGATTCAAGCCGGGCCGAGTTGCGCAGGGTTTCGTCCAGCCAGCCGGCTATCTTCAGGCCCATGGTGGTGGGCAGGGCGTGTTGCCCATGGCTGCGGCCAATGGTGACGAGATCGCGATTTTTGTCGGCCAAGGTGCTTAAAAGAGCGATGACTGAGGCAAGATCTCGTTGGAGTATTGCGACGATCTCCTGCAACTCGAGCGACTGGGCTGTGTCTTGAATGTCCTGGGTGGTAGCCCCGTAATGAATGAATTGGCCAGCACTTTTTTCTGTTACCCGCTGCCACTCCTTGAGCAGCGGAATAAGCGAGTGTCCGGTGGTGGTGATGTCGGCCTTGATGGCAGCGAGATTAAGGCCTTCAAGTCGGGCGGTTTGGCGCAGGGCTTGGGCGGCGGGGGCGGGGATGATACCGAGTTCTGCTTGGCATTGGGCGAGCGCGACTTCGACATCGAGCCAGCGCTGCATACGGCGGTAGTCGCAAAAGACTTGCCGTGCCTCCAGAGTCCCGTATGCATCGGCAAAGAAGCGTGAATCAATGATGTGACTTGCGGGGCAGCAAGGGGTCATGCGTTTATCCATTACGCTTTTGGTTGATTTGCTGGATGACGTCATCGACAATTTGCGGGGCAAGGCCGATATAGCTCTCCGGCTGATCGAGCATGGTTAAGTCAACGCCTTTTAGACATTCACGGAGCTCGGGGCGCTTGCTCAGGATTTCCCGCAAGGATTGTCCACTTGTCGCAGCCAGGTCGAGACACTGGCTGATTGTGGCATGGGCGCTCGCCTTACCAAGGAGCGGAGTCAGCGTGAACATCAGCCACTCCGAGGCAATCGCTTCTTGTTGAAGGCGCAGGTTGGCCATCATCCGTTCGGGCAGAATTTCTACGTCGAACAAAATCGATTTCAGGTAGTCAAGGGCGGTTAAGGTGTAGATGCAGCTCTGTGGCATGGCCAGCCACTCTGACCATAAGGCCCTGGGGTCGCGTTCATTTTCGTGTAGCATGGCCTCCATGAGGACTTGCGACATGGCCCTGACGTGACTGGATAATACCACAATTCGCTGGCAGAGAACAGGGTTTCGTTTGTGGGGCATGGTGCTGCTGCCGGCGGTCTTGCCTGCTGGTGCCGGTTCGCGCAGTTCCATGACTTCTGTCTTGCCCAGTTGGAAAATCTCATTGGCGATCTTGGCAGCGCTGCTGGTCAGCATGGCAAAAAAAGATCCGGTTTCGGCGGAGTTGTCGCGGGAGGTGTGCCAGGGGGCGGTACTTGCTCGCAGGCCGAGTTTGGCCATGGTCAGGGCAGCGATCTCCCGACCTTGGGGGCCAAGGGCGGCCATGGTGCCAACCGCGCCGCCAAGTTGTCCGGTCAGGGCGCGAGTGCAGAGCGCCTGGAGGCGATCCGCGTGGCGATTCATCTCCAGGAGCCAGATCGAGACTTTTAGCCCCAGGCTGATCGGGATGGCCTGTTGGCTATGGGTGCGGCCGATCATCGGCAGCGCCCGGTGTTGGGCGGCCAACTCTAATAAACGGTCTTCGATTTGCCGCAGGTCTCTGGTGATCAGGGAGAAAACGGCCTTCAGTTCAAGAGCTTGTCCTGTATCGATGGCATCCTGGGTGGTTGCTCCATGATGCACGTAGTCACCATGTGGTTTGCACGCTTGGCGCAGGGCATTGACAATAGGCACAAGAGAGTTGCGGTTGGTGGTGTAGTTGTGGCGGACGGCATCGAGGTCGAGGAGCTCGATGCGGCATTTTGCCTGGATAGTGGCGGCTGCTTCGGGCGGGATGATGCCAAGTTCTCCTTGGGCCGCAGCCAGAGCGGCCTCAAAGTCAAGCCAGCGTTGGAAACGGTTTTTCTCGTCGAAGATGGCTAATCCTTCCGAGGTGGAAAAAAGATTGGCTTGAATATCGAAGTCGATTGGATGGGCGGGCATCTTGGCTCAGAAAGGGGGCATTTGTGTACAAATATTTTTATTGAAAGTAGCGCTAAAACAGATTGTTATATGATTTTTACGCTGTTTTTCCACACTCTATTTTGCTTGCTTGTAAAATCCTTGGAAGCGGGGCCATCAATAAAACGACTAGGGAGGGCTGGGGCTTGCTGATGATGCCTCCTCGATCGAGTAGGGTCTTCCCTTGGCACTTGGGCGTTCACTCTGACAGATGAGGGTGGCGGCTTGGGTTGGGTTGATGTGCTCGACGCTACTTTTGGCGAGAATTTTTTGCACGATAGCAGACATGGCTTGTTTGATATACACCAACACCCGATGAGGTGATGGTGTTTGCCGTGGACCAAACAGGCCGTTCATTGAGAGGGAGCCACCGCAGCCCGCCACAAAAGATGGCAGGGCAACGACTCCTCGCGCAAATAAAACCTCTTCCCCTTCTGGGGTAATGGCGAGATTGGCACCGGGGATGATGGCCTTTGCCTTGATGATGTCGGCGTTTTCTTTTGTGACAACATTCTCGACGGCGGCCAGGATCAAGAGGTCGCACTCCTGGGATAAGATAGCCTGCTTTTCCTCTATACGAAAGACTGAAGAGTCTGGGAGCGTTGGCAGTAATGTCCCTGGCCGTGAGAGAAGTTCCCGGAGGGGGAGTTCCTGCCCGGGTTCGACGACGAAACATTTTTCCGCATCGGCGATGGCGTTAATGGTGGCACCTGCCTCGCATAGGGCAATAATGGCAGCCTTGGCTAAATTGCCAAAGCCTTGCACCGTGATTCGCGCTCCTTTGACCGGTAAGCCTAGCCAGTGCAGGGTTGCGGTGGCCGCCATGGCGACCCCGAATCCGGCTCGCAAACGCCCCAGGGCCCAAGTGCCAATTGCCAGTTGGGAGAGGACGGCATAACGCGCCAAAAACGAGGGGATGTCCAAGCCTTGGGCCTTGGCAATGGCCATTTTGATTGAAGGGATGCCCAGGGCATGGGCGATCTCTTCCAGTTCATCCATGGTGGTGTTGAGGTCTGGCCCCATGGAGTATCGTTCCTCGATGTGGGGTTTGATGGCGGCCATGAAGCGGGTCATGGCCGCCTGTTTCCCAGGGGCTTCCGGCAAGTAATCGATACCGCACTTGGCGCCGTCAATTGGCAGACCGCAGATGCGCATCTTCATGGTCATGTTGCGGGCCATGGCGATAACATGCTCACGGTTGAGTCCAGGCTGGACTCGCATGCCACCGGCACAGAGGGAGTTCTCACTGCCATCGATTACCAACCAGCCCTTGAACTGCTCGTCGGGGTCGGTGTATTCGAAAATGAAGGGTTGCTTGTCGTTATTTTGTGGCATGGTGGTTGGCAGGCAATTGTCTGATCCCGGCATCAACGATCGTTTGGGGGGCTGTTGGCTCGATGATAGCCCGTCCTAAATCGGGATCGCGGTGCTGATCGAAAAGGGTTTGTCGAATGTCTGCGCGAGTTACAATGCCCCACCAGTTATTTGTGATTTTTAAATCCCAGAGCTGCTTGGCCCCAAGCTTGAGATTGTAGTCGCTGTTCATGCGGATGTTGTTGGCCGAGATGTCGAGATGTCCTTCATTCCAAGGTTTTCCGGTGCGCCCAGGCTCAAAGAAATCGACGATATTCTGCCCTGAGGGCACCAGAAAGATACCAACCTGATTGTTGTTGATCTCGTTGTACTGAATTTCAACCGGGCCCTCCATGCGGGTAAAGCGTACGCCGATATGGTTCTCGTTGATTAGGCAGTGGCGCAGGGTGAGTTTGGCTCGACCAAAACGAATACCCTCCAGATTATGACTGAACAGGCAATCCTGCACCAGAGCGGTCGAAAAATGGACTTGCAAACCTGAAAAGGCATCGTGGAACTGGCAATACTCAATGCGATTTTTTTTGCCTGAGGTAAAGATCAGCAGGTACGACCAGTCTTTCGGGGCGGGTTTTGTTTCCGCAGATTTGAAGACGATGGGCTGCTTTGCACTCCCTTGGGCGATAACTCCCCCTAAGACACGAATTTCGGAATCGCCGACTCCGTCATGGTTCACATCACGTCGTTTGAAGAGGATGGTTGTGCCTGGGGTGATGGTCAGGGTGGCTTTGCGTCCGACGACAACCACCCCGTCGATCGTAATCGTGCCACTCCATACCGTATCTTCCGTGAGCACGACATTGCCAATCGGGGTTTGTGGAGAGGCCATCAGGGACGACGGTATTCCTAACCACGCCAGCAAGGACAGCCATATCAGATAAGAACGAATTGTCATAAAGCGTTATCCAACGGAGACCGCGAATTAGCAATTGAAAACGTCATGTGGCTCTTAATTAATAATTGTCAGTTGTTGCTTTAGAAAAGACTCTGGCCCTGTCGTATTCAGGATTTTAGCCCAGCCCCTTCGATAAGAATGAATTTGTTGAGCTGGCTAGTTCCGTCAAGGCATGATTGGTTCGACAACAAGCTGGATGCCAGTTTTACTCTCACCACGCCCCACGGTCAGGCTGTGGTTGGCCGTGCCTTCATAGATGCCATAGTGCTCGCCGGCATTAGGGGCATCCCCCACCTTTTCTCGTGCTACCATATAGTAGGAGCCAGGATCTACCTCGAGTCGGAAAAATCCTTTGGCATCGGTCTTAGCCAGAAAATTTGATTTGAAGCGGAGGACATACATCTGAAAAAGTGGCAGATCATCAGCCGGGTAGGCCGAGACAACCATCCCCGGCATCGGAATGTTGTTGAGATCGGTAACCCGTCCGGCGATGATGGAAATTGGGCCGTCAGCAGTGCCGCCTTTTCTGCCGGCATCTTGCATCGAGGTCTTCTGCAGTGAAGAGTCTTGCCTGTTGGCAAGGTGTTTCCCTCGAGGGTCAAGCGCGTTCTTGTCAAGGTAATGATCTAAATCGTTCCTGGGGTAACAGAGCAGGTCAACTTGGCAGCTATTGGCCGGTGTGACCCTGATGGGGTTGGCTGAGGCGTAACAAAACAGATCCCCTTTCTTGAGTGGTCCGATAGCGGCATCGTCATGGCGTTGGCGGGCAATGACGACATAGTTGCCGGGGGGCAGGTCAAACCAGAAGCGGCCATCTTCGGTGATGCTGTTGGTGAGAACGCCCATGCCCCGGAAAGGTTCATCTTCGGTGGTGTAGATTGTGACACTGCCGTGGTTCAGGGGAATATCCTTGTAGAGAACTCGCCCGCCGATGCCTTGGTAGCCTGCTTCGCATTGAGCTGGGCGTTCGGGCAGCACAAAAAAAGGAATCCACTGGTAGGTGTCGGTAATCGTGATTGGGTTCAATCCGTGGTAGGAGAAAAGTGCTTGACTCTGGTTTTTGCCTCTTGCCGTCATGTAGTATTTGCCCGGCGCAAGTTCGATTGTGTATTGGCCAGGATGAGTCGATGCATCGGAAACGAGGGTGTTGGTTTGCTGCTGCAGGTCAGAGAAGGTCCGATAGGCCTGTACCGAAGCGTCCGCCACGGGGCCTTCATCGGTCAGCACAATCCCTTCGATCGTGGTAGCATGGGCCATTGGCGTAAAGCTTAAGGTGATGATCAGGAGTGTGAGGCGCGTGAAGTATTGGCTCAAGCTTACGGCTCTAGTCATGATTCTTTGGGCGATGGTAAGTGTCTGTAAAGGGAAAGTGAACCCGGCAGGCTACATTAAATGATTTTTATCGGCAATTCAAGAGCATGATCGCCTTCGAAGAAAGCACGAATGATGGGAGCATCGGGATTGACCATGGCGATGATGAACATCAACATTCGACTGTTTTTGCTAAGGACGGTGTCCAGTTCGGTTGGGGTGTCCCGCTTGCTGTCATGCGGCCAAGCGACGCGGTGCAGGTGGTAGTTGCCAATCAGTCGCAGCCCCTGCGATTGCAGGGTGTGGAGTGCGGCATCGAGCTCCTCTTGCTCTGCAACCCAACCGCGCTTCTCAAGCGGGGTTTCGGAGGCGATGGCGTGACGGTTCATGGCAAGGTCCATGGTTCTTTTTTGATCGCCACACTCCCTGGCATTTCTGAACAGGGGGATAATGGTTCCAACCGTCACGATCGTAGAGTTGCTTGTGCCTCCGACAAGACCGAAGGCTTTGGGGGCTTGTCCTTCACCTGGCAGATACACGCCTTGCAGCTTCCTGCGGCAATGGCCGATCATCTCGGAGAGACAGGCGTGTGGTAAGTGGATTGCTGCAGATTTGCTTTGAGGGTAGCGCATGTTTTACGGTAAGCCAAGGTTGTGAAGACAAGGTCGCGAAGAGGACAGTAGCGGCAAGGCCAGCACTATAGAATATTTACCTCCCCTCTGCAAGCGCGGCATTGGCAGTAATGGATTTTGCAGGAGGAGTTTGTTTCAGCAAAGCCTTATTGAGGAGGGACTTTGCAATGAATCGGCTTCGCATGCCGGCGCGGCTTGGTACGAATGCAAATTGTAAGGATGCTGTCGAGGCAACGCCTCAGGTGTTTGGGTTGAACAAGGGCGCTTCCGGGATGTCCTTATTTTGATAGTGCCTGGCACTGTGCGATAATGACGTAAAAAAAACTATGCGTTGCGGAATTAGCCGCAGGTGCTGAGGAAAAAGAGCACGTATGGTCACTTCCAGAGATAATCCTTCTTGGTCATGGATAGCTTGCTCTGTCAGTGTTAATGGGCATTAGAGGGACTTTTTGGTGTTTGGCTCGATCAAAGGGGATTGGTATTTTTGCTCAGTTGCTACGGAGTAATGCATGTGGCGTGCCGAAGCGGCATAAGATGAATCAATAAACGGCGCTGGCCGGCCTTGCACTCTATGGATGCAGGAGAGGATGACTTTGGTGGGATCGAAATTGGATAATAGCAAGGGGGCAGATGCAGGCTTGTGCCTTGTGACGGATTTTTTTTAATCACCCAAAAGTGGGTGATAGGACTCAGAGGTGTGGGGTGTTCGCTATAGGTTATGGGTCTTCTGGGAAAGGAGAGCATTCTAATGCCCTGAAATAAGAATTAAAAATTATTAATTTGCGCAAGGCATGACGATTGCATAAAGTCGAGTTTCGAGGATTTATGCGGTCTGCGCCGGAGGCAAAGGCAGTTTTTCGGCTTGAAATAATTCTTGCTATTCAAAAAGAGAAAACATACTATGGAGTAATGGTTACTGGGTGTATAGGGGCTATTTTTGGCCTGCCAAAAAAAGAAAAGCGTATAACCGTTTGTTATCGCTAAAGAATTTCTTTATCGGAAGAGAATGAATGAAAATGTCGTCAAATGCAAAAGAAATCAAAAAAATTACACGTTTTAAAACCAAAACCGGGAGATTTGAGATGAAGAGACTAAGCTTGCTGTGTAGTGTGATGTTGTTGATGGCTGTCACGACAGCAAACGCATCAGTTATTGATGCGCCTCACAACGAAACGCATGGCTACACGTGTAGTAGTTGTCATACGTATTCGTTGTGGTGGAAGTATTCACCGACGGCCAACGATCCAGGCTATACAGGCATTGTCGA
>JAQUKQ010000103.1 GCA_028718985.1 Desulfobulbaceae bacterium | reverse complement strand
GAGAAGCACAGGCACGCATTATTCTGAAATGACATCTTTTCCTGTCCGTTTTTTTCATAATAACGATGATAGCTAAGAGAGTGTATCAAAAGAAGTGCGGCCTCTGGTTCTCTAATAGGGAATCCTGTGCAAATCAGGAACGGGCCCGCCGCTGTGATTTCTGCCTATGCCTTGTGCTTAGGTAACTTGCTGGTTTTTGCATGCCACTGTCTTGCGCTAGGCGCTGATGGGAAGGCGACCGGCAGGGGAAAGAGTCAGAAGACCTGCCGATATCAGATGATCGCATTCCTCGTGGTGAGGGAAAGGCGAGTCAATTGGATTGGTGGGTTCAGGGCCTCCCCAGACCGTTTTTATCAATGGTTTGGGGATTTTTTTTGCCCTGACCGTAAAAAAAAGGAGAGTAGTGATGGATGAGAAGGAGATGGCGTATGCTAAGCAGGGTGTCATGCTTACCAAAAATTGGGACTGTTTCCAGCAGCTGATCAGACGATGCTTGAGAAAAAATGACGATAAACAGCAACTCTCTAGCACGGCAAATCGTTTATTGCACAAGGTGACAGTTGGGGCCTTGCTCCTTGTGTCGTTGTTTTCTTTTGCCCCGCAGGCGGAGGCAATGACCCGAACATTGGAGAAAGGCCCGGCAATCGTCATAGCAGCCTTTGGCACCACAACTGATGCCAGGGAGACGTACGACTTTTTTGAACAACAGTTACGGCAGGAGTTGCCGGAAGCTTGGCTTAAGGCACCTATCACCTGGGCTTACACCTCAGAGATTGTTCGTGAACGGGCGAATAAAAAATTTGCCGAACAGGGCGACCCGCAGCGTTATCGGAGTTTGCTGCAAGTACTGGCCGACTTGGAAGATCAAGGGTATCGACAGATCGCCGTCCAGTCACTGCACATTTTCCCCGGACAGGAATATGACGAAATGGAGAAAGTGCTGGCGGCGTTTCGCACCCTTGGACTCCATATCGAATATGGGGGCACCCTGCTGCAAAAGTGGGAGATGCTCTTTGAGGCAATCGATGGAGTAGCGGATGAGTTCCTGCCTGAGGCTGACGGCTGCAACCTTCTGGTTGGCCATGGTTCACCGGAGAGCTTTTCCCCGGCAAATAGCACCTACCTTGGTCTTGACCGCTATCTGAGCCATAAATACGCTAAGACCTTTGTTGGTACGGTCGATGGCGTTCTGACTCGAGAACAGGCTCTAGATAAAGCCATATTCTGCTCGCCGAAGCGAGTCCGCATTGTGCCATTCATGTATGTGGCAGGTGACCACATTATGAACGATATTATGGGTACTACGCCCGATAAGGGGGGGGTCCCCTCCTGGGCCATGGAGTTACAAAGCGCCGGGGTGAAAGTCGAGACCGTGTTTACAGAGTATCAGGGGCGAAAGGTATTCAAAGGCTTGGGCTTTTACCGAAAAATCAATGATATCTTCATTAAAGAGTTGATCAAAAGCCTGCAGCGTTTACAACAATAGACCACACCATGAATGTTTTAGCATCGCGCTTGATGCCGATGCTAAAACATTCATGGTGTGCTGCAAACTGCCTCAGTCGGCCTTGAAAAAGGCGTTGGCATTGGCTCCGCAGACCGGACACTTTTCTGGTGCCGCGCCTTCATGGGTGTGACCGCAGACTTTGCAGATGTAATAGTCACACTCCGTCATGCTGTGCAACGTATCAATGGCCTTCTGGTAGAGGGCGGCGTGAACCTTCTCAACCTCGTTCGCATAGGTGAATGACTGCCGGGCCGCCTTGTTTCCATCAGCCTCGGCCTCGGTGATCATGGTGGGGTACATTGATACAAACTCGTCGGTTTCGCCTTGAAGAGCAGCCTTGAGGTTTTCAAGGGTGCTGCCGACAGCCTTTAAGACCCGAAGGTGAGCGTGAGCATGGATAGTCTCTGCAGCGGCAGCGGCCCGGAAGAGCTTTGCTGCTTGGATCAGGCCCTCTTTTTCTGCTTGAGCAGCAAAGGCTAAATATTTGCGATTTGCTTGTGACTCCCCGGCAAAGGCGGCCCATAAATTCTGTTCTGTCTTGCTCATTGTTTGTCCTCCATTTTTGATGTTGGTTATAAAACGAATGCCCTTTTCATGAAAAGAAACCATTGATTTCTAACAATACCACAACTAAATTAAAAGAAGTAGTTGGGTGAAATTGCCAACATGCTGTATTTTTCTGCCAAAGGGAGCGGGTGTACCATGCATAGACATTATGGACGTATGTTGCGGGCGTTGAGCGTTGGCCGGATGAAATCATCCTCTTGTTCGTTATGGCAACCGCCTGTTGATATGTACGAATCGGACAGCGAGTTGATCGTTTTTGTTGAAGTAGCTGGTATTGCGCCGGATAAGATCAAGATCATGGCCGAGAACGAAATGTTGACCATCAGCGGCGAACGTAAGTGTTTGATTTCAGGAGTCAATCATGTTCATCGGTTGGAAATCGAATACGGCCACTTCGCCTGTCGTATCCCGCTTCCCGTGTCAATCGATGTTGATAAAACCAAGTCTGAAATCAACAATGGCTTTCTGCTGGTGCGTATGCCTGTCGTTCGGCATCAAGGCACGGTAGAGATTAACCTTAAGTAAGGAATGACGATGTCTTCTGAGGAAAAAATACAAGAAACTCCGGGTGCGAAAGAACAGATCGCAGCTGATCCGGAAAAGTTAGCGGTTCCTGAGGTGTTGTCAATTCTGCCTCTGCAAGGTTTTGTCTTTTTCCCTGGCATGGGATTTCCCCTGCAGGTATCGCATAAAGGGTCAAAGAATCTGATTGACGATGCCTTGGTAAAAGATCGTTTGGTTGCCATGGTGGCCCATCGCCCCATGAAGGGCAAACAAATGGATGTAGTGCCTGCCGATCATCTTTTTACGATTGGCACTATGGGGTACATTCACAAAATTATGAAGGACAAAGAGGGCGTCTATCAGGTGCTGGTCAGTGCCGTTCGTAAGATCAGGGTGCTTGAAATAACGCAAAACACCCCATATCACGTTGGCCGGGTTGAATCAATATCCATGGAAACAGAGGAGAGCCAGGAACTCGAGGCCATGGTTCTTAATTTGCGGACACAATTTAAAAAAATGGCTGAGTTGCTCCAACTGCCAGATGAACTCACCTTGACTATCATGTCTTTGCAAAACCCTTTTCATATCGCCTATCTGGCCGGCTCACAACTCAACCTCTCTTTGGAGGAGGAACAGAAGTTTTTGGAGTATGAAAAGGCAACTGATCTTTTGAAGAAGGTCACCCTGGAAGTTACGAAAAAGCTTGAAACCTTGGAAGTCAGTCAGGAGATTCAGAAAAATATCAAAGAGGACATTGATAAGAAGCAGCGAGAGTTTTTTTTGCGTCAACAGTTGAAGGCTATCCGCAAAGAGTTGGGTGAAGGTGACGAAAATGTCGATTTGGATGATTTGCGGAAAAAAATGAAAAAGGCGGTACTGCCTAAGGAGGCGAAGGCGACCGTTGAAAAAGAGATGGGCCGCTTAGCGCGAATACCATCCTCTTCGCCTGAATATACTGTGTCTCGAACCTTTATCGAGTGGATTCTCGACCTGCCGTGGAAGATATCGACCAAGGACAGTTTGAATCTGGTCAAAGCGCGGCAGATCCTCGACCACGACCATTATGGTTTAGAAAAAATCAAAAAACGTATTCTCGAATTTTTGGCTGTTCGTACATTAAAGGCCGATCTGCATGGGCCGATCCTCTGTTTCGTCGGCCCGCCAGGGGTTGGCAAGACATCACTTGGCCAATCCATCGCCCGGACGATGAACAAAAATTTTGTCCGCATCTCTCTGGGTGGGGTCCGGGATGAGGCCGAAATCCGTGGGCATCGACGTACCTATATCGGCTCGCTTCCCGGACGGATTATCCAAAGTTTGAAAAAAGCTGGTTCGAACAACCCTCTGTTTATGCTGGATGAAATTGATAAGCTCGGCAATGACTTTCGTGGCGATCCGTCTTCGGCACTTCTTGAGGTGCTTGATCCGGAACAAAATTTCACTTTTGCCGATCACTATCTGGAGATCCCCTTTGATCTGTCTAAGGTAATGTTCATCACCACTGCCAACTATATCGAAAACATCCCCGGCCCTTTGCGTGATAGGATGGAGATCATCGAGTTGTCCAGTTATACCGAGGATGAAAAGGTGATGATTGCCAAGCGCCATCTGATCAACAAGCAACTTGAGGCTCATGCCCTAACGGCCCAGAAGGTGACGTTTCGCGATGCCGCCATCCGAGCTGTGATTCGTTCATACACCAGGGAGGCAGGGGTTCGGAACCTTGAACGAAACCTGGGCGGGATCTGTCGAGGTATTGCCATGGATATCGTCTCCGGCAAGTTTAAAAGCCATGTCGTCACCGAAAAGTCGGTACATAAGTTCCTGGGGCCTATTGACTTTTATCCGGAGGCCGCCGCCCGCAATTGGGGGCCGGGATTGGCAACCGGTTTGGCGTGGACACCGGTTGGTGGAGTGTTGCTTTTTATAGAGGCAGCCAAGATGAAAGGGAAGGGTAGTTTGACACTGACTGGCACCTTGGGTGACGTCATGAAAGAATCTGCCACCGCAGCGCTAACCTACATTCGCTCCCATGCGAAGATGCTGAAAATTGATGACAAACAATTTGCTCAGGAGGATATTCATGTTCATGTCCCTGCTGGAGGAACTCCGAAAGATGGACCATCCGCTGGGGTTGCGATGGTGGTGGCGCTAACCTCATTGTTGTCAGGAAAATCCGTTCGTAAAGATATCGCTATGACCGGTGAAATTACCTTGCGTGGCGATGTATTGCCAGTGGGCGGAGTCAAGGAAAAGGTGCTGGCCGCAGTGCGAGCCGACATTAAAGAGGTGTTCCTGCCAAGCCGTAATGAAAAGGATGTGCTCGATATTCCTGCAAGTGTCAAAAAAGGGGTGAGTTTTCATTTTGTTCAGGAGATCAGCGAAGTGTTGGATAAGGTGTTTGTCAAGGCTGACTGACTTGTCAAATGACTTGTCGCGGGAATATCCAGCCAATCGGTACAATTGATTGAAAGAGCGTCCTCTTATCATAGCCATGAGTGGAGCCAGCGGTTTTGTTGGCTCAAAACTGCGCCAAAGGTTCGAAAACAAAGGCCGACAGGTTATCGCTTTAGGGCGCACAGAATTGGCGTTGCCTACGGAGGAGCTTGCTCGCCTCATGCGGCGGGTCAATTGTATCGTCAATCTGGCAGGTGCGCCCGTCATTCACCGCTGGAGTCAGGCGTATAAGAAAGTCATGGTGCAAAGCCGGGTCGCATTGACCCGGAAACTGGTGAATGCCTGTGCTCTGCTTGATGCTCCTCCCCAGGTTTTTTTATCCGCCTCGGCGATAGGCTGCTATCCCCCTTCAGGCACTCACAGCGAAAAGATTCATTGCTTAACCAATGATTTTTTGGGAAATTTGGTGCGTGACTGGGAGCATGAGGCCATGATGGCCCGAGGACTAGGCATCCGAACAGCGGTTTTCCGATTTGGAGTTGTTCTTGGGCCTGGTGGTGGTGCTTTGACAAAAATGCTTGTCCCATTCAGGCTTGGCCTTGGCGGCAGAATCGGAAGTGGCAAGCAATCTTTTTCTTGGATTCATCTGCAGGATCTAGAGAGGGTTTTCGAGGAGGCACTGCAAGATACATCATACGAAGGGATCTACAACCTTACCTCTCCTTCTCCCACAACCAACACCGGATTGACTCGGGTTCTCAGTAAGGTCCTGGCGCGACCAGCAATCTTACCTGTACCTGAGTTTGTTTTACAAATTTTGTTTGGTGAAGGTGCCCAGGTACTTACCACTGGACAGGCCGTAATTCCACAGCGACTTCTGGACAGAGGCTTCCACTTTGACTTTCCTACTCTTGATAAGGCTGTTGCCGATTGTGTTGCGCGCTCATGACATCACCAACTCCTGATCAATTCGAGTAACAAGCGAACTCCGATGCCAGATGGCCCCTTAGGGACGTAGGATTTTTCGGTAAAGTTCCAGGCTGTGCCAGCAATATCCAGGTGGACCCAGGCAGTTTCGCCGACAAATTCCTGCAGAAAGGCCCCCGCAGTGATGGTGCCAGCCCCTTGATCGCCAACGTTTTTCAGATCAGCAACTTTTGATTCTATCTGCTTGCTGTAGTCCTTATTGAGTGGCAGTCTCCATACCGGCTCCCCGCTCTCCCTGCCTGCCGCATCGAGCTTGGCTGTCAGTGCATCATCGTTACTCATCATGCCGCTGATGTGATGACCAAGTCCGACTATCACCGCCCCTGTCAATGTTGCCAGATCCACCACCATGTCAGGTTTGAACTTTTTGATGCCATAAGCCAAGGCGTCGGCAAGCAAGAGTCTCCCTTCGGCATCGGTGCTGATAATCTCAACAGTTTTACCGTTGTATTGCCTGACGATATCACCGGGCTTCAAAGCCCCAGGGCCTGGCATATTATCTGTTGCTGGGACAATAGCGATAATGTTAAGCCCTTGAGGGCGTTCCAAAGCCACCGCTTCCATGCAGGAGAGGACAGCCGCACCTCCGCACATGTCATACTTCATCTCGTGCATCCCGAGGCTTGGCTTGATCGAGATGCCGCCGGAGTCGAAGGTCAAGCCCTTGCCGACTAGCAGCAGGCTCGGCACTTTTTTGTTAGAGTGATACTCCAAAACCACCATCTTTGGCGGCTCTGCCGTCCCTTGGGCAACACCTAGGATACCGCCCATTTTGAGTTTGGTTAGCTCGGCTTTGCCTAGCACCGTACATTTGAGGCCATGATCTTTCGCCAGGGCTTGCGCAAAGGTGGCAAAATGCCCTGGTGTCCACTGATTGGCTGGTTCGTTGGCCATATCGCGAGCCCGACAGGCGGCATTGGCGCCCCGAAGACCAATTTCTACACCGCTCTTGGTTTCTTTAAGTTTAGTGCAGCAGAAGATGGCTTCGATGATAGCGCGGGGAGGTTCATCATCTTTTTTGCTGCTTTTGTAGTGTAGAAATTTGTAGTTGCCCAGTATTAACCCCTCAGCCAAGGATTGACTCATCTTCTTGATGGGAAAATCTAGTTCCTCCGGCAATACGACTACAATCGTTGTCGCTTTGGTTTTTTGAGCGGCACACGCAATTGTGCCACCGCACTTTCTGAATATTTCTCGGCTTAACTGGTCCTTGCCAAGACCAACCATCATGAAACGATCGGTCATGTTTTTTTTGCCCGTCGTTTGAGGATAGCAGAGCAGTGTTTCCCCCTCTTTGGCGACAAAATCACCACTGGCCAGCGCCTTTGTTAGAAAACCAAGTAAATCGGGAGGAATGTCAAATCCCTTTTGCGGCTCATCCGTCTGTCTCATGCAGTAGACCACAAGATCAGACTTTGAAATCTCAGATTTTTTTTTGACGATAATTTTCATGGGTGTCCTTTGCAGAAAGAGGAGAGATCAGGTGCTAGCCTTTTGGGTTATTCGCGAAGAGATTCACTGAGATTGGCACCAGTCAGGTCTGCCCCGGCAAGGTCTGCTTGACGGAGATCAGCACGATAGAGATTGGCCCCCCGCAAATTAGCGCGGCGCAGATTGGCATGACTCAGGTTCGCTTCAGTAAGATTTGCCCCTTGCAGGTTTGCACCAATCAGAGTTTGGCCGGAAAGATCTACGTGAGCCAAATTGCAACCAGGACAGTTTTGGGCACTTTGACGAATGAAGAAGGTGACATCAGCGGCGGCTTGCGGACTGACTGGCACAATGGCAGGGGATCTTTCCTCGGCACGGGGTGATTGGACAGGGGCAGATAACTGACTTGAGGTGGCTGGTTTTGAAAGAATTTCAGAGCTACTATCCTTTTCGCCAGGAGTCATTACGGTAAGGGTATAAAAAAACATGCCTTTACGATTATAGAGTTTGAATTCACTGCCGTCTTGTACGAGTTGATAACAGGTGATATCTCCTTGGCCCCATTTTTTGAAAAACAGGCAGAGATCATCGCCTTTCACCTTCCATTCGCCCTTGTCCTTTTCGCCAGAGGTGTTTTTGCCTGAGAGAGACCCATCCTGCAGGAATTCAACCATCGCTGATTGGCTGGAGCCGTCCATCTGGACGGAACTGCCATTCACTAACGTACTGATTTGTTTGCCGCTAAGTTTTTTTGCTCCATGCTGGATGGCAGTGTCAATTTCATGCTTGACGCAGCTTGTAGGCAGAAAAAAGAGGCCAATCAACAGAAATGAGGCGACATTTTTTTTCATTGTAATATTCCTGTAAATAGCGTGATTGCAGTAAGATGCCATTGCTTTATCAGATTATCTGTCAACGTAATTTATGGCGTTGACTGGGAGGCAAGTTGCCCACAGGCGGCGGAAATATCTGCACCGCGACTTTCTCGAATCATCACGGTGTAATCGGCTTGCAGCAGGATCTCCTGAAAGGCCTCGATCGTCGATCGTGAGGGACACTGATAGGGTAGGGCGCTGCACTCGTTAAACGGAAGCAGGTTTATTTTACAAGGGATACCGTGCAGAATTTTAACCAATTTTCTGGCAGCTGCCTTGGAGTCGTTACAATCTTTGATCATGACATACTCCATCATGATACGCCTCCGCTTTGGCACTGGATACTGACGACAGGCCTCGAGGAGCTCTGCTAGAGGATAGGTGGCGTTTACCGGCATCAAACGGTTTCTGGTTTCGTCGTCAGCAGCGTGTAAGGAAATCGCCAAGTTGACAGATGTCCTGCGGCCCAGTTCCGCCATTTTCGGCACTAGCCCACAGGTAGAGACTGTCACCTTTCTGTCTGAAAAATTGAGCCCTCTCGGATCAAGCAAGATATCTAAAGCAGAGGTCAAGTTATCAAGATTGGCCAGCGGTTCGCCCATACCCATGAATACCAAATTGTTGAGGCGCCCTTTGCCCTGCCGGTAGAGCTCCTCCATCACAAAGTGGATCTGATTGACCATCTCTGCTGCACTTAAGTTTCGCTTGAAACCAATAGTGCCGGTCAAGCAAAAACGGCACCCCATGGCACAACCAACCTGAGATGAGACACATAACGTGTGTCGATCAGGGTCCGGAATCAAAACACTTTCTATGAGAGCGCCATCACTCAAAACAAAGGCGTATTTAACTGATCCATCTTTGGACTCTTCCCGAGCCTGAAGGGTTAGCTGGCTGATCACGGCAATCTCTGCAAGTTTGGAACGAAACTCTTGGGAGAGATTGCTCATCTGTGCAAAAGAGCTGATACCAGGACGATAGAGCCAAGAGAAGATCTGCTGACCTCGAAATGATTTCTCACCCAACGCCTTGATAAAATGGACTATATCGTCAAGTGTAAGACCTTTCAGATCAACCTTTTCGCCAACTTCCTCAGAAGAGATCAGCGATGTGGTTTGTTGTTTGGTAACATGTTGATGTTGCTCAGACATGGCAGTGATTAAAGGCCTCGCATATAATCAGGCATCAAAGGGATAGCGCCGGCCAGGGCCTGTTCGATTCTGGCAAGAGTGATGGACTTGTCTCTTTCGAGTCGGCAATCGATAGGGAGAAAATTTGAGGCATGATTGGCTTGGAACTGAACCTTGTCAAGTTTGATGTGGTTAACTAACGTTTTGAGTTCTTGCAAGATACTCAATTCGTTCGGCAGTTGAAAATGACCACGATTCATGTCGTCATATAACGTTGTGCCTGGAATGGGTATAACCGTCAAGGCGGCAATTTGGTTGGGGGCCATTTGATTCAGCACCTCGGCGGTAGCGACAGCATGTTGGGTCGACCCTTGACTACCGCCAATACCAAGCAGGACAGTGACCGACAAAAAGATCCCAGCCTCACGAACCTTACGGGCCGCCGCTATCATTTGAGCGGCAGTACTTCCCTTGCAGACGCTGGCCAAAACAGCATCTTCGCCACTCTCCAAGCCCATGTAAATTCGATCAAGCCCCAAAGCCTTCAAGGTCAAGAGGTCATCAACAGTCTTGTGTCTTAGACCCCGACTGTTGCCATACAAACTGATGCGCCGGATCCAAGGAAGTTTGCAGTTGATTTTTTGGAAAAGAGGAACTAATCGATGCTGTGGGATGCTCACGACATCACCGTCAGCCAGGAACATACGCCTATGCCGCTGAAAGTGTTGTGCAGCATAGGCGAGATCACGATCAATAATAGCCTCATCTTTGTAGCGAAACTTTTCTTCCTTATACGCCCCGCAAAAGGTGCAACGATTATGTGAGCACCCGACCGTCACCTGCAAAATAATGCTGTTGGTCTCGCTCGGAGGTCGGATGACATTGCCTTGATAGTCCATAACTCGTTGAAACGTTGAGAGATAAAAGCATGTTCGAATCAGCCGTTTTGTTTGGCAAAGTCCGCCATGAATTCAACCAGCCTCTCAACCCCCTCCAGAGGAAAAGCGTTGTAGATAGAGGCTCGGATTCCACCAACAGAGCGGTGTCCTTTCAAGCCGTTAAGATCTTTCACCAATGCCTCCTTAACAAATTTGGCCTCAAGCTCTGGGGTAGGCAGGGTAAAGGTGATATTCATCTTGGAGCGATAGGGCTTCTGGGCATGCCCCCGATAAAAGTCGGTGGCATCTATGGCCTGATAAACCAAAGCCGCCTTTTTGTTGTTGATCTCGGTTATGGCAGGAACGCCACCTTGGGCCTTCAGCCATTTCAGGACCAGTCCAATGATATAGATTCCGAAGCAAGGAGGGGTATTGAACATCGACCCTTTGTCGGCATGAGTCTTATACTTGAACATGGTAGGTAGAGTGGTAGGTGCCTTATCGAGCAGGTCCTCGCGAATAATGACCACTGCGCAGCCCGCCGTTCCCATGTTTTTCTGGGCTCCAGCAAATATGAGACCAAAGGAGGAGACATCCAGCGGCCGAGAGAGGATGTCGGAGCTCATGTCGCAAACCATGGTTGTTTTTGTCTTTGGGAACTCGTGAAACTGCGTTCCATAAATTGTATTGTTTGAAACGAAATAGAGGTACTCGTTTGCATCGGCCGATGAGTAATCCAAGCTCTCTGGCAAACGATCAAAAGTCGTCCCCTCACTGTCAAAAGCAACGTCTACCTTTCCAAGCAACTTGGCCTCTTTGATCGCATTTTTCGACCAGACGCCTGTGTTAAGATAGGTGGCGGTTTTTCCTGCACCGAGCAGGTTCATCGGCACCATGGCAAACTGAGTCGAAGCACCGCCCTGCAAGAATAGAACTTTATAATTCGCAGGAATCCCCATCACCTCTCGCAACAACTGCTCTGCTTCATCAGTCACAGCAATAAAGTCTTTACTGCGATGGCTCATTTCTATTAAGATCGG
>JAQUKQ010000102.1 GCA_028718985.1 Desulfobulbaceae bacterium | reverse complement strand
TGTCGGCTCATTTTCTGCAATATCAATCTGTTGTCTTGGCATGGTACCTTTCCTTGCAGGATGGCCTGCGTTAGTTGATCCGTTTTCTGGCGTGCGGCCCGGGCTTGAGTGAAAAGGGGCTGTCGCTTAGCTGCCTGCATTTTAGTACAATTACGTTCCTTTGAAATTTTATTTATAACAAAAAAGTAAAATATAAAAAGAAGCTTTGTCGCGATTGCGATGGTGCTTAATGACTTTAACATACTGGAAGTACAGTATATAAAAATATTTTTTGGAAAAATAGTATTTGTGGCATGAATGGTGCTAAATAAACAAGACATCGCTTGTCTGTTAATTTTTGAAATTGGCCATTGCCCTGATCCAACATACAGAAGCATCAGAGCACGAACCGCAACCATGGGAGAACAGTATGAAAAAGATTGAGGCGATTATTAAACCATTCAAACTTGATGAGTTGAAGGAGGCCCTGGCCACCTTAGGCATCACTGGCATGACCATGAGTGAGGTCAAGGGGTTTGGACGGCAGAAGGGGCATACGGAGATCTATCGGGGCGCTGAATATGTTGTTGATTTCATCCCGAAGGTCAAAGTGGAGATTGTGGTTGAGGCAAGCAGAGTTGATGAAGTGGTTGAAACCATCATGAGTAGTGTCCGCACCGGCAAAATAGGTGACGGCAAGATCTTTGTGCTACCGGTCGAGGAGGTTTGTCGGATTCGTACAGGGGAAAAAGGAAAGGCCGCAATCTAAGGGCGCTTTATTATAACACTGATCAGGCCTAAGGGCTTTGGCAAAATTTAACGTGATGGAGAGAAACTTATGAAGAAAAAACTACTGATACTTCTAGCCCTAATGGCTGTGCCTGCCCTCTGCTGGGCAGCTGATGAGGCCGCGCCGACGATTGCGACAAACGCTGATGCGATCAAAGGCGTGCAGACTAACCTGAACTATATCTGGACACTGGTCTGTGCTGCCCTTGTCTTTTTTATGCAGGCTGGATTTGCCTGCGTCGAGGCCGGTTTTACCCGGGCCAAGAACTCGATCAACATCATGATGAAAAACCTGATGGATTTTGCCGTTGGCTCACTTGCCTTCTGGGCCGTTGGTTTTGGCCTGATGTTCGGCAACACGACCACCGGTTGGTTTGGCACGGACGGGTTTTTCCTGAGTGACTTTACGATCGGTGGTGACCCTTGGGTGCTCGCTTTCTGGATGTTCCAGGTTGTGTTTGCTGCAACGGCCGCCACCATCGTTTCAGGAGCCATGGCTGAACGGACCAAATTTGTAACCTACCTTATCTACAGTGCCGTCATCTCTGCCTTTATCTACCCGCTCTTTGGCGGTTGGGCTTGGGGTAGCCTCTTCCATGGCGGTGGTTGGCTGGGTAAGCTTGGCTTTATTGATTTCGCCGGTTCAACGGTTGTCCATTCTATTGGTGGATGGGCAGCATTGGCCGGGGCTATGGTCATCGGCCCGCGGATCGGGAAATACACGAAAGAGGGCAAGGTAAAGGCTATTCCGGGACACAATATCCCGCTGGCTGCGATCGGTGTGTTTATTCTGTGGTTGGGTTGGTTTGGATTTAATCCAGGCTCGACGACGGTTGGCGATACCACCATTGCCATGATCTTTGTCAACACCAATTTGGCAGCAGCTGCCGGCTGTGTTACTGGCATGCTGACCTCTTGGATTATCTTTAAAAAGCCGGATATCGGCATGAGCTTAAACGGTGCATTGGCCGGTTTGGTCGCGATTACCGCCGGTTGTGCCAATGTCTCGCCGACCAGTTCCATCATCATCGGCGCGATTGGTGGCATCCTTGTTGTCTTCGCAGTGCTCTTTTTTGACCGGATTGGTATCGACGATCCAGTTGGGGCGGTCTCTGTTCATGGTATCAATGGCGCCTGGGGGACTTTGGCTGCAGCCCTCTTTAACATTGAAGGCGTTACCGCCAAACTAGTTGGTGTTCAGCTGCTTGGAATTGGTACGGCCTTCATCTGGTCATTTGGCTGTTGCTACATTCTTTTCAAGATCTTGAAAGCTACTGTTGGCCTGCGGGTCACAGAGGAAGAGGAAATCGAGGGCCTTGATATTTGTGAGCATGGAGGTCACGCCTACTTTGATTTCCAGATGGGTTCGAAGCAGGCTTAATATCTTGGTGGGCAAATTTTCATAATAGATTATCAATCAGGGCGGTATGGGCCGCCCTGAACAAATACACATCCAAAGGAAAGGAGAAGACAATGGAATCACGAAAAAAAATCAGTTTGGTAGTGTTGGGGGCTTTGTGCTGCCTGCAGTTTGCTGGTGCGGCGATGGCGGCAGAGGATAAACCGACCGCCGATCTTTCGGTAAGCGTCTTGAGCAAGTACGTTTGGCGCGGATTTGAGTTGAGCAAGGACAGTCTGGTCATTCAGCCTTCAATGACAGTGGCCTACAAGGGATTCTCTGCCAATGTCTGGGGCAACGAGGACACTGATGTGTATGTCAATGCCGCTGAAGGTGCAGGGACCAATAATTGGACAGAGACAGATTTTACCTTGGCCTACGACTGGAGCATGGGGATGGTGGATCTGACAGCCGGGTATATCTATTATGGCCTCATAGGGAAAGACAGCCAGGAGATCTTCGGCCGCGTTGCCCTCAATGTCCTATTGACCCCGACATTAAGTGTTTATAGGGACTATGATGGCTTCCCGGGATGGTACGCAACCCTAGGGATATCGCACAGTGTACCGATTACCGAGAAAATCAATCTCGATCTGGGGGCCCAGGTCGGTTACTTGAGCGCCGATGACGCAAGCACATACCCGGAATACAATGGAGTAGGCAACGCCACGACAAATTCCTACAGTGGCTTCCATGACGGGCTTTTGACCGCCTCGGTTTCTATCCCAGTAACTGAGTATGTCTCCGTCACACCGGTACTCAATTACTCTTTCCCGTTGACTAGTGATGCTGGCGATCTGATTGAGAGCTTAAGCCAGGAAGTGGCGAATGGTAGTACTACCGGCAAGGATAACTTCATCTATGGCGGGGTGACACTCTCCATGGCTTTCTAATAAACCATATTGATTGACGTTGTGAGGCCGGCAGACCAACTGTCTGTCGGTTTCACATCTCTCCTCTGCACATGGTGCTGCCAACAGGCTCGGACATCCCTGAAGGCGAAAACTGTTCCTCACTGCCTTAAACGTTTACTACCTAAACCATGCCCAAGCGATTTCTCGTTTTGCAGCAGACTCTTTGGACAGGCCCAGGGCTGTATCTGCAGCAGGCGGCCAAGCATTGTAATGTAACGCTTGAGCCGGTTCGGGTTTGGAAAGAGAAGCTCCCAGACTTCACTCGATATAACGGTTTGATCGTCTTGGGTGGTCGAATTGATGAAAACCACACCAGCATGCCCTATTGGGAGGACGAAAAGGCCTTGATCAGGCAAGCGATTGCCAGTGACCGACCATATCTGGGAATTGGTCTTGGTCACCAACTCTTGGCCGAAGTGCAGGGCGCCAGAATTGGCAAAAACTATTGTGCCAGCATAGGCTTTGTCGACGGGCATCTTACCAAAGATGGTCGTGAGCATCCCGCCTTCCAGCATCTTCCCACCACGATTCCCCTCTTCAAATGGCACGACCAGGCGGTATTGGAGCCCCTCCCTAAGAGCCTCACTGTGTTGGCAACATCGGTTGAATGCCAGGTGGAGGCCATTTCGGTACCGGGTCGCCCTCATATCCTCGGCGTTCAGTTTGTCAATCATGCCGGAGATTGTGCCGATGTTGAAAATTATTGGAGGAAGGACGGAAGGTGGATCTCTTCCTTGAATGGGAGATATGTCAATCCTGCCGAGCTCTTGGCGGATTCAAAAAAAACCATCAAAAAATGATGCATCAGTTCGATGTATTTTTTAGCAATTTCATCTCGTTAGTGTAGCAGTTCGGAGAAAATTTTCAGCGGCAAAATGGTTGCACCAACTGGCTTACGTCTTGCCAAGTGTCAATTTCGTCGAGGATCTCTTTCTGCCGCATGTCCTATTCTCATCTGACCCAAAATCCCCCCGTTTCCTTTTCATCGTTGGCTAAGATATTGCTGTCTCTGTTGTGCCATTTACTGGTTTTTTGCGCCAAACGTTCGATCGATATCCAGCGAACGGAAGAAAATTGCCAAGACGACAGTGTAGAAATAATCACTGGATTTTGTGCAACCATTCCTATACAATTTTCGTAACTATCTGGTGGTGCTGCATCTTGCTGCAATCCGTGGTGTTGCCGGGGAGTTCTTTATCGAGGACGGATTTAAGACGTAACCACTCAATTAGACAGCAAACGAATATGATGACACGCAAAGTATTTCTCTTTTGGCCTAGGGCGTTTTGGGTAGCGGTTCTCTTGCTTTCCGCGACGACTGGTTTGGCGGCGGAAGCGAGGATTGTCTTCCCGCCGGACAAGTCATTTGTAGGCAAAAATGAGATCAGGCTGGTTGGCTATAGCTCCGATGAGGGGGGCAGCGTCACGTTGCAAGTGAAGGGCGCAAGCGGCGAGCAATCGTTTAGCGCCTCGGTGAGCAATGGGGCCTTCAGCCAGGTCGTGCCACTCGCTGCTGGATTGAACACTATCACGATGGGGACCGGTGGCGGTGCTGTGAATCAGGCTGTTTTTTTGCGAACAGCGTCATCAGGCCCAGCACCGAAAGGCTTTTTCCCCTTTTATCTGCATAGTAAAAATGAGTTGGCTGGCCCCTGTGAGCAGTGCCATGCACAAGAAAAGGAGAACACTAAGTACACGGTGATTAAACAGCAGGGGGCCTGTATCAGCCAAGGATGTCATGACAACTTCGGCGAGAAAAAATTCAAACATGGCCCATTTAAAAATGGAGCTTGCCTGCAGTGTCACAACCCCCATGGGAGTCCCTATAAGAAATTTCTACAAAAAGACCGGGAGGCCCTTTGCTACAGCTGTCACAAGGAGGCGGAGGGCATGACCAATGGTGCCAAGGTTGTTCACTTCCCGGTCAAGCAGGGTGAATGCACCGTTTGCCATGATCCGCATCAATCGAATATGGCCTATCATCTGAAAGGGGAGAGCATTGCTGGGCTTTGCGCCAACTGCCACAGCAAGAGCATGGTTAAATACAAGGTTATGCATGAGCCATTTGAGTCAGGCGATTGTAATGCCTGCCACTCACCACATGTCTCGCAATTTAGGGGCTTGCTCTATGAAGAGGGGGCGCCATTGTGTTTGAACTGCCACAAAGAACGAGAGGAGGAATTTTCGCGCAGACACGTGCATGAGCCGGTGAAAAAGAGTTGCATTCTTTGCCACGATCAGCACGGTTCTGAAAGCGAGGCTCATCTCCGTACGCCAAAGGATAAAGACGGTAAATATATTAACTATGCGCAGCCTCTCAAGGAATTATGTCTCAGCTGCCATCGTAAACTTGAACCCGAAGTGGCTAAACAGATTGAACACAGCAAGGTGCCCCATAAACCGGTGGCGGAAGGGAAATGCACGACCTGTCATACCCCGCACTCCACGAACTTTAAAAAACAACTCAAGACCTCCATGCAGGAGACCTGCTTTGCATGCCACAAGCCACTTGAGAAGTTGATCCACGAGAGTAAATTTCAACATGGGCCTGTGCGTACCGATGATTGTGGTCAATGCCATCTGGTGCATGGTTCAGAGTATAGAAAACTGCTACGGGCCAACTTTACCGAAAATTTCACTGAAAACTTTGCTGAGAGCCATTACGAACTCTGCTTTAACTGTCATAACCGCAAGGTCTACCTCGATGCGAAAAGCGTTGAGACCGGCTTTAGGGATGGGACCAAGAATCTTCATTTTGTACACGTCAACCGCAAAAAAGATGGGCGGACCTGCATGACTTGCCACGATATTCATGCCTCAAACCAAGCGAAACACATCCGCACAAGCATCCAATATAAGAAAAAGTTTACCATCAGCTTGACATACACCCCGAGCGAGAGTGGGGGAGGGTGTGTTGTCGGTTGTCACAACCCCAAGAAGTATGATCGAGATAATCCAGTAGGCAAGTAGTCGGTGCGCGGAAAATTGAAAAAAACAGGTTTTGAAGGTATTTTTTTGATAAATCTCTAAACTTTATTGCCCGTAGAAGGAACTCTCTATGCTCACACCTTTCAGAAAGTCCATTGCGCCCCGTCTTCTTGTTGCCCTAGCCTCCATGTCCTTGGCTCTCGGCCTATTGTGCAGTTATGCTTCTGCCGAGAGCGAGAAGGCAAATCTGCGGAACTTCAAATATGGCGAGAAACTCCCGTCCTTCACGCTAGACACCTTAGGTGGTCAGGGGCGGAAGACCTTTACTCCCGGAGCCGGGAAACCATCGCTGATTATCTTTTTCTCGATCCGGCCGGAATTTAGACAGAAACGATCGCTTGCCCTTTTGTCTGCTATGGCTACGATGGTCGATCAATACAAAAACCGAATTGAAATCGTCGGGGTTTTCAGCGATGACCAAGGAGCACAGGTTGTTACTGATTACATCAAACCTTTTGCCAATAAAATAACAGTGTATGCCGACACGAACAAGGAGGTCAATGACCGCTACGGGGCCTTTATGATGCCGCTGGCGGTTATGATTACCAGCGATGGCAAATTGCATGAGGTTATTCCCTATACCTACAACATCAGGGAGTTGATCGACGGCAACTTCAAATTGTTGCTCGGAGATTGGAATAAAGAGCAGTTACAGGCCTCACTCGTGCCAGCGGAGAGTACGACTAAGAGTGAATCGGAGAAGGAGTATATCCGTCGGGTAAATTATGGCAAGATCATGCAGGGCAAGCAGATGTTCAGCCAAGCCGCCAGGGAATTTTCTACCGCTATCAAGATCATGCCGCAGGACATTTCGGCCTATCTGGAGCTTGGCTATACTTATGTCGCTCTCAAGGATTGGAGCAAGGCTGAGGAGTCTTTCCAGAAGGCATTGACGATTGATAAGGAGTCTGATGGCGCTATTGCTGGTTTGGGACTCTCTTATTACGGCAAGGGTGATATTGATCGGGCGCTTCCTGAATTGGAGAACGCCTTCATTGCGCCGGAACCGAGACTCGAGGTCATCATTGCCCTCGCTGAAATTTATGAGAAAAAAGGTGATAACACCAAGGCGAATCGTTTGAATAAGCTGGCAATATCACGCCTGATGACCCTGTATGACCAGCGCTGGAAATAACGCGCGACACTACTTGATAGTCAACTATGCTGCGTTCTCGATAGGAGTTTGACAGTCACCAATGAATAAACGTTTGACGGCATGTGCTGCCGGAGTTGTTTTTTCTGTTTTTTTGTTACACCTCTGGCCGCTCCAGGCAGGAGCGGTTGACGATGGGGTTCCTGCCATATGGGCAACAGTGTCGTACTTTACTTGGGTCACGCAGACACCAGCCCCCCTTGAGGAGTTTAGTTTTTTTGTGAACGGCAGCCAGCTTGACGGCAAGAAGGCTAATGCCGTCAAGCACAAAGACAGTCTGCATCTCCGCTTGCCCCTGGTTTATGAAAAGGATAACGCCATCGAAATTCGCCAGCTTGGCCATCGGATTTACCGTGCCAATGTCTTTTATGCCCCAAGTTACGAGAGTGCCATTGTGCCGGATAAATCGACGTATCTGCCTTTTCATGTGCCAGAGACTGAGAAACCCTGCCAAGAGTGCCATCGGCTCACAGTCGTTTCCTCCGATTATGTGCCACCAAACGTTAAAGAGCAGGTATGCTATTCATGTCATCAACATAAATTTGACGGCGTGAAAACTCAGCACAAACCCGCTGCTGTCGAGTGGCGCTGCCTCTTCTGTCACCAAGCCGAGGAGCGCCCAAGTCAGTGGAGTCCGGATCAGCCCATGCGCTTTACCATTGAAGGTGGCGGTGAAAATGTTGCGGCCCTCTGTTACAAGTGTCACAAAAAATTCGCGGAGCAGGTTGAAGAGTATTCGTTTCAGCATGGCCCCATCGGCATGGGTGCCTGTAATGCGTGTCATAATCCTCATGCGTCAAAGTGGCCGAAGCTCCTGCAGAATAACCAGACAACTCTGTGCATCAATTGCCACGAATTTAAGGAGAAGATCTATAAACCGATGATTCACCAAATCATCAAAACCAAGGGTTGCACGCCGTGTCATGGCCCACACGGCGGTAAATACCGTTTGCAAATGGCTGAGACGATCAACGACAACTGCACACGCTGTCACCCGGCCATTCGAAAGCAGGCCAATAACCATCCGGTGCAGAGACATCCAACGTTTATCGCGGCTGGGCCTAAAGAGAGGAAGGATAAACTCTCCTGTGTTGATTGCCATTCTCCGCACGCCTCTGCGTATCGTAACTTGCTTCCAGAAGAAGACGTTATGATGCTATGCACGCACTGTCACCCGATGGGGACAAAATGAATCGTCTGCACCACCTGACTCATACTCTCATCTTGGTGCTGATTGTTTTGTTGCCAGGTCAGGGCTTTGCCGCCGGATTTGAGTTGATCAATTTCAAAGAGAATACCAAACTGCCAGGTTTCATCCTGCCTGAATTGGTCGGTGGCAAGGCGGTTACATTTGAGCCAGCCTCTGGCAAACCATCGTTACTGATGTTTTTCTCAGTCGACCCACCGTTTAAGGAACAGCGCTCCGTGAATTTGGCGGGGGTCATGTCGAAGCTCAATAATCAGTTTCGTGGGCGTTTGCATTGTTACGCTATTTTTTCTGATGACCGGGATCGGAGTACCATCAAAAAAATGATCGAAGATCAAGTGCTCACGATCCCGGTGCTTGATGATGCGAAAAAACAGGTCTATGATCGTTATGGCGTTTTTATGATGCCATTGGCCATATTGCTCTCCGGTGATGGCGTTTTGCAGGCGGTGGTTCCTTACACCTTCAATATCGAGGATATCCTCGCCAACAACCTCAAGTTTCTGTTGGGGGACTGGTCAAAGGAACAATGGAAGGAGTCGTTTCAGCCTCTGCAAAATGTTGTTAAAAGCAAGGAAGAGAATGAATACATCAGGAGGGTCAACTATGGCCGGGTCATGTTGTCCCGGAAGATGCACAGCGCCGCTCTCCGCGAGTTTATGACCGCCAACAAGATCATGCCGAAATCAATTGAGGCCTATGTCGGACTTGGTGAAGCGCAATTTGCCTTGGATAAGCTGGATTCGGCCGAGAAATCGTTTCGACAGGCCCTGCAAATCAACAAAGATTCAGACGAGGCCCTGGCAGGACTTGGCCTTGTCCTCTACAAGAAAGGGGCCGTCGAGCAAGCTGTACCGATTTTGGAAAGCGCCTTGATCAGTGTTGCCCCGCCACTTGAGGTCATGGTCGTTTTGGCCGAATTTTACGAGCAAAACGGTCAGATCGATAAGGCTATCCGTCTCAACAAACTCGCGGTGTCAAGGCTTATGGACCAGTTCCATTAAAAGGGGGAGAATGTCCGGACCTATGACTCCAGAAACGGGATCGATCAGCGAGCGCCTTAGCTGGTTTTTCAGGCAGAGACAAGAATGGGTCTGGGCGATGCCTGCTTTGCAGGAGGGGGCCTTGGCGCGATTTGCGCGAGCTTTCCTGCGGGTTATTTTTATTGTTTGTCGAGAGTTTAAGATCGACCGGATACCGCTGAGGGCCAGCGCTCTCACCTTCGCCATGGTTCTTTCCATGGTGCCGATGCTCGCTTTGGGGACATCGGTTCTGAAAGGCTTGGGGGCAGGCGGGCAGATGAGGCAAGTGGCTTACGCCTTTATCGAGCGGCTTGATTCATCATCCGCCAAGGTGACAATGCCCGCCGAAGGGGAGTTGGCGCCACCCGCTGTGGCTGATGCATCGAAGCCCGCAGATGAACGGGGAACAGGCAAGAGCATGGCCTCTCACTTGACTCGGGCAGTGGATCAGGTGTTTGACTATGTTGACAGGACCAATTTTGCCGCCTTGGGAGCCTTTGGTATCTTTGGCCTTTTGGTGACGGTGCTATCGGTCCTCAGTTCGATCGAGGATGCGATGAACTGCATTTGGAAGGCGAATCGCGGTCGGCCTATCAGCCGGAAGCTTCTTGATTATTTCGCCTTGATGATCATCCTGCCGGTGACGATCAACTTGGTGCTTGCGGCCGAGGCGACCTTGCAAAGCCCCAAGCTCTTCATGTGGTTCCATGGCCTGTTGCCTGTTGCCTGGCTGGGCAGTTTATTACTTGCAGTCCTGCCCTTCGCTATCGTGGTCAGCAGCTTCAGCTTGCTCTATCGTTTTCTCCCCAACACCTATGTGCAGTTTTTCCCCGCCCTGTCTGGTGGCCTTGTCGGCGGCATGGGCTGGCTCTTTGTCCAATCCTTCTATGTTGACCTGCAGATCGGTGTCTCGAATTACAATGCCATTTATGGCTCTTTTGCGACACTTCCCCTGTTTCTTTTGTGGCTTTATGCCGGTTGGATGATTTTCCTGGTGGGTGCCGAAGTGGCGTATGCCATCCAAGAGTGGCGGGGTTATGGCCGCGATGACGCGAGATTGTTACCCAGCCTCCGACTCGCAATTGCCTTCACTATTCTCGAAGCTGCTGGTGCGGATTTCCATCGGCGAACCGTGACGAGTTTTGCGAGCCTTGTGCAACGAATTCGGCAGCCGGCAGGATTTGTCCGTTTGGTACTGGATGATCTGCTTCGGGTAGGGTTGCTGCGGCGGGTGGTCGGTGCGGAGGGGGGGTACCTGCCAGCATCATCAGAAGAGGAGCTGCTCCCCTCCGAGGTCGTGGATGCGGTCTTAGGGGCCGAAGTGGCGGAGCTCAAGGCCAGTAATCTTGCGCGGGCGGCACTTGATGGAGCCAAGCTGGCACTTGCCGGCAAACGCTTGGTCTGGACGGAAGTGCAAGAAAAGAGGACAGAGCCCTCTCATGGAACTGGACTCGATTAGCCTTGGAAGATTTTGGCGGCATCTATGCCATAGATGCCATGCCCCTAATATAAAAAGTCCGGCCCTATCCTCGCGGCCACCACCATCAGTGCCCTCCCTCCTTCATCCTGCCGCACTTCTCCGACGTTCTGGCTTGAGTGTTTCTTATCTGCCGTTATTCTTGCTTTTGAAATACTGATAGGCGGCGTTGATCTCTTTCATCTTCTCCTCTGCCACCCGTTTGAATTCCTCGCCCAGGTGTGCGACTTTATCTGGGTGGTACTGCATGGAGAGGGTGCGATAGGCCTTTTTGATCTCCTCGAAGGTCGCCCCGCGACTCACCCCCAGAACCTCATAGCTTTGCTCCTCTTCGGAGGCCTGTTGGCGGAAGCGTTGGGTGTGCCGACTATGGATGGTTTGCATGTCATGGGCGGAAATCTCGAGAAAGAGGGCGATCCGGCGGGCCGTTTCTACCTCTGGATCGACAAATTTTTCGCCAGCATAGATAACACGGAAGATCAGTTCAAGCAGGATAAGGCGTGGTTCGTAGGCAAATTGACTCTTGAAGCGGTTGAGTAAGGCGTCGAGATCGATTGTCGAGAGGTTGGCCTCCTTGATCAACTCCTTGACCCAGAGAAGTTTGTCGTCGCTGTAGTGGAGG
>JAQUKQ010000101.1:4495-11578 GCA_028718985.1 Desulfobulbaceae bacterium | reverse complement strand
ATGGAAACGGATACCGGATCAAGAAAAAGGTCAGGGAGTCAATCACCTTTTCCGAGCAGGATCTGATCAGGGATCCGCCTTTTTCTAAAATTGACTTCATCTCCTGCCGTAATCTTTTGATCTATTTTAAAATCGAGACCCAGCGCCGCATTCTCTCCCTCTTTCATTTCGCTTTAAAGCCTGAGGGAGTGATGTTTCTCGGCAATGCAGAGACCATCGGTCGCGACGAGGATCTCTTTCAACCTATTGATAAGAAGTGGCGGATTTATCAAAAGATCGCCTCGCTCCGTATCCCCCTGACTCCCTTTTCCCGCAGGAGACAGCATGAGGGACTTTTCCCCCAGCTCGCTCGTAATACCGAGCTTAAAAAACCAATCAATTTAAAGGTATTAGGCGAGAATCAACTCCTGAAACATTTTGCTCCGTGCGGCGTTATTGTCAATGCTTCCTACGATATTTTGCAATTCTTAGGCGATACAAGTTTGTTTTTGAAAATACCGGACGGCAGCCCCAACATCAATCTCCTGGCCATGGTGCCGCTGGAGATGCGTTCCCCTCTGCGAGCCATACTGCGGGATATGGATGCCAATAAACAACTGTCAGCAACACTCCTCCTCCGCCTGCCGGACTTCGAGGGTAGACCCTATCGACAGGTGAAAATCAACGTCCGACAGATTGAGGATCGGCACCTTGATTCAAAACTCTTCCTGATAGCCTTTGCCGATCTGCCGGAATGCCAACCCGAGCTGCCGCATGTGCCAAATACCAAAGAGGACATTAACGAGCAGGAGATTATCATCCATCAGCTCGAAGATGAATTGATCCAGACCCGCGACAGTCTTGAAAACACCATCGAACAGATGGAGACTACCAACGAGGAACTGAAGGCCAGCAATGAAGAGGCCATGTCCTTGAATGAGGAGTTCCAGGCCACCAATGAGGAGCTAGAGACCTCCAAGGAAGAGTTGCAGTCCATGAACGAGGAGTTGACCACGGTCAACTCCGAACTGCTTGATAAGCTAACGGAACTTGAGGAGACTAACAACGATCTCGACAATCTCCTGGCCTCCAGCGATGTGGCCTTTCTCTTTCTGGACGCTAACTTTAATATCAAGCGTTTTACGCCGGCAATTCAGAAACTCTTCCGGATTCTGCCGACGGATATCGGCCGTCCCCTTGAGGATTTCGGCACGACATTTTCTAAATTATCCCTGCTGAATGACGCCCAAAAAGTCATGCAGGATCTGGTTTCCATCGAAAGAGAGATCCAGTCCGAAGATGGCTCCTGGTATCTGAAGAGGGTACTGCCGTTCCGAACCCAGAGTAACCATATCACGGGTGTCTTGGTCACCTTTCTGGATGTCACCACAATCAGGAAAAAGGAGGAAGAGGCGTTACGTCAGGCCAACCTCCTCAGAGTCTTAAACGAGACCCTACCCTTGCAGGTGGCCTATGTCGACACCGGAGAACGGCATCTCTTTGCCAATAAGGCGTATCGGGAACTGTTCACTCTCAAAGCGGAACAAGTCATGGGCCTGAAGTTACAAAATGTGATGTGGCCCAGCTGCTATGCGGTAGCCCTTCCCTTTATCGAGAAAGCCATGGCCGGCGAGAACGCACGCTTTGAAAAAAATTTTGATCTTGCGGATATCGGCTGTCGCGACATTTCCTGCCGCTTTTCGCCCCATTTCGATGACTATGGCCAGGTAGCAGGATTTTTTGTCATCATGCAGGATATGACTGAGTTCAGGCTGGCAGAATCGACCAGGAGTTGGTTGTCGGCCATTGTCGATTCAAGCCATGACGCCATTCTCAGCCGAGAGTTTGATGGCACTATACGTAGTTGGAACAAGGGGGCAGAGCAGATGTTCGGCTATAGTGCCCCTGAGATACTCGGCAAAAAAATCGATGCTCTCTTTCCTGCAGATCAGCCAAAAGGCTTTGAAGCTTTTGATCTCTTGTACAATGGTGCCGGCGAGGGTCAATCCGTGCTCTATTGCAGAACCAAGTCGGACAAACCCATCGCTGTCAAGCTCACCCAATCACCCATCCTGGGTCAGGATGGTGCGCCGGTGGCGGTATCGGTTATCTTAAGTGATGTCAGCGTCAGTATGGAGATGGAACAAAAGGTGCTCGAGGCCAATAAAAACCTGGAGCTTAAGGTGGCAGAACGCACCGTCTCGCTGCAACAGAGCATGAATCAGCTCCGCCGAATGGCCCTGGAGCTGACCCAGACCGAGCAGCGTGAACGGCAGCGGCTCGCCACTGTCCTCCATAATGACCTGCAACAACTCCTGGTCGCGGCTGGCCTACGCCTGGAGAGACTCGCCAACAGTGAAAATAACGCAGACAAACGTCAGGCCATCCGGCAGATTGAAACGCTGATAAGTCAATCTGTATCCTCCACCCGCTCGCTGGCCTCCGACCTCAAGCCGCCTGTCTTAAATAACAGTAATTTGGTGAAGAGTCTCCACTGGTTGGCAGACTGGCTATGGAAGAGATTTGATTTCACCCTCAAGATCTCGGTGCCGGAGGAGTTGAGAACGGATAATATCCCGAACGAGGATATCGTATTCCTGTTCGATTCCGCGCGTGAGTTATGCTTCAACATCGTCAAACACTCCCATGTCAAAGAGGGTCGCATGACCTTGCAGCTAACGGCGCAGAAGCGCTTGCGGTTTACTATCGCCGACGATGGCGTCGGCATGGACGTAGTACAGAAGAAATCCCCCCCCCAGACGGATGGCGGGATGGGACTGACCGCGATCCGCGAAAGGCTTAATCTTATGGGGGGTGAACTGCATATCAATACCGCGATCGGTAAAGGTTTTTGCGCCGATATCATCTTGCCCTATACATTGAATGAAGTTGCCCAGCCTCGTCTCGTTAACGAGGGGAAGAAGAAAAGCAAGCGTGCCTCTAAGTCCGGCAGCTTACCGCAAACTCAAAAAATTAGGGTACTGTTGGTCGATGATCATGCCGTGGTCAGAGATGGATTGAGGATGATCCTGCAGGATGAGGCTGATATCGATGTCATCGGCGAGGCGGGTGATGGCGAGAGGGCCTTAAAGCAAGCCGGCAAGCAGCGGCCCGATGTCATCATCATGGATGTGAACATGCCGAAGATGAATGGCATTGAAGCCACCAAACTGATCAAAGAAAATTTCCCCGAGATCTGTATCATCGCCCTGTCAATCAATGACGATCCTGGGACAAATAACGCCATGTTGGAGGCTGGCGCCTGCGCCTATATGAGTAAGAGCGGCTCAGCGGATAATGTCTGCCAGATGATTAGGGCCTGCATGGAAGGGAAAGAGGATTCGACAAGGGGGGACAGCGGCCAGCAAGTGGGAAGGTGAGGATAAGGACGGCGGCGCCTGCGCTGGCCCTCTTTACTCCACCAAGCCAATATGGATGGCATAAAAGGTCAGGGCCTGGGGATTATGCAGATTAAGTTTACGCATGACGTTGGTGCGGTGATTGTCCACAGTCTTGGGGCTGATATAAAGGAGATCGGCAATTTCCTTGTTGGTATTGCCTTCGGCCACCATCTTGAGAACCTCCTTTTCTCTTTTGGTCAGGATCGAGGCCATTTTTCTCTCATTCGTCATGCCGATAGTCGTGGGTGTCCAATCTTCGTACTGCTCGGCAACTTCCTCCGGAATGTATTTCTTCCCCTGCAGCACCATTCTCACCGCCCTCAGCAGTTCCGCCTGTTTGGAATCCTTTAAGGCATAGCCGTCGGCCCCGGCCTGCATGGCGGTCGCTACGTGCTCCACCGAACTGTGGACGCTAAGCATGAGAATTTTGGTGCGCGGGCTCTGCCTCTTGATATCGGGAATAGCTTCGACCCCATTCTTCCTGGGCATCGAAAAATCAAGCAGTAACAGATCAGGGGTCAGATTCGTGCACAGGCGAATGGCCTCCAGCCCATCCGCAGCCTCCCCTGCGATCTCGAATTCCGGATAATCGACAAAAATGGCCCGCAAACCATCCCGCAGGATGGTGTGGTCTTCGGCAATGATTATCCGTTTCCTGATTGATGAATTCATGTGGACGACCCCGTTGTCATGCCTTGTCTTGGATTCCAATTATTAATTGAGTCTTATCCCCCGCATCAACTCAAGCCGTTATTCTAACCCCTATCAATATTTCCGTCGTATGTCAAAGCCAAAACCATTGCTTGGGAGAACAGGATAACGCCATCTGTCCGGTAATTGAGGTGAAGCCCCTATTCGATAAATAATCCATCCACCCTATACTGCAAACCATAAGAGAAGTAATTCCGCCTCAAGTTTCGAGGCGGGCAACCGCCGCCGCTTTCAATTATCAGAGGGAGTTCATGCCAACTTCACAAAGAAAAGTTTCAATCGATGAATGTTTTCTTGTGCCACCGGTGGGCAAAGCTCTGCTGTCTGGCCTGGAAATAGATGGCAAAGAAGTAAGCGCTTCGACCAGCGCCGGTCTCTATCGTATTCTGGTGATAGAAGATGATCCCACTCTGCTGGACATGTATCAGCGGATTTTGACTGAAATGAAGCTGTCAGTTGACCTGAGCAGCAATGGACTCGATGCCTTGGAGAATCTCTCAACCACTTCCTATCATCTTGTGATCACTGACCTCAATTTGCCGGGACTGGACGGCATCTCTCTGTTGCAATGGATACAGCGACACCGTCCTTCGACTGCAACCATTGTCATCTCCGGCGATGGTCGCGCCGACCGTATTCAAGCCGCCATGAGAGGAGGCGCCAAGGATTTTTTGGTAAAACCATTTAATTTTATTGAGTTTCAGGAGGTGGTTACACGATGGTGCCAGCCACTTCGCCCCTTCAATAGTGAGGTCTTTTCTTCGTTAATGAAACAGGTCATGCATGATGTGCGTGGCGAAGTAATGAATTTGGAGAGCATGATCAAACTCATGCAACGCGGTAAATTTGGAGACTTGGAATACGGGGTCAACAGCGCGCTGATTACCATGCAGGGGAAGTTGCTTCAGTTGAAAGGACTGACAGCGGACTACTGCCTTCTGACCAGAACGCTGCTGCACGGAAATGGCGATATCCCGACCGAACGGATCGGACTCAAAAAAGAGGTCATCACTCAGGTCCTTGGCGAAATGCAAGAGGCCTTGCAGAGAAAAGAGATCAAAATCTCCTGCATACAAGACCTCTCAATTGATGGTGATGCGTATGTGATGGGGAACAGACTGATGCTGAAAAGCGTCTTCCGGGCCCTATTCAGCAACGCGATTAGACATTGCCACGAAGCCGGCGTCATTTCCTATGGGATATCCAGCAATGGCCGTCGTTACAAAATCCATGTCGCCAATGAAGGCGACATCATTCCGGTCGAGATGGAAGAGAGTATCTTCGATGACTTTGTCCAGGGCAAAGCAGATGATTCGGTTGCAATCCAGGAGGAAGGCCTTGGCCAGGGTCTGGCGTTGGCCAAGGACATCTTGCGGCAGCATGGTGGCGACATCTGGTATGAATCCTTGGCCAACGGCTCAAAATTTGTCAGCACGCTACCGCTTTGTCTTGGGCAAGCGGCGGCATAAGAGAAGATAAGCAGGATGCTGGGATTCTTTATAATCTTCCTTTAGAGTCCCCTCATAGAAGTTCAAAAATTAGCCAAAGAGAAAAAAGATGCTGGAGACCATTGTCGTTATCATGATTGTCCTTTGGTTACTGGGGGTTGTATCCTCGTACACCATGGGCGGAATGATTCATATTCTTTTAGTCATCGCGGTTATTGCTCTGCTGTTGCGCATTATTCAAGGCCGAAGATTGTAACAATCCAGCTGTTTCCTTTAATTTGTAAGGCGATGAAAAAAAATATAAAGAGACCAGACCTCTCTGGTATTTCCTCTTGGAGTAAAGATGCAACTGCTCCAGCTGGAAATGTAGGTGATGAAAGGATGAACGGGAAAGCCATAATGCTTCTATTGATCAAGAATGATAGCAAGTTAGCCTTGCTAAACATGAAGTTGATCTCCAATTAACTTCCTACTTTTTTGTAATTAGTCTCCAAGTAACTCTGCCACCGGTTTCATTTGCTCTACGTGCTGAGCTACTACTTTCACGATTACAGTAATGGGGATACTGAGCAGCATTCCCCACATACCCCAGATCCATGCCCAAAACAGCAGGGAGATGAACACAGCAGCTGTGTTCATTCGTGCAATTCGACCGGTCATCCAGGTAGTGACGAAAGATCCGACGATTGTCGCAATCATGAGTGAAACACCAGCGGCTAGCAGCGCTTCTGGCAAGGCATTAAATTGCATATAGGCCGCCATGCCGATACTGGCTGCGGTGACCGCTGGACCGAAATACGGGATCACATGAAGTAGGCCTGTGGCCAAGGCCCACGCACCAGCGTTCTCGAGACCGATCCACCGTAAAGCGATCCATGCAAGAAGCCCCACCAGTACGTTGGTCGCAAGGAGCATGAACATGTAACGCTGGATAGATGCATTAATGTCATCAAGAATATGGACGGTTATCTTTCTGCTCGACATCAAAGGCCCCGAAAGGCGCACCAGCTTTCTTCTGTAGGTGTCTCCGGAGAGTAGCAAAAAATAGGTCAGAAAGAGTACCATGGCTGCCTGCCCAATCAGTCCCGCAACACCCAATGACCCAATCAACAAAAAGTTGCCGAACTTCAAAGCGGGAGGTTCGATAACAACGCGCGTCGCCGCTTTGTTGTGCGTCGAATCCATTCCTGAAGTCTGAGAGGTCGCCTTTTCGATTTCGTTTGCGGCTGTTTGCACCTTTTGCATGGTGCTGGCTTGACCTTCACGCAAATCCTTGAGACCGGTCGACAATGCACTCACCGCCTCGGGGACCTGGTCAAGTATCGTCTGCACTTGCCCGCGCAGTGAGTAAGTCCCGAAAACCAGACCGCAAAGGACTCCAGCCATCACCAATAACGTCCCGAACATTCGCGGAATACGGATTTTCTCGAGCCAGACGACAAGAGGATTAAGGGTGTAAGCGAACAGGATTCCAAGCAACAGCGATATGACAAAATATTGAGCCCACTCCAGAGCAAACATGACCGCAACAACGGCAAGAATCC
>JAQUKQ010000101.1:0-4395 GCA_028718985.1 Desulfobulbaceae bacterium | reverse complement strand
GACCTGCTTTCTTGTCTTGACCTCTACTGTAATACCAGTGTCCAAAGCGTTCGACCGTAGAAAATGGATGATTGTCTGTACAGAGAAGCCCACAAGAATTAATCTCTTCGAAAAAAATAGTTTCGTCTGGGATTTCATCATAATGCATGCCTGTCGGTAATTCTATTTGAGACACATCCACGTTCTCTGCTTCTTTTTCATCCAGCCAGGCTGAAATTTTCATTTGTTTTACCCCCCTTCTGGAATTTAAAGCTCAAATTGAAGAACTGCTCACCCTGCCGTAGTCGCTCTCGAATGGAGGGGGAGCCAGAATGTTCTGACAAACCGTATCCGGCAACTATTATTATTGATGAAACTACTCAATCACATCCGGTCGATTTGGATATTTTCTTTGCTGCCACTATTGGATACTGCGAGCATGATGCCAATACCGAGCGCAATAACGACCCCAATCCAAAGCCATGTCGTACCGATACTGGACAGCAGACCTAATTTCCAAAGCGCGGCCAGAAGACCACCAATCAAGAGAACAAAACCAAGAAGATAAACACCTGTCCATTTCATGAAAAACCTCCCGATGTGATTAAACCTTTATCATGCAAGACAAGACGGTACTGACTCCCGCCGTCTTCAATGGATAAGCCCGAGACCGAGAACGCCAATTATGATAAGATAGATGGCCACGATATAATTCAATAGTCTTGGAACGAGAAGAATTGCTATCCCCGCGATGAGTGATACAATTGGCTGTGGCGATAATTGGATTTGCATGGAATTTAGCCTCCTTTTAAGCTATAAATAAGTCGATATGTACCCTGTAGGTAGGGAAGTATCATTACTGAAGTTGATTCAGTTCAATTAAACCTCCTTAATTAAAACACGATATTTGATCGCTGCATATGAGGGGAACCCCTTATATTATTGTTCACCTACATGGGCTCGGAGTGTTTGCGAGCAACACCTGCATCACGTCTATAAATAGGGGGAGCACCCTATTCCTTTCCTTTGCTTTTTTCTTAGCATACAGATGACAAATCCGACGGTCGACTCAAACCAAGTCCCCAAGCAAAGAGTCAAAACAGAGTCCTTCTGCAACGTAAGAAGACGTGAAGAATAAGCGCGTTTCATCTACGCAACGCCATAAGAAAAAGGGGACAAAAGGATATCCCTCGGAGTCAGAGAGAGAACGTGATCATGATGAAGAATTAAAAGAATAACCGCCCGCCATCAATTCTGAAATTTGATGGTATCTCTAACCTTAATGAAGGAGGCAATATGAAGAGGATAGCAATTACAATACTTATCGGTATGTCACTAGCGGCTTGTGTCGCAGTGCCAACAGGGCGACACGGTCACGGTGGAGGAGTTATGGTCGTCCCACTTCTGCCGTCGGTCGTGGTACTAGGTGCAGAACCATACTATTTCCAAGATGGATATCACTACCATTACAACGATGGCAGATGGTTCTATGCAAGGTCTCGGAGTGGGCCTTGGGTTGACTTGCCAAGAGATCATTACCCTAAAGAGGTCAGGTTTAAAGAAAGAGACAGGGATCATGACAGAGACCACGATAGGGATCACGACAGAAGGCAAGATAGGGATCGCGACAGGGACCGAAGCTACGATAACCAATGGCGGCGGTAATTAACCGGCTACTTTAGACACGTTACCTCAGCTCCTTTTGGGACAAGTTCGTGATCAACAGCTTGAGTTAGGGATGGAGTTCAGTACTGGAAGAGGCCAAACGGAGCAGTTGAAGGATGGCATGTCGATCTTTTTTTGTCAACCGTACCATAGGGTCTGCCAACTGGCAGGAGATTTGTAACAAATCAACAGGAGGCTTATTGTGAATGAGTATAAACGTATTCTTGTCGTCAGTAGAATGATCCAGTCGTGCAGAAGGGCTATTCAAGTCGGTGTTTCAATCGCCCAAAAATATGACGCGGAACTATATGTGATTCATTCCATTTACAATCCCTTTGGTCTCAAAGGCTGGAACATGGGAACCTTGTCGCTTGAAAAAGAGTATGAAAAAATTCTTGATAACGCCAAAAAAGACTTGTCTGACCTTGTCGAAGCCGAAAAGACAAAAGGCATGTCCATCAAGGAGTTAATACGGACAGGAGAGCCAACCATGGAGATTCGGAAGACCATCGAGGAAGAAAAAATTGACCTCCTGGTGATGCTTGCCCATAAAGAGGGTATATTGGAGGATCTTTTTTTCGAGCGCAGCAACGAAGAACTGGTCAGGAAAATGCCCTGCTCGATCATGCTGGTAAAAAAAGAAGCGGGCGAAAAGCGTTAAACAGAGACTTGAGTCATAAATATTCTATTCGCTTACTAAGCGATATCCGGACATCCTCTTTTAGGCAACTACACGTTTAGTCTGATTGTAACCGACGACTCTGGGAATAAATCATCCGCTGCACTGGCAATGGTTCAGTTGGTCAAATAAGTATGAGAATTAGCAAATAAATAACAAGCAAAATGCCCCGCACCCTGCATGAATATTGAAGATTCGTCCTGAGCTTTATCAACAATGGCAAAGCGGGGGTCTTGATCTTTGGGAAAGGCCATCATAAGCTGTTTAAGAATCTGCTGCACTGAAGATTACTTTTATCAAGGTCAGAATGACCAAGACTGATGGATGTTACTGAATCTCTACGATTACAACACGTCATGTGATTGGCGGAGAAAGGGCGAGATGAGAGGGGGCCCCCCTAAATCAAAATGGCGATCACGGTCAACACCCCTTCCCCTAAATTTCCCCCTTTCCGACTTTTTTTTAAAGCAAACCAACCCTTAAAAATGAGGGCGGCCCTCTATGGAATTAATCAAATTCTCTCGCCTTAATTTTAAGGAGGTTGACTACAATGAGGACAATCCAAATCTGGATTCAGTGACGTGGGCGCAAATCTGCGCTTACCTCGAACATGGGGGGAGTGTTGACCAGGCCCGGAAATAAATATTCAACCACTAGCCTCTTGCTTCGGTAAGGGGCTTTTTTATTTTGTGGGGGATAATGTGAAAATCTATTGCGTGCGGGGAATAGTGCGGGGAATTAAAAAAGGGGCTACAGACTAAATTATGTAACCCCTTGATTTTACTGGTGGACGAGGCGGGATTCGGACCCGCGACCTGCTTCGGAGGCCAACACCTTACATAGTCAAAGTAAATTTTAAATGTTGACATATGTCATTATTTCCACTAATTACAGGCATTATAGATGATGCAAACTTGTCATAAAATGTATTTTTATGTAACATTACGACATATAGTTTAGTCACATAATGAGACGAGATTAATCATTTTTAAAATGACCTTTAGCCATATCGATCATACTGATCGATATCTTTTTATGATTATTGCGATCGATCGTAATAATTGATCATAATGGTTGCGTAAAGTGAATGACCATGCTATACGCTATGATCAATAAAACATGGCGATCGTAGTGATCATTTTGATTGAGATGATCGATGAGTATAATAAATCTCGTCATACTAATAACTAATACTAATAAAGGTACGGATATGGCTGGTAAGACACCAGAAGTTATAGCGGCTACGAAAGCCCGCCAAAACTTTGGCGACCTCCTCAGCCGAGCAAACATTGCACAAGAAGAGTTCATTATCGAACGGGACGGTAAGCAATTAGCCATGCTAGTCCCCATCAAGCCAGAAACTTCTGCCCCACAACAAGAGGAAGGACCGCAACAGGAAAATGATGTCAAAGCAGCAATATCATCCACCTTTGACGTGGTCAACAGATTAGATTTTCGAAACTCTGCTGGCATATGCAAAGCATTGTGGGGATCTGTTCTAGGGGAGGCAGATAAATCTTCTGTGACGGAAAAGAAAACGGAAGTAAAATTTCCATTTAAGCGTGGGGACAGTATATTTATTGATGCAGATCCAATAATCTATTATTGGGCAGAAAATGCTGTCTACTTCGGAGTAATGGAGGAGATATTCAATAGTATATATCAGAATAACGTGCAGTGTTTTTTTTCAGCATTAACACTTATACGATCAATAATAAACCAAACTGAAAAGCAAGAATTTTCTCTGACAAAAAAATGCTCGACATTCTTGAATTCCTCATCAAATTTTAATTACCATAAAATAGATGGATCTGATTCAGCATTAATAGCTAAGGTGAAATCAGATTACAAAGATTTAAATATTGATGAATCAATTCAATTAGGATCTGCCCTATCAATAGGTGCGGATTACTTTTTGACAAATAATTCGGTATATAAGTTACTGCCGAAAAGAATTGTTGGATATGAAATAAATATAATAATCTTGGACGACCTCATTAAATGCCAGCCACCAGTTGTTGATCTGCCAGTAGCATAATGTGGTCCGATTGCCGGACGCTAACGATCCTCAC
>JAQUKQ010000100.1 GCA_028718985.1 Desulfobulbaceae bacterium | reverse complement strand
ATAATAAAAAATACTATGGCACGCGGGTTGCTATATATCCCGATGAAGACCAACACAAAGGAGAATATCATGCAGGCAGCCATACTAGATGAACGAAAAGGACAGATCTACCGCACAGGTGACACCCCGTGTGAGATTAGTTGTGATCGTGACAGTTTAGCCGGCGCAGTCAGTCAGAGGGCCTGTGTCTTCTGCGGCTCACGGGTGGTGCTCTACCCCATTGCCGATGCCCTGCATTTGGTGCATGGGCCCATCGGCTGCGCGGTCTACACCTGGGACATACGGGGTGCGCTCTCCTCCGGCCCTGACCTGCACCGCTTGAGTTTTTCCACCGACCTCCAGGAGCGCGACGTCATCTTTGGCGGTGAGAAAAAACTTCGCGCTGCTCTGATCGAACTCATCGACCGTCATCAACCCAAGGCTGCTTTTGTTTACTCGACCTGCATTGTTGGCATCATCGGTGACGACCTGGAGTCGGTCTGTCGCAGCGTTGAAGAGGAGACTGGTATTTCGGTGATTCCTGTGCAGTCAGAGGGGTTCAAAGGCAATAAGCGAGCAGGATATCAGGCAGCTTGTCGGGCCATGTTTCGCTTGGTCGGCACAGGCGATATTGAAGGGATTTCGCCTTACAGCATCAATATCTTAGGTGACTTCAACCTGGCGGGGGAGATCTGGCTTGTTCGCGACTATTTCAAACGTATGGGCATCGAAGTGGTGGCCAACATCACCGGCGATGGCCGGGTTGATGACATCCGTCGCTGTCATGGAGCGGCCTTAAATGTTGTGCAGTGTTCAGGCTCCACCATGGATTTGGCCAACATGATGGAGGAGAAGTACGGCATCCCCTCACTGCGAGTCTCCTATTTCGGCATCGAGGATATGGCAGATTCGCTCTATGCCGTGGCGGCTCATTTTAAAAATCCCGAGATCATCGAACGTACCAGGGTTGTCGTTCGCGAGGAAATCTCCGCTATTATGCCGGAGTTGAAACGCTATCAGGAAGCCCTGAAGGGCAAAAAAGCGGCCATTTATGTTGGCGGATCCTTCAAGGCGTTCTCCTTGGTCAAGGCCTTTCGGATGTTGGGGATGAGTGTTGCCATGGTTGGTTCGCAGACCGGTACCAAGGAGGATTATCAGGAATTGGCTGAGATCTGTGACCCGGACACGATCATCGTCGATGATGCGAACCCCTTGGAACTTACTGCCTTTCTCGAAGAAAAGAGTGTCGATATTTTCGTCGGTGGGGTCAAGGAACGCCCCATTGCTTACAAACTCGGGGTGGGTTTCTGCGATCACAACCACGAGCGCAAGGAGTGCCTGGCTGGCTTTTCCGGCATGTTGAATTTTGCCCGTGAGGTCTACGCCTCGGTGATGAGTCCAATCTGGCGCTTTGTGCCGAGAGCAAAGCCTCGACCAACCCTTGTGCCCGAAAAAACCAATGAGGTGTCATGATGAGCACAATCCCTCCGAAATATGTTTCCACCACCAATGCCTGTAAGTTGTGTGCCCCTCTGGGCGCTTCCATAGCCTTCAAGGGGGTGGAAGGCGCGGTTCCTTTTCTGCACGGTTCACAGGGTTGTGCCACCTACATGCGGCGCTACATCATCAGCCATTTTAACGAACCGATCGACATTGCCTCCTCGGCACTTGGCGAGAAGAACGCCATCTTTGGCGGTGGCCCCAACCTGAAACTTGGGCTGACCAACGTTATTAAGAAGTACCACCCGACGCTCATCGGTATTGCCACCACCTGTCTGACCGAGACCATCGGTGATGATGTCAGCAGATACCTAAACGAGTACGCCCGAGAGGTAAACGATCCCGCCCTCTTGCCAGTAATCGTGCAGGTCAGCACCCCCAGTTATTCCGGCACCCACATGGATGGCTTCCATGCGGCAATCACTGGGCTTCTTGACTCTCTTGCCGAAAAAGGCACGCCGAACGACACGGTTACCATTTTGCCAGGCCTGGTATCTCCCGCCGATTTGCGCCACCTGCGCGAGATGATGACGGATTTTTCACTCGCTCCGGTAATCTTGCCGGACTATTCGGACACCTTGGATGGCCCGGCCCTCGTCAGCTATCAAAATATCCCTGACGGTGGCACGACCATCGATGAGATCAAAAAAACGGGCGGGTCCCAGGCCGTCATTGAATTTGGACGGACCCTGGCTGATCTTCATGGCGGTGGAGAGCTGCTTTCGACTCGCTTTGGTGTGAGCAGGCATTGCCTGGGCCTGCCCATGGGTATCCGCGAAACGGACGCTTTTGTTGAGGTCTTGACCTCGCTCAGCGGGTGCGCCGTTATGCCTGCCAAATACAGCGCTGAGCGCGGTCGCCTGATTGATTCGTTAGTGGATGGACATAAGTACATCTCGGGCAAACGGGCAGTAATTTATGGCGAGGAGGATCTGGTCGTCGGATTGGCGGCATTTTTGTCGGAAATTGGCATCAAGCCGATACTCTGCGCCTCCGGCGGCAAGAGTGGGCACTTGGCAGAGGCCATCCATGCGGTCACGGACGGCGTTCTCTCAGAGATGCCTCTTGTCCGTGAAGGGACGGACTTTTTCGAGATAGCAGAGGAGGCGACAGAGTTGTCGCCGGATATCATCATCGGCCACAGCAAGGGCTATCCCTTGGCCAGAAAATTAGGCATCCCGCTGATCCGGTTAGGGTTCCCCATCCATGACCGCATGGGGGGGCAGCGCATTCTGCATCTCGGCTACCGGGGAGCGCAGCGCCTGTTTGACGAGATCGTCAATGCCATCATCGACCAGAAGCAGTCGGCATCACCGATTGGCTACAGCTATATGTGAGACGTAGGGGCACGACATGCCGTGCCCCCACTCCAAAAAACCACACGAGGAGAGGCAAATGATTAACAAAGAACTGGATATGAGTCGGCACCCCTGTTTCAACCCTGGCGCGAAGGGAAAATTTGGCCGCGTCCATCTGCCGGTGGCACCAAAGTGCAATATCAAATGCAATTATTGCAACCGCAAATACGACTGTGTCAATGAATCACGTCCGGGAGTGACCTCCACCGTGCTCACCCCAGATCAGGCTGGCGAATATATGGAGAGGGTGATTGCCAAGGAACCGCGCATCAGTGTTGCTGGCATTGCAGGTCCCGGCGACCCCTTTGCCAATGCGGAGGAGACCATGCAGACCATGCGCATGCTGCGCGATGATTTTCCAGAGATCATCTTGTGCCTGGCCTCAAACGGCATGAATATCTTGCCGTACATCCCGGAACTGGCGGAGATGAACGTCTCTCATGTCACCATCACCATCAATGCCGTCTATCCTGAGATTGGGGCTAAAATCTACAGTTGGGTGAAGGATGGCAACATCGTCCATCAGGGGAGGAAGGCTGCGGAAATATTGCTGGCACGCCAATTGGCGGCGGTAGCAAGCCTGAAGCAGCACGGCATCACGGTCAAGATCAATACCATTCTTATCCCTGGCATCAATGACCATCATATCAACGCAGTGGCGGCAACGATGCGCGATTTGGGTGCGGATCTCTTCAACTGCATGGCGCTCTTTCCCAATGTCGACACCGTCTTTGGGCATATTGAACAGCCCAACGCCGCCCGTATGGAAGAGGTGCGGAGTCAGGCCGAAAAGTACCTCCCCCAGATGCGGCATTGTACCCGCTGCCGAGCCGATGCCGTTGGCTTACTTGATCAGGATCGGACCGAAGAGTTTCGCGGGTGTCTGTCGGCCTGCGCCGCCTTACCCCCTGTCAGCAAGCCGCGCCCCTACGTGGCGGTTGCCACGCAAGAGGGAGTATTGGTCAATCAGCATCTGGGCGAGGCTCAATCCTTTGAAATCTGGGAAAGTCATGAGGGGAGCTATCGTCTGCTTGAGAAACGAGACGCACCTGATACAGGGGGCGGCCTCAGACGGTGGCTTAAGCTGGCCAGGATACTTGGTGACTGCCAGGCTGTTCTCTCCAGCGGTATTGGCGAAACGCCACGGGAGACTCTTGAAAAATCTGGCCTCAAGGCCATTACCATGAACGGATTTATTGAAAATGGCTTAGCCGCCGTCTATGAAGGAAAAAATACCTCCATCCTAAAAAGTCGGAGCCTCTCCTGCGGCAATAAAAGTTGCTCCGGGACCGGCAGTGGCTGCCTCTAACGGGCAGAGTGCGGCATTCTGGCACAGTGTCTTTCGGAGATAGGTATGGTATTAAGGAGAGGTTTACGGTAACGCTGTCGGGCTGGACATGCCCGGTCCAGCCTGACACAACCGGCGCAATGTCCTTACAAACTCTTTGAGTTATGACTCCAATGACTAATACCTATTTGATTCTCTCTCCACTTTTGCTGACGATCAAGGTTGCCTTTCTGGCGACGATCTGCGCCTTGATTATCGGGGTGACAGCGGCCTTTTTATTGAGCCGCAAAAAATTTTGGGGACGTGACATGATCGAGGTCATGCTCTCCTTGCCGCTGGTATTGCCTCCTACGGTGCTTGGCTATTATCTGCTGGTGCTGATCGGCAGGAATGGGGTCTTCGGCCATTGGCTCCAGGAGAGGTTCGGCCTCTCGCTGATCTTCACCTGGCAGGGGGCAGTCCTGGCCGCAATGGTCGTTTCCTTACCCCTGGTATTCAAGTCGGCTGGTGCCGCTTTTGCGGCAGTACACAAACAATGCGAGGAGGCAGCCGCCACTTTGGGGGCGTCGGCAATAACTGTATTCCTGCGCATCTCTTTGCCCTTAGCATGGCGTGGAATTCTGGCCGGCAGCATGATGGCCTTTGCCAGGGCGATGGGTGAATTCGGCGCAACCCTGATGGTGGCAGGCAACCTCCCTGGCCGGACCCAAACCCTTTCCATGGCAGTCTATGACGCCGTGCAGGCTGGGGACTTTCAACAGGCCAATTTCCTGGTTTTGATCATTACCGTGGTGAGCACGATAATCCTGTATGGATCGGGAAGACTCCTGCAAACCACTTGGCGATAGGCAATTTGCACAGTAATCCAGAGGCATACGATTATCCGTTGATGCCGCAACAGCATAGTGGAGGTTCGACATGGGTCAGTGGCATAGAGTGAAAGCGTTCTTGTGGGTCCTCCTGCTTGGGGTTCTCTCGTCACCTGCGCAGAGTTTGGCCACCGATATGCCAGGGCCTATCATCATCTCGGCTGCGGCAAGTCTGACCAATGTCATGCAGTCTTTGGGCAAGAATTTCGAAGAACGCCATCCCGACGTAAAAATCACTTTCAACTTTGGGGCAACAGGCGCCCTTCTCGCTCAGATGAGTCAGGGCGCGCCAGTGGACGTCTTTGCTTCGGCTAGCGTCAAGCATATGGATCAAGCCCAGCAGCAGGGGCTCATTGCCGTCGACAGCCGCAGAATCTTTGCCGGTAACACCCTGGTGCTGGCCAAACCAAGGAGCTCGTCAATCCCTTTAACCGGGCTGGGAGATCTCACCTCACCTCATGTCGAACGAATCGGCATCGGTAAACCGGAAACCGTCCCTGCCGGCCAATACGGCAAAGAGGCACTCCTTGCCGCCGGCCTATGGACTGCAGTAGAGGGGAAGCTGATCTTCGGCAATTCGGTCCGCCAGGTTCTTGATTATCTGCGGCGGGGCGAGGTCGATGCGGCCCTGATCTACGCTACTGATGCCAAAATTGCCAAGGAACAAATTGTGGTTGTCACCGATCTCCCCGGCAACCGGATCCTGTACCCTATTGCCCTGGTAAAGACGACCAATAATCGTAAAGGGGCAATGCTGTTTCTGAATTACCTGACAACAGACTCAGCTCGCGCCATTCTGGAAGACCACGGTTTTTCAATGCCCTAACCGGCATCTACGGAACGATATTATGGAACTTTCTATCGACATCAAAAAACATCTCCGTTCTCATGGACGGTTCTTTGACCTGAACTGCTCGTTCAGCTCAAAAGAGCAATTCGTGGTTTTGTTCGGCGCCTCCGGCTCAGGGAAGACCACAACCATGCGTGCCGTGGCTGGTCTTGAGCATCCGGATGAAGGCAGGATCATTGCGGGCGGACGAACGCTCTTCGATTCAAAAAAGGGGATTAACATCCCTGCTCGGCAGCGGAATATCGGCTACCTCTTCCAGGACTATGCCCTCTTTCCACACCTGACCGTTGAGAAGAACATAGCCTTTGCCCTCCAACCTACCCTGTGGGGGCGGTTGAACCGAGAAGAAGGGCGTCGGATCGATGAATTTCTCGCCCTCTTTCATCTTGCCGATCTGCGACAGGCCATGCCCGCCGAAATTTCTGGCGGACAACGGCAACGGGTGGCCCTCGCCCGGGCACTGATCCGCAAACCGGATCTGCTCTTACTTGATGAACCGTTTGCGGCTCTTGATCCAAATCTGCGGTCCCGGCTTCGTTCAGGTCTGCTTGACATACAAAAGCATTTCAACATCCCTGTGATGCTGATCAGCCATGACCCGGAGGACGTAGACATCTTTGCCGAAACCCTGGTGGTCTATGATGCCGGCAGAGTCAACACGGTGGTGGCCAATTACCAGACGGAAAAAGTCGCGGCTGCCCCAGTTTTTATGGCGCAGTGGCAGTGTTGCGCGGCATGAATCGCCGCAAACAGGAGTTGCGAAGGCATTTCGTTGCCAGGCTCCAGCTACGATAAACGATGAGGAGGACGACCATGTTGGGATTGATCGATTCCACCCTGCGCGAAGGGTCTCAGACCTCTGGCGTTTTTTTTTCTCTCAAACAGAAAATGGCCATTGCTTCCGCTGTTGCTGCAATTGGCATTGAAGAACTCGAGCTTGGTGTCGCAACTTGCCAGGACCCCGATCTGCCGGCGCTTGTTGCCGCTTGCCGAGAGCTCAAGCATCGCCCTAGGCTTGCGCTCTGGTGCCGATGCCGCGCCGAAGATATCGAACTTGCTGCAAGCTTGAAGCCGGACATTCTGTCACTCTCGCTCCCTGCCTCCGATCTTCATATCAGGAAACGGCTCAACAAAACCCGTCGATGGGTCCTTGCTCACCTCCAAGAATCGGTCCAATTGGCCAAGGCTTCTGGCATCAAGAAAATCTCACTCGGCATTGAGGACAGCAGCCGAGCCAATCGGCAATTTCTTAACGAATTGATCGCTGAAGCAGTCTCGGTTGGCGTGGGGAGGATTCGTTTTGCCGATACGGTGGGCATCATGACTCCGAACGAAACAAGCGACTTGATTCGCTTTTATAAGCAACGGTATCCCACCCTAGAGTTGGCCTTCCATGGCCATAACGATTTCGGTCTGGCCACGGCCAATGCCCTGAGCGCCCTTGAGGCCGGGGCAGACTGGGTGGATGTTACGGTCCTCGGTCTTGGGGAAAGGGCTGGCTGTGCCAGGTTAGAGGAGTTGGTCGGCATGCTGACGCTGGTTAAAAGCCAAAAAAAATACGCTGTTGACCAGCTGTCAATGCTCTGTACTTTGGTGGCCGAATCAGCAGGCCGCTCTATCGAGGGAAATCACCCCCTGGTCGGCAGTGCGATTTTTACCTGTGAGTCGGGGTTACATGTCCATGGCCTGTTGGCTGATCCGGCCTCCTATGAGCCATTCCCGCCAGAACTGGTTAGGTCGAAGCGTACCGTTCTTCTGGGGGCCAAGAGTGGTGGAAAAGCCGTGGATGGCTATTGCGCCCGACTTGGAATATCACCGGGAAGTTCTCTGCCGGCTCTTGTTTCTATGGTGAGGCAACGGGCAACTGAGCTTGGTCGGCCCTTGCTTGATTCTGAAATCAGATGTCTTGCGTAGCTAACAAAAAAAGCCGACAGGGGAAGATGTCGGCGGGGTGCTTTCCCCCGATGAATCCCTGTCGGCTGATCTGTAGCAATGTTTGATAGTTACGGCTCTTGTCAGGACTCCTCGATCTGCCTGCGACACTGCCGGAGTTGCCTGGCCTTGATGTCTATCATGTCGAGGTCATAGATGTCCTGCGGGAAGAGCATCTCGGCGACGCCGGAGTCGAAAATCCGCTTGATCTCGTACTCGTCGTGGGAGATGTCTCGCTGATAGATGTAGTTGAGATAGGTTTTGTTGCTGTGCATGATGAACTCAACACGCATGCCACCCATCCGTGCGAAGAATTTAAACATCGGGGTAAGGGCCGAGCTACCGATACTGCCTCCACGATGTCGACCACCGGTAAGGGTGTCTGAGATCTCCTCAAGCGACATGAAGGAGTCGGCCCGCATAGCACTCTGGGTTAAATGGGACAGGAAGAGTTTGACATCGGCTACTGAGTCCAGCACCGCCATCAGGCCGAGCTCGTCATCGACTGCCACAGCCGGGTTTTCCTCGCCCTTGCGCAGCAGTTTCAGTACCTTGGCCTCTGGTGGTTTTTTGCGGATGGACACATAAATAGGGATTTCCCTGCCAGCCGCCTGAAAGCGTCGGCGCTTGATCAAGGTTAGCTTCTGCCCAGGCTGCCTTTCGATGCCGCGAGCCTCCTGGGGGCTGACCACTCGCACCTCCTGGCAGGAGAAATCCTCCGCGTCGTGCTGGCTGTGCAGATAAGCCACCTCAAGCTCGCCAATCTTACTCCGTTGACTCCAGACTTTTTCGTTTAAGAAATTAAGAAAGTCATAAAACTTTTGCTCAATACCGGTTTCCCGTTCGCGCTGATCGATTGATCCAGCCAGACCCATGAGGATCAGTTTACGCTTTGCCTCAAAACGGGCCTTCTTGTGGTAGCGTTCATCAAAGATGATAAGCAGGAGATCAACGGGGCTTGAGATTGCGTCGATCTCATTGGTCATTTCGATATGTGAGGCGTAGGAGGCCATGACTTTGGCCTTCAGGTAACGAATTACCCCGTCGGCGGTGCGGGAATAACCTCCTAGGGTGGCGATGATCTCACGTTCGCTGCCCTCAATGCCAAACATATTGCCGAGGAGCGTGAAGCAGCGTCGGTTCAATTCTAGGCGGCGCTTGCGGTTGTTGATTAAGCTCCGCACTTCGTCGAAACTCGTCACATTTAAAAAATCAAAGATCTGGCTGCGAATCGCCCGGAAACGAGTGACGAAGCCGGCCTGGCGCATGGTGCGCACCAGGGCTCTATTCTCTGCGGAGAACAGCTTGGCATTTGGCGGAGTATTGAGAGTGGCAAAGGCCCCCTGCTGGTTTAGGAGGGGGAAGCTTAGCTGATTTTTCATGGTAAGACCTCCTGGTCGGGGATGAACGCTGCCATCATAACTCAAAACGGGGCTTGAAGTCTTCTATAATGATAACGACTCGCTCCTGTCGAAAACGAAGTTTGCTCTTTGGACAACGGCACCTGTTCTGCTATGCCGTAGATTTAGGGAAGTGCCCCGACTTGATCGTCGCAGGATAGTTGCCTCATCTCCGGGATAGTGGCTCATGCGTGGATACTATTTCGGTTGGTGGCTGCTGGCCACGCATGAGCCGAAGGGTTTAAATGGCTGATTTGCCTCGTTCGCCAGTTCGGATGCGCACTATGTCCTCGACTGGCAAGATAAAGATTTTCCCGTCGCCAATTTTGCCGCTAAAGGCGGCCTGACGGATGCACTCGATAGTTGATTCAACCTCTTCCTCCGCAAGAAATATCTCAAGCTTTACCTTTGGGATAAAATCGACCAGGTACTCAGCCCCACGATAGATCTCCGAATGCCCTTTCTGGCGGCCATAGCCTTTCACCTCGCTGATGGTCATGCCGTCAATGCCCTGGTCATGCAGGGCTGTTTTTACTTTCTCTAGGACGAAGGGTTTGATGATCGCTTCGATTTTTTTCATGACAGTACCCTCCTGGGTAGTGCTTACGAAGTGTAGCCTACTTCGCTGTGCTGAGAAAGATCCAGACCCTGCATTTCATCTTCCTGTTCAAGGCGGATGCCGCCGGTCAGAGCGCCGACTACTTTTAAGATGATAGAGGTCAGGACAACAGAGTAGGCGATGGCAGCCCCGGCACCTATCACCTGGACGAGCAACTGGTGAGGGTTGCCAAAGAAAAGGCCATTGGCCCCTGCCGGATTGACGGCGGTAGAGGCAAACAGGCCCGTTGCCAAGGCGCCCCAAAGACCACCCACCCCGTGGATGCCGACAACGTCCAAGGCATCGTCGTATCCCAATTTATTCTTGGCAAGGACGGCCCCGTAACAGATGGCACCGGCAGAAAAACCGATGATGATGGCGGATACCGGGCTGACGAAGCCGGCTGCCGGAGTGATGGCTACCAATCCGGCAAGGGCACCTGAAACTGCGCCCAAGGTAGTCGGTTTTTTCTGTACCATCCACTCGACGATTAGCCACGAAAGCACAGCCGCGCCGGTTGCAACTTGGGTTGTGAAAAAGGCAAGTGCTGCTGTTTCGCCAGCCGATAGCGCGGAGCCCGCATTAAAGCCAAACCAACCGAACCAGAGTAGTCCGGCACCAAGGATGGTCATTGGTAGATTGTGGGGGTGGAACGATTCGCGGCCCCAACCTTTGCGTTTGCCAAGCATGACGGCAGCTACAAGCGCGGCTATGCCGGAATTAATATGAATGACCGTGCCCCCGGCAAAATCTAAAGCTCCCAGTTTGGCGAGCCAGCCGCCACCCCACACCCAATGGCAAATTGGCAGATAGACAAGGCTGCTCCACAAGGTGATGAAGAGAAGGTAGGCGCTAAACTTCATCCGCTCAGCAATTGCGCCCGAGATGAGCGCCGGGGTGATGATGGCAAACATCAACTGAAAGGCGCAGAACAAGAGGTCGGGGATGGTTTTTGAGTATGGGCCAGGGCTAAGAGTGACTCCATTGAGTCCCATCAAGCTAAGATCGCCGATGAGTCCACCATTATCGGGGCCAAAGGCAAGAGAGTAGCCATAGAGCACCCAGACAATAGAGACAATGCCAAGGCAAATCATGCTTTGCATGATAGTACCCAGTACGTTTTTGGAGCGGACAAGACCGCCATAAAAAAGGGCCAGCCCTGGGGTCATCAGCATGACCATTGCGGTTGCGATTAGCATAAAAGCGGTGTCACCGGTGTTCATTTCTCTTCTCCTTATTAATGGTAGGTGTTTCAAAAAAATAGGGAATCGCCTATCACGATTGATTTTTGTCCTGTCGTATAAGCACAGGCCGTGCCATGTCATGATGATACTGTCTAACTATACGTTTTAGTATCTTTTTTTATGGTAGCTATGGGCATGCTGCCTTTTGCCTGTTGTCATGTTGTTACAATATTGTTCGTCTCGATCTGTGGCGCTGCTTGTTTTGCACATTTTTGGAATATCATGGGTTCTGGTGGCGCAATTCGAACGAAGGAGTCCATTTTCTTCCGTGATAGGACGCAAGCGCTGGTTGTCCCTGTCGGCTCATTTTCTGCAATATCAATCTGTTGTCTTGGCAGGGTACCTTTCCTTGCAGGATGGCCTGCGTTAGTCGATCCGTTTTCTGGCGTGCGGCCCGGGCTTGAGTGAAAAGGGGCTGTCGCTTAGCTGTCTACATTTTAGTACAATTACGTTCCTTTGAAATTTTATTTATAACAAAAAAGTAAGATATAAAAAGAAGCTTTGTCGCGATTGCGATGGTGCTCAATGACTTTAACATGCTGGAAGTACAGTATATAAAAATATTTTTTGGAAAAATAGTATTTGTGGCATGAATG
>JAQUKQ010000099.1 GCA_028718985.1 Desulfobulbaceae bacterium | reverse complement strand
CATCCTATGAATGCAGGAAAACTCAGCGGACAAAATGTCAAAAGCCATCGGAAATATGACTATGGTCGGACAGAGCGGAACTATCATGGGGAATAGTGTTGACAACTATCCTATTGCCAATAGCTATGATGATCAGTCGCTTTAATTTTTTCAGAGCGACCAATTATCCCTGATGATTCTGTCAGGACTTCCGGGTGGAGATTGTGGCAGGGGGATGAAGTTTACATTGAGAAACTGGAACAGAACAAACGCTCCACATCATGGCAACACGTTTTAGCGGAGTTTTTTATTCCAAATACCCTAAAGTGAACTTTATCAGACAAGGTTTTCAGGAGGGATAAATATTCTATCGAGAAATTGCTGTAGGGACAGATGAGGGACATGAAACAATTTGGCATTCAGATCAGCATACGAGATTTCCATGAAAGCAGATAAAGGCATGTGCCCGGCACAGCAGCAACTTAATTCACAGCCATCTGTATCATGATTGAGCGGGCATTCTTTAGATGCATCAGATGCAACAATGATATCCTGTGAACTTGCGGATAGCACCTCACACGGGTGCCCGAAGCAGAGAGCAGGAGACAGGAGATAGGTGATTATTAAAATTACGGATATGAATTTCATGAAATAATTTGAGAAGATGTGCCGGCCTAGGGGATGGATCCAATCGTGTGGATTCCACACGGATTACAACGAGGATTAACCCGACGCATTACGCCAGAAGAACAATATACGCCAAAACCCTTCCAATACCCAGGGATATTGTGTGGCCGGAGTGTCATGGTCAATCTGAGCCTCTAGGAGCCTGCCTGACTTTTAACTAAGTGAGAGTAAACAATAAAAAAATTAAATTTTGCCATTTTTGAGCCCAAAACAGTCAAAACTCGCATTTTTAAAACCTAACTGCTTGTAATAACATTGCTTTAAATTCTGCCAGACTCCTAGGGCCGTTATACATAATGACATTGAAGATTCTTCGTTGGCCGACATAAAAATAGGCCTGCTCATCCGGCGCATATACGCAGAGTCATAACTCTGAGCTGGAGCCGGCTGTGTCAGCTTCCTCTTCGGCCTTTATTCTTGGAGGGGCTGACGATGAGATTTGGACTTCCTGAATGGAGGTGGCATGAGGGGGTAACGCCAAACTCTGCCGACCGCGCCGCTGAAAGTGCAAGAGAAAACGGCTACTCCACGCGGTCGACTGAAGTGCATGGTTGGCAGATTTTTTTCGGTTATATTTCATGAAAATAAATCTGTCCCGAATGGCGCTAGTTCATGGTCTTTAACATGCTGAAATTGCGGCAGATGTTAGCAAAATATGGCATAATCAGAGCTTGAAAAACATGCCAAAATCAATGCCATTTCTCCACGGATTCCGCCGGCAATTGGCCTGATGCGCCTGATTGAGCACCCTTGTCCATCCGCTCCACCGATAACGATGCCTATGTCCGACTTCCCAAGCGCGTGCATGCGAGTTTGCGGCCACAGGCCTTTCACGACCAGACCGATCGTGAAAGGCGATCGGTCTGGTCGTGAGATTTCCCGGTTGCCGTGCAAAAGGCTTGCGTGCATGCCCTGGTTCCCTAACTCCGCAGATCCGCTGTACCACTCGCGATAAACGCGGCATACCCTATGGCCTGCACAACCCCTGTCGACGCTTCGCCGCCATCCTTACGAATGGACGACGCATGACTCGGGCCCCATGGCTGGTCGCTCTCCTCTCCCATGTAGAGGACTTGCACCTCCTGCCCTCTTGCCGGCTTCTACCGGCGCTTCGTTCTGTCCCCTTTTGCCTTATGAAAAGTTAGTTGATCAGTGTAAAAGTCTTTCCCTGTGTGGCGCAAACAGGGCAATTTGAAAAGGTAGGTGTTCCTTCAACTGTGTAGCCGCAGGTTGGGCATACACTAAATCCTGCATCTGCAACTTTCCAATTATCTAAGTTGGTTAAGGCTTTTTTATACAGCTTTGCATGCTCCGCTTCAGCATTCTTGGCATAGGTAAATGATCGTTTCGCATCATTATTATTTTCTTTTCTTGCGTGCTCAAGAAACTCTGGATACATCACTGTCTCTTCATAGGTCTCTCCTTCAATCGCATCAGCCAAATTATCCGTGGTTGCTTTGATCTTGGGCAGTTTTATTTCGGCTTTTGGACTAGCGCCCATGCTTTTGATAACTTTTGCATGGTTTTTGAAATGAATTTCCTCAGCGGCTGCAGCAGAACGGAATAATGCGGCCACCTTCAGATAGCCTTCTTCCTCGGCTTTTTTAGAGTAGGCCAGATATTTGGCATGAGCATTACTCTCACCATTGAATGCCGCCTGAAGGTCTTTCAGAGTTTTACTGGTTTTGTCATCATCACTCGCACTCGACAACGCTGGACTCATCACCGTCATAACAAATATGAACGCCGTGATTAACGCAAACTGTAACCGATAGCTATTCTTTCTCATTTCAACTCCTCCTTGTTAAAAAGATGAATGATACCCCCTTGGTTGTCGGCAAGTCCCGTCGACAAGCCGCTCAACCAAGACCAACAAGCTTAGTGCAATTAAATATAGAGCCAATTACGCTTGTCAAGCTAAATCTATGGGGCTGGGGTCGGGCCACAAGGGCCTGAGGCCCTGGGGTAGGACCAAGGTATCTATCCAAGATGAAAGAATAAGATTTATGTAACATGGCATGTTTTCACCCTATATCTTTTTTTTGCCCCCCAAAAAAATATAGGCGACACCACCAATGGCCGGCACAGCCGCGATAGTTGATTTTTTGAGGCAAAAAAACGCATTATAGACCTCCATCTGGCCAGTTTTCGTGCTCTATTCCACGAAATTTCAAACCGTTAGCCATGGTCCGACCCAAGGCGGATTGTCGCACAAAAGGGCAGCGAGCATAAGTTTTCACGCTATAGACAGTGTCTCATGCCTCGCACTGGCGCATATATGTGTTGTTTGCTGGCGGTCTGAATTTTTTGCGAGACCATAAACGTCTGAATTCACAGGCCTGCACGGCTTTTCGCGTAGGTCCGGCGGAATGATTGATTGGCCGCTACGCCAACGCATCACTGCGACATCAGCGCGAACACACCCCAGCCCAGGTATTCACGCGTGCAAGCGGCGTAGCGCGCGGGTTCCGACGTCAGTTTGGCTCGAACATCTTTCGCTAACTCGTCGCCGGGATTGGCTTCAAGCCACCGGCGCATGGTGAGCCATTTGGCCGCTTCGTATCTGTCCCAACCGTCTTGGTTGGCCAGAACCATTTCAACAACGTCGTAGCCGAGGTGGCCGAAAGCCGAAATAAATTCTGGAAGCACGAGGAAGTCAGAGATTGAGGTAGCAAGACATCCCTTGGCAATATCTTCTGTTGGCGGCAATTGCCGCCAGTAGGGCTCGCCGATGAGGATGATCCCTCCGGTGCGCAGGCTTCGTGCCAGAAGCTCGATAGTGCCGGCGACGCCCCCGGCGATCCAAGTAGCACCAACGCAGGCAGCCACGTCGACCTTCTCATCAGAGACGTAACCCGCTGCATCGCCATGAATGAACTTGACCTGATGGGCAACACCGAGTTCTTCAGCACGAAGTTTCGCTTGCTCGGTGAACAACTGGCTCATGTCGATGCCAGTGCCGACGATGCCGTGATCGCGTGCCCAAGTACACAGCATCTCCCCCGAACCGCTGCCGAGGTCGAGCACTCGCGCCCCCGATTCCAGACGCAGCGCCGCGCCGAGAGTAGCGAACTTATCGGCTGTGAACGGGTTATGGATACGGTGAGCACTTTCAGTAATATTGAATATTCGTGGAATGTCCATTGTCAAAAATTTCCTTGCGGGGGAGTAGATTTGGCTACGATGCCCCTTGTTGTTTAGGGGGCATCGCTTCGCATAACCAGCGGGCCACCCAAAGGCTCATGCGTTCTTCCCGTCTGCGTTAATGCATTTGATAATAGCGAAGGCCCATTTAAGCATAGTATGCATCGAGCCAACAAACAAGAAAGGGGTGTGCAAAGACCACATGCACACCCCTTTCTTGTTTGTCAATAATCCTCTTGCCTCGACCTACAAAGAACCATCCATTCCCCGTTGATATCGATTGTCGAGGCAAAGCAGCGAAGGCATGCCCTCATTTAAACGACTCAATCCTCTTCTTGGCCGTCTCCACCTGATCGCTCTTCGGGTACTCCTTCATCAGCTTATTGTAGACAATCTTAGCGGTTTCATTGTCTTTAAGTTTCTCAAAGGCTAACCCCTGTTTAAGAAGGGCGGAAGGAGCCTTGCCATCACTTGGGTAGTCGGCAATCACCTTCTGATACTCCAGAATGGCCAACTCGTACTCCTGTTGGTTATAATAGCAATCTCCCAGCCAGAATCTGGCGTTCGGCGCCATGTTGCCTTTCGGATACTTCGTGATATAGTCGCTGAATGTCCGGTAGGCCTCATTGAATTTGCTGGCACGGAAGAGTTCGAGGCCTTGGTCGTAAATCGCCTTGCCTGGATCACCTGCTGACGCTGCCTCGCTATCTTCCTGCACCTTTTTGCCCTCGTCCTTCGCCTTGCTTGGACTGGTGACAGCAACCTCCTTCGACTTCGTAGGCGTGGCCTTCTCTTCAGTTTTTTCAGCAACAGGCGCAACTTTCGTCGGCTCAAGACTCTTCACCGTGGTCCCAGACGATACAGCAACCGGGGCACCTGACTTCAAGGCGGAGGTGTTCTGATTGACCTGATCCGTCAACGCTGCCACTTGCTGGGAGAGCTCATCAACTTTTTTCTGCAGGGTCGATTTCAACATATCATTATCAGACTGCGAGTTCTTCGCCCGATAATTTTTTTCATCGATGCTACCCTTCATCCGCAAGATCTCATTATTCAGTCGATCGATGTTATCAGCCATCTCGGCCTGTTTGGCGGTTATCTGCTCAAGAGGGTTGCCGGCACCAGAAGCCCCACCCATTTGATTCACCGTCTTGCCCAACTGGAACACCTGGTTATCAAGATTTCGAACCCGCAAGTCCAAGCTGTTCACATCCTGCGCGGGCACACATTGGCTCAGCAAAGGTGCGGCCAGCAGCAACAAAGTGGTGACACGTAATGTCTTAATCATAAGCAACTCCATCAGAAAATGAATGTACGAAGACTATTCAACGGCCTAATCCGGCAAGTCAGACTTCTTTTCCCATTCGAGAAATCGGCCTTGCCTAAAACAACTCGCTCAATACCCCAACCGCGGCGACCACTGCGGGTAGGTCTGGCTCCCCTTCATAGAAAAGAGCGGCATCAACCCTTGGCCTTTCAGAAAGATTCGGCACAGCTCTTTTTGATTGCCCTTGCTCCGCGCCAAAACGATTTGCCGGCCATCTGGCGACCAGGAAGGCGATTCATAGTTCCCCCAATATTGGGTCAACTGAGTGGGCTCGCCACCTTCTGGATTGATGACGAAAAGCTGGTATCCGTTGTCGGTCAGCCCAGTATAGGCAATAAGATCCCCTTTTGGCGACCAACTCGGCGTTGTGTTTTCTTTCCCGGAGTAGGTCACACGTTGCACCTGCCGCGACCCGATATCCATGATGTAGACCTGCGGGCTCCCCCCTCGGTCCGAGACAAAGGCAAAACGCCTGCCATCGGGAGCCCAGGAGGCAGAGACGTTAATCCCCTGCTTACTGGTCAAACGGTTAAGGATCCTGCCGGAGGTGGTCATGAGATAGAGATCCGAATCACCATTTTTGCTCATGGTGGTGACAAGCGTCTGGCCGTCAGGCGACCAACCTGGGGCCATATTCAACCCCTGTTGCCACGAAATGGCCTTGGTGGTTTTATCCTGCGAGAGGTCAGTAATGTAGAGGTTTGGGTTGCCACGGTGGTAGGAAGTATAGGCAAGTCTGCCACCATCGGGAGAGAATCTGGGAGAGATGGTCAGGCTTCTGTGGCGAGTCACCTGCCTCATGCTCTCACCAAGGACGTCGGCTAGATAAATCTCTTTCTTGCCGGTCTGATCCGAGACAAAAGCGATCTTGGTGTTACTGACCCCTTGTTCCCCGGTCAGTTGAAAGACAATCTCATCGCTTAATTTCAGCAGGATACCATGGTTCTTGGCCCACGGTGCCCGATAGCGCTTCCCGGCCAGCATCCTGTTGCCGTGGGTGTCCATGATCTTCCCTTCGATGACCATCTCGCCGCCCTCATTAGCAAAGCTACCAAAGATAACGTAATCAGCCCCAAGTGCGCTCCAATTGGCGTCTCGATTGTTTTGGTAGGAAGAGGCGGGAATCACCGATACAAAGCCATGAAAGTTGAGCGCCTTGGCAACCAGATCTGCCATTTTTTGCCCTTTGTCGGTAACAACACCGGGTGAGGCAGGATCAACAAAGGCCGGGATGGCGATCGAGAGCTTCTTCATGTCGGCCGAAGTAATGTCCAGATAGACCCGGGCAGAAGCCTCAAAAGTGGTGAAAAAGTTCAACGCTACAATGGCTGACAGAATAACAATTAAATGTTTTTTCATAATTAAAATAGTCCGCTGGGCCTGAATTTCAGGCCGATTTCAAGTTCATCTTCCTGGATGTCAGAGGGGATCGGCGGCATGGGAAGGGCCGCCTGAATCGTCTTCTCAACATACTGGTCAAAATAGATGTTGTCCGATTTTTTCTCAAAAAAAGTATCAACAACGGTGCCATCCCGCTTGATGACAATAACCGCAATCGCTTCAAGGTTGTTATCCCAGTCTTGCGTATCGGGCAGTGCCCAATTGCTATGAATCTTTCTGGAGATGGCAATATAATACCTCTTCAGTGCTTCATCAAGCATAGAGGAGGAGCCGCCACCCATCCCTGAGGCGGCAACACCACCGGCATCGGCACCACCCACCCCGGGAGCCGGCTCACCAGCGGGCTCAGTGCCCGTCTGCTTCTCTGCGGCAATTTCATGCAGTGAGTCGCGCAGCTTGGATAATTTATCCTTCAGTGCCTGGTTCTCTTGCTTCTCCTTTACTCTCGCCTTAATTCGCTCCAGCGATTTCAGTATCTTGTCATCGGCCTTGGCTTGAGGTTTCGGAGGCTTGTCCTTCTCCGTCTTCTCCGGCTTGGCTTTTTCCGGCTCTGGCTTCTCAGGTGTTATCTTTTTCTTCACCTTCCTTGGCTCAAGCGAAATTGCCTTCTCCGGCACTGGAACCGGCTTTGGTGGTGGCTCCACAGGAACGACTTTTTCCGGCGGCGGTGGAGGTTCAGGCTTAGGCTGTTCCGGAGGTGGTGGTTCTGGTTCTGGTGGTTGCGGCGGCGGAGGCGGTTCCTCCTTCACCTCTTCTTTCTTTGGTTCAGGCTTTGGCGGCTCCGCTTCTTTTTTCGGTTCAGGCGGAGACGCCTTCTTGGTCAGCGCATTGGCCGATCGCTTGGGGCCTGAAGCCGCCGGTTGCATCAAATCCCCGGCATCAAACAGATTAATGGTCTGCACCTCAGTCAAATCACGATGGGGAAAGAGAAAGGTCGGAGGGAAAAGGATCAGGAGAAACCCCAACAGATGAAGCCCGATGGCCAAAATGAGCGGCAGCCGCCATTGTTCCTCGTCAGCCTTGGGCTGTGGACTTGGTTTGTCAGGAAAAATCATTTCTGATCTTCAGGTTGGGTGACCATCCCTAATTTCAGGAAACCGGCATCTTTGATATCGGCCATAACCTGAGCGACGATTCCGTATGATACCTGTTTATCGGCTCTCAGGAAGATCGGCAACTCCGTCCCCTTGCTGCTGGCCAACTCTGCCAACTGCTGCTGCAGAATCTTTCGATCACCCTGGATTTGGTTAAAAAAGATCCCCCCCTGCGGGTCGATGGTGATGATGATCGGTTTATCGTCCTGTTTCAAGGGTTTCGAGGTGGTTTGCGGCAAATCGACATCAACCCCTTGAGTCATCATCGGTGCCGTAACCATAAAGATGATCAAGAGCACCAGCATGACGTCCACCAAGGGCGTCACGTTAATATCGGCTACGACCCCGCCTTTCTTTCTTGTTGATCCCATTCCCATGGCTATGCACCGCTCACAATTTAGCGATCAAATCTCGCTCTACCAAATTTAACAGATCGGTAGAAAAGCTCTGCATATCGTTTTCAAAATCCGTCACCTCGCTGGTGAAGTGATTGAAAAAAATAACCGCAGGGATGGCGACTGCCAAGCCTGCGGCGGTCGCGATCAAGGCCTCTGAAATACCAGGAGCGACAACGGCCAAGGAGGCACCACCCTTCTGGCCTATCTCCTGAAAGGAGGTCATAATCCCCCATACCGTTCCAAATAGTCCGATAAACGGGGTAGCGCTGCCGGCGGTCGCCAAGAAGCTCAAAGAACGCCCCAGGCGATCTGCCTCAGAAACAGCAGACTTCTCCAAGGCACGCTTCAAATTGTCCATCCCCGCCAGGCGCATGGCAAACGTCTCATTCCCCTCATTGCTGGCGGCCTTCGACTTGCTGATTTTTTGCAGTTCGGTAAACCCAGCCATGAAAATTTGCGCTTCAGGGCTAAGCTGGGTCTTCTGCGCCGACTTGGCGGCCTCGGCCAGATTCTTGGAGCGCCAGAAGGTCTCCAGAAAACTGTCGGAATCCAGCCGAACCTTTTTAAACATGAGAAATTTCATGAAAATGATATACCATGAGCCGATCGAAAAGATCACCAAGAGGAGCATGACGAATTTAACGATCAACCCGGCATTCATGAACATACTGATAATACTGAGGTCCTGCATTGCTATTTCCTTAGGAGTGAAAAAATGGATGATGGTGTTAGGCGATAGTGGATTAACGGCACAGCAGATAGTTTGGGAGGAAGGCTTTGATAACGATTTTGTCCTTTGAAGAAAACGGGTTCCAGCATTCTCACGAGATTCTCATTCTACTTCCCGCACGAAGGAGGCAATCTACTCAAAAACTGCGGATTTATCAAAGGATTTTTTAAGAATCCCGATGAATATTCCGCCGAAACGACAGGCAATTGCGCCAGCGCAACCAAGGGCAAATTAATTAATTCCTTGACCGGGCAGGTAAACTTTGTCAAGCTCACCTGCGGCTGGCTCAATCGCCTCCTGCCACCAAACAGTATCCCTCAATCCCCCTGCCCAAGGTGCCTCGCAATCATGGAACTCAATTGGTTCAGCTCTCTCATTCTCATCGCGCTTGTTGCTAATTTCCTTATCACCACGTGGGCCGACCGCCTCAATCTCCAGGCCCTGACAGCCGATCTGCCAACAGAGTTTGTGGGAATATATGATGTTGATAGCTATGCCAAATCACAAGAGTACACTCGTGCAAAAACACGTTTCGGCTTCTTTGCGGCGGCTTTTGACCTGGCTACCCTGCTCCTTTTCTGGTGGGCTGGCGGCTTCAATTGGCTCGACACCTTAGTACGTACCATACATGGCGGCCCAGTGACGCACGGACTGATCTATCTCGGTGCCCTTTTGCTGGCAAAAACGCTGCTCTCAATCCCGTTCTCCTGCTACTCCACATTTGTCCTGGAAGAACGGTACGGCTTCAACCGAACGACCATTCGCACCTTTGTCCTCGACCTGGTCAAAGGCATTTTGTTAAGCGTCGTGCTTGGTGGCCCGCTCTTGGGTGCGCTGCTCTTTTTCTTCGACTGGGCGGGCTCTCATGCCTGGCTCTACGCCTGGGGCGTTACCACCGCTTTTATCGTCATCATCCAATTCGTCGCCCCGACCTGGATCATGCCCCTGTTCAACAAGTTCACCCCTCTGGCGGAAGGCGAACTGAAAGACCGCATCATGTCTTATGCCAAGTCGGTAGACTTCACCCTGGACAATGTCTTCGTTATCGACGGTTCCAAGCGCTCCAGCAAATCAAACGCCTTCTTCACCGGCTTCGGTAAGCATAAACGCATCGCTCTCTTTGACACACTGATCGCAGGCCACAACGAGGCTGAGTTAGTCGGTATTCTGGCTCATGAGATCGGCCATTATCAGAAAAAACACATCCTGCAAGGCTTGGCGATCAGCATCGTCCACCTTGGCATCATGCTCTACCTGCTGTCGCTCGCCTTAGGCAGCCAAGGCCTTTTCAATGCCTTTGGCATGGAACAGCGCTCCGTTTACGGCGGCTTGATTTTTTTTGGACTGTTGCTCACACCTCTTGAGCTGTTGCTGTCGATTTTGATGAATGCCTTATCGCGTCACAACGAGTTCGAAGCAGACCACTTTGCCGTGAAAACCGTAGGCAGTGCAGACAGTCTGATCCTCGCCTTGAAAAAGTTGTCGGTCCACAACTTGGCCAACTTGACACCGCATCCGTTCTATGTCTTCCTCCACTACTCCCACCCGCCACTGATCAGCCGCATCGCTGCCATGCGAAAGATCTGACAAGTGCCCGACACACCGATGGATTTAACGTTTACCCCCATCACCCTTGACCGCCAGGATGAGTACCTGACCTTGCTTCGCACAACCCCACAGGTCTCCTCGGACTATAGCTTTCTCAATCTCTGGGCCTGGGCCGATGAACACGACCTGACGTGGGCCTGGGACGACGGACTCGTCTGGATTCGGCAAAGCAAACCAACACTCACCTATTGGGCCCCCGTCGGCCCATGGAACTCGATTGACTGGCAGCAGTTGATGCCAAAGCTGCAAGGGCTCCCCTACAGTCGCCTGCCGGAACCCCTGGCCGTCCTAATGGCTCGTGCGCACCCTCAGGCGCAAATCAAGACCAGCCGAGAGCATTGGGACTATCTCTATTCCGTGCCTGATCTGATCCAGTTGCCTGGCAATAAATTTCATGCCAAACAGAACCTGCTCAAGCAGTTCCATAAAGGCTATATCTGGCGGTATCAACCAATGGATGAAGAGCTGGTCGAGATGGTGCTCCTGATGCAGAGTCAGTGGTGCGCCTGGCGTGACTGTGAGTCTTCCGTTGAACTTGCCGCCGAAGATCGGGTGATCTCCAAAGTGCTCCACGCCTTCAGCGATTTCCCCAACCTGACCGGCGGGGCGCTGCTGGTAGATTCGCAAGTGGTGGCCTTTACCATAGCCGAACCCCTGCAACCAGATACTATCCTCATTCACTTCGAAAAAGGGATGGGCATCTACAAAGGGGTCTACCAGGCCATCAACCACGAGTTTCTGGCCGCACAGTCCGGTTTTTCTTTGGTGAATAGAGAACAGGATTTGGGCAATGAGGGTCTGCGCCGGGCCAAATTATCCTACCACCCAATCCACTTCATCAGAAAATATGAGTTGCTTTGGTTTTAACATTCTTGGTATCCTGCAGGTTGTCGACCGCTGTCTATCGGTGCGACAGAAGAACAACCGCGAGTCTTGACAACGCCTGTCGCACACAACAAACGAACATCACCTGGAGTGGAAAACCATGAGGAAATACTTTCGAAATGTCGGCATCGTCATTGTGGGCTGCGGACTCCTTATCACCTTGAGCGCTTGCTCTGACAAGGCAAGCAAAGAGACCCCGACGACACCTAAAGTTACGGAACAAAGCCGCAGCAACCAGTCTCCGGCACTGCCTGCTTCAACACCGGGACAGAGTTCGGCAACCGGGGCCGGCAACTCCTGTACCGCCCTGTTGACGACAAAATGCACCGAATGTCATAACACAACGAGAATATGCGAGAAGTTGGGCAAGAAGAGCAAATCTCGTTGGCAACGCACCATCAAGCGGATGACCGAACGTGGGGCCAAACTTTCCGGCGAAGAGGCCGACACCCTGCTCAATTGCCTGGATAGCAACATCAAAGAGCTAGAAGCTAAATGTCAGTAGGTGCCAGCCGCGACTTCGCAGATGCACGGCGTGCCGACAAACAGAG
>JAQUKQ010000098.1 GCA_028718985.1 Desulfobulbaceae bacterium | reverse complement strand
CCCTTCCGTATTTATTTTTCCTTTTTGTGAGGATGAATGCATCCCCTCACCGCCCATGCATTTACAGTCTATCTCTCCGTTATCTATAATATAATGATGATTTTTATGGTGTCAATATGGGTTTTACCCTAAGAAATGCTGACAGATCCGATGGCTGCCATCTTGCTTAATTAACCCAATTCCACCGGAAAATTTTCTGCAATAATTGAATACTGCCATCCAAAATAAAGCCAATCAAGCCAATGGCAAGCACGATGGCCATCAAGCGGTCGTATTCCATGGTGTCTCTGGCATCGTTAATGATGTAGCCTAACCCGCTCGAAATCCCTAAGAATTCGACAGGTACCAGGACAATCCAGGCAACACCTAACGCTAAACGGAGGCTGGTGAGGATGTAAGGGATGGAGGCAGGCAAGATGATATGAAACAGCACCTGAAGATCGGTGGCGCCTTGATTCTTGGCCATGGTAATCCATTGCGGGTTGACACGAGAGACCCCGAGGCTGGAATTTAGGACGATCGGCCAAATGGTGGCCATAGTGATCAGGAAATAGATGGCGGATTCGAAGGTGGTAAAGATAAGCAAGGCGATGGGCATCCAGGACAACGGGCTGATCATCCGGATAAACTGGATTGGAGTGTAGGTTGTGATCCGAAGTTTTGCATAGTAGCCGATCAACAGGCCTAAGGGTGATCCAATGCAGAAGGCGAAGCCAATGCCGATGGTGATCCGGCGGAGACTGGCCAACACGGAAGCCCAAAATTCATGCGAGACAAGAAGTTTGCCGAGGGCCTTCAAGGTCGCGCCCGGCAGAAAGCCGGAAAACTGGCTGAACTGCGGGCGGATGAAGATGAAATGTCCGCCAATTGTCCAAGCCAAGAGGACAATGCTAATCCCTGCTGCTACAAGGAATACAGCTTGAGACGCGTTTCGATAGCCCCTCCACGGTTCAAGGTGAGGTCGGTGTTTCATCATGTATCTTTTGACCCAGTTCATAGGTCGATTACCTCTTGGCGGTCCCAGGGGAGTTCAAGGTTGACTTCGTCGAACAGGCTGAGTCCTCCGATGTTATCGATGGCCCGGCGGACAAAAGACTCTTCCACGATGTCTCGACTGACAAAATCTGGATCGAGGCGCTCAAGAAAACTGTTATTGCCCTCCATGACTGTTTTCTGCATGGCCTTGGCGATAAACCTGGTTGCCGAAGGGTAGGGGTAAGGTTGAAAGTTGATGCGGTTGTTATGCCAGTCGATGTGCCGAATGGCAGTTGGTTTGATTGGTGTTCCGTAGGTGGCCAAGTCGTATTTGGTGAAAACGCGAAGTAAGGTCTGCTCGTCAACCGGCAGATAGTTGCCGCCCTCTTTCGAAAGGATGAACGCGGTTTTAGCGGGATTCTGCTTTATCCAAAGCTGGGCGCGGACGATGGCGTTCATCACTTTCTGTGTGAATATGGGGTCTTGTTTTAGCAAAGCCTCCATCATGACAACGACGCAACAGGGGTGATTTTTCCAGATGTCACCGGTGAAGCGCATGATTCGGCCGCCTGTTTTTAACTCGCCCAAGGCGTTGAAAGGCTCGGCAACGACATAGCCGTCGATCTTGCGGCCTGCCAGACTGGCTGGCATCTCTGGCGGCGAAAGGATGAAGAGGTTGACCTCATTTTTTGAGAGGGTCTTGCTTTGTGCTTGGATAACCGGCGTAAGCCCAACCTTCCTGAGGCCCATCTGCAGGATGATATTGTGCATTGAGTACCAGTATGGTACGGCAATTTGCTTGCCGCCCAAGTCTTCAAAGCCGTTGATACCGGAATCGTTGCGTACAGTGATAGCACTGCCGTTGGTATGATCCCAGGCAAGTATTTTAATCGGTGTTTGATTCTTGAAGCGCATCCAGATTGGAATGGGTAATAGCAGATGTGTGACATCGAACTTGCCGGCTAAAAAAGATTCGGCGAGGGTCGACCAGCTTCGCATGCGAATCGGTGGAGCGACATCGAGACCTTCATCCTTAAAGTATCCATTGGCGTGGGCGATGAGCAGCGGGGTGGCATCAGTAATCGGCAAATATCCAAGGGAGAGCTTCTTCCTGGTGTTCGCGATGGCCTTCTGTGGAAAAGAGGGAAGGACGAGAGAGCCTGCTGTACCGGCAGCTGCTTGAAGAAATTGGCGACGTGTGAAGTGTACCATGAGTGATAAGCAGTAATTAGCGCCAGTTAGAAGCCGCGGCTCGGAGTAGTTGAATGATTTGACTCCTGGCCTCAAAGAAAGAGTGGCTGGAGATGTCTCTGGGGTAGGGGAGGGCAACGTCATAGACTGACTTGACAGTGGCTGGTTGACCGCCAAGGATGATGATCTTCTCTGCCACGATAAGTGCCTCGTCAATGTCGTGTGTCACGAGGATTCCGGTAAAAGGTCTATTTTGCCAAATTTTGAGTAGCTCATTTTGTAGCCGGAGGCGATTGAAGATATCGAGAGCGCCAAAAGGTTCGTCGAGGAGCAGGGATTTGGGGTTGCCGATCAAGGCCCGTGCCAGGCAGACCCTTTGTGCCATGCCAACCGATAACTCGGCTGGGAGCCGGTCTTCACAGCCGGACAGGTCGATCATCTCTAGTAGGTGGGTCAGCCTCCCTCCGAGGTTGTCTGTGTCGCCTCGCAGACGACAACCAAAGAGGATATTGTCGGCAACTGAGAGCCACGGCAAGAGGTTTGGCTGCTGGAAAAGGAGGTTGCGATCTGGAGAGGGGCCGTGAATTGCCGTGTTGTCGGCGAGTATTTGTCCTGTAGTCGGGAAGATAAGACCCGATAATAGATTGAGCAAGGTAGATTTTCCTGAGCCTGACTCACCTAAGATGACCGTGAAAGATCCGCTCTGAAGTTGGAATGTTACCTTGTCGAGCGCCGCGTGGCTCCTGCCCCGCGAAATGGTAAAAGAGCGGCAAAGATCTTTGACTTCGAACTTCAATGATAACCCTGCCCGCTCTGTGTATTCTTATTGTACCCTGTTACTGGATGCACGCCGCTTCCTCAGAAGTTTGATGGCTATAAATCTCCTCAAGGGCATCGTTGACTGATTGGCCTTTTCGAAATTTTGTCGTATGGAGAGTGGCCTTAATTCCCCACTTGTCATGCGCCTCGCTTAGCACTTTTTGGCAGTCGGCAGAGATCTGGGTAATGATCTCGGAGCGGCTTTCCGAGTAGATGAGATAGTCAGAGCCTCGTCGCAAAAGCATCAGGGCGTTGACCGGTAAGGAGTACTGCTGCAGGGCGTTTTCAAGGATATTATGGAATGTGTGGCCTATTTCATCAAGGATGATGTCCGCCTTTGTGTAACCTATTTTGCGGTTTAATTCTTTGAGCTCATTGAAATCTGCCATGAGCAGATGGTAATGGTCCGATGTTTTGCAAAGACCGCCGACCCGGTCGAGCGAGGAAAGATAACGGTAATTGTAGAAATCACTGAGAGGTTCCCGGAAATAGGTCTTACAACGGAACTGTTCCAGGGCAGTCATGTAGTCTGCGGTGAAGTCGATCTTGATGGAGAGAGGGTTCCAGTCGGCTGTGACCTGCTCCAGTGTTTGCACAATGGAGGTAAGCACCTTGCCTTGCGCTGCATCTTTGTACAGGAATTCTAGGGCGTCGGCGGGAGACAGGGGGTGCTTATAGGGGCGGCGGGCAATCAGGGCTTCATAGACGTCAGCCACCATGACGATTTTGGCGAGTTCATCAATCTCGTGGGATTTGGCCTGGTGAGGGTAGCCACTACCGTCAAGGCGTTCATGATGTTGTAAGATAATCGAAGAAAGTCGTTCATCTTCAAAGCGTTTGGCGAAAAAATGAGCGCCGATGAGCGGGTGCCACTCCATAATCTGCCGATCCTGCTTGTCGAATCGACCTGGTTTAAGGAGGACATCATCTGGAATTGCTACCTTGCCAATGTCATGAACTAGACAGCCGAGTTCAAGGACCTCTAGCGCCTTGGAATCAAGTTGTAGGGCGCGTCCAATCCTTACGGAAATCTCAGCGACTCTGACGGCGTGCTCTGAGGTGTAATGATCGCGACTCTCTAGTAATTCCCCCATGGTTTCGAAGAGATACCGGAGTTCTGTGCTCCTTGCGAGAAGCGCTTTTCTGCTGTCAATGAGTTCGTTGGTTCGGCTCTCAACCAAGGAGGATAGACTGTCACGGTAGGATTTGAGTTCGAGATGCAGTTTGACCCTGGCCATGAGGAGTTCCGGTCTGATTGGTTTTGTGATGTAGTCGGCCGCTCCCACCTTAAAACCTTCTTCCTCCTGGGCAGAGTGGCTTAGCGCGGTCACAAAGATGATTGGAATGTCCTTGGTGTGCTCGTTTTCCTTTAATTGGGCGCACAACTCGAAGCCTGTCATCCCTGGCATCATAAGATCAGATAGAATGAGATCGGGTTTGAGACCCTGCTGTATGAGATCAAGGGCCTCTGGGGCGGATTTTGCAGAAAAAAACTGGTAGGAGGTTGCTAGCACCGCGTGCAGGAGGTGGATGACAATTGCATCATCGTCAACGACCAGGATTGTATCGTGGGCCATCTGTCTATCCTTTCGGCTAAGGGGTATAATCACTTACACGTAAAGTATAGCACAAGATTTTTTTTTATGCCGGAATGTCGCGAAAAAAAAGACCGGAGTCAATTATTTCCGGTAAAGGAGCATGGCGTCGCCATAGCTGTAAAAGCGATAGCCCAAGTCAAGGGCCTGTTGATAGACTTTTTGGATCAGAGGAATGCCAGCGAAGGCACTTACCATGAAAAGAAGTGATGATTTTGGTAAGTGAAAATTGGTGATGAGGTTGTCAACTATTTTAAATTGATAGCCTGGATAGATATAGAGACGGCACCAGTCTGATACGGCGTGTAACTCACCAGACGCCGCGGCAAATTCAAGAGCCCTCGCCGAAGTGGTGCCAACGGCCCAAATTTTGCCGCCAGCAGCTTTCGCTGCATGAATGGCATCGACTGTGCTTTTGGGTACTGTGACATGTTCAGCGTGGATGACGTGGTCTCTGATATCTGCCACTCTAACCGGCGCAAAGGTTCCATAGCCGACATGGAGAGTCACTGACGCAAATGTACAGCCTTTCCCCTTGATTTGACGAATTAATTCGTCACTAAAATGAAGGCCAGCCGTCGGTGCGGCAATGGCGCCAGTCTCTTTGGCATAGATTGTTTGGTACCGTTGCCGGTCATTGTGCTCATCTTGCGATGAGCGATGAATATAGGGCGGGAGCGGTAACATGCCACACTTGTTTAGTACATCTTCAAGATTGCCCTGCCAACGCAACAAGACTCTTGCTTCACCATTATCAAGAAGTTCAAGGATTTCGGCACACAAGCCATGGGCAAAGAATAGTCGTCCGCCAGGTTTTGGACGCTTGGAACTTTTGATAAGACCTCTGACTTCGGTTTGGCGCTCACTACTCTGGGGCGGAGGGGCATCGTGATGCCCTGCTAAGTGATCAGATCCTGCCGGTGGTGTATTGCAGGGGTCTGACGTGGTGTCTGGATAGTGCAGGAGTAATAACTCAACGTGACCACCGGTCTCTTTCTTCCCTAAAATGCGTGCAGGGAAGACCCTGGTGTCATTGACCACCAGGATGTCGCCCGGTTTAATCAAGTCAGCTAATGCGCTAAAATGACAATCGTCAATTGGTACGGTATCGTTTGGCGCCACTAGGAGTCTGGAGCCGTCACGTCGCGTCGTTGGCTCTTGGGCAATTTGCGATTCGGGCAGGTGATAATCGTATGAGGATAGCTGATAGATGGGGTCAATCATAACGGAAAGAAGGGCGTTTATCCCAAAATCTCCGTTTTTTGGGCAAGGAAGCACAGGAAGAGGCCGGTGGTTATGGCCAAAAAACCAAAGATCCGCAGGAGTGTGGGAGACATGACGGTCATTTGCTTGAGCCACCGTTGCATGGGCTCGGGGAAGGCGGCATAAGGCAAGCCCTCTAGCACAAGAACTACCCCGAGGAGTGACACCAAAAGTTTCATTTCGTTTGCTTGGTTATTTCTGCATTTTCAACGATGACCTCATAGGTCAAGGCACCGAAGGCCTTTCCCGTTGTGACGGTTCCTGTTGCCGTGATGATCTCATCTTGATCGGCAGCTTTCGCCGTTGTCACTATCAGCTTGTGGTTGCCGCGTTTACTGCTACCAGAACCGTCAACAATACGCAGCCACTGTAACCCGTCAAACTGCGAGGACTTAACCACCTTGCCACGAACCGTAACCTTTTTGCCATTTAGGGAGTCTTTTTTCTCGAAGATTTCGGCTACGGTGTAGGAATTTTCTCCGGCTGCTTTAGCGATGTTAACAGATTGCGGGGTAGTTGCTTTCTCTTCCGCTGTTTTGACCACCCGTTTCAACATGCCGGTTATTCCTCCTGAGAAGGTGATTTTCTCAAAGGTTCTTTGTAGCGTTGGGCTGGTGTACGGTCCCATCTGTATGCCGGGCATCAGTTGAATCTCATCACCAACCTGTACCAAAGACTCTGGTACGGCAAACCACTCTTTCCCGGTTTTCTGGTCGAGAAGAACATAGGTGTAGCCGCCACTGTTCATTGTTTCGGCGACTGTGCCGCGGATGGCATCATCGGCGGCCAGGGCGTGAGTAGAAAAGTTTACGCTGAGGAATGTTAATGCCACGATTAGACCACCTGCTAATTTTTTTAGACTGCACTTCATAGTCATCTCCTTTGCTATCAATAGTTGTATACATCTAGCACACCAGTCCCAGGGGCGATTGAGACTGCTCATGGAGGACATGATCAGGCCGTTACTGCCGTTCCGAATAAGGGCACTGTGGGGCGCAGGATGTGTTAAGGTCCACTAAGACACGATTTTTCTCGATTGATTACCAGAGAGTTTGGGAATTCTCAAAATGCTATGCGCTGGTATTTTGATTCGCTGCTTGACAAGCAATGACATCCATTGTATCGATTTATGCATTATCGGTGCAAAACTCCAGGGCGGGACCCCTCGTTTTGGGCCACGTTGTGCGCACTTAGTCCCCATATTTTGTGTCATCTATCCAACCTGTTTTCATCTTATGAGCGTTTCTATCGCTATCCGTGAATTTCTCGCCAGCAATTACCTGATAAGCCTTCTGGTTGCGTGGAGCACCCTTATCAGCTTTTCTGTCGCATCGAATCTCTATCAGAACCAGCAAGACACTATCGCTAAGGCGAAAATCGAGGCCCGCACTATCTTCCGGCATAATATTGCCTACCGGAAATGGAGCACAATGCATGGAGGAATATATACCAAAATCAGCGAGAAAAACAAGGATAACCCGCATTTTATCTATGATGTAGGGGGCTCCCAAAAAGAGGTGTCTTTTGCCATTATTGATCCGGCTCAAGTCACTAAGCAGGCGTATGAGGTGCTGCACAACCAAGCGCCGAACCTTGCGGCAATCAGTAGGACTGTCAGTCTGGATTATCAGAATACAACAGATCCCTATGATCAGCCTGACGAGTGGGAGACAATCAGCCTGCAAGAACTGGAGGCTGGCAAAATTGAGGAGGCCAGCACTGTCACGACCATCAATAATGCGCCATATCTTCGTCTCTTGACTCCCTACATTATCGATCGTGGTTGTATCAATTGCCATAGCCATGACTTTACTATAGGAAGCGTACGCGGTGGGATGAGCGTGGCGGTCCCCATGTTGCCCTACTACGAAACCGCCGTTAAGGGCGAACGGACCACTATTGTTACTCACCTGTTACTCTGGCTTCTGGGCTGTGTTGCTATTGTTAAGTTCTCTAATGCCTTCAAACGTTACCGCAATACCATCATCGAGAGTGAGAAGAAGTTTCGAATTCTTTCCGAATTTGCTTGCAACTTTGAGTATTGGCTTGGGCAAGATCAAAGACTTGTCTTTATTTCCCCCTCCTGCCTGGAGTTGACTGGTTATAGCCGCGAAGAGTTTATCAACAACCCGCAACTCTTGGAGACGATGATCTACCCTGATGATCAGAGTGCCTTCCGTGAGCAATTGAACAGCAATCCGAGCCAGGCGGTTCTCAGTGCTTCGGCGCGGATTGTTAGGAAAAACGGCGAGATTCGTTGGTTTACCCACACGGTTACGCCGATATACGTCGATGGTGAATATCTTGGCCGTCGTGGCAGCAGTATCGATGTCACGGAGCAGAAGAAGTTGGAGGAGCGTCTTGTGCACTCCAAGCAGTTAGAGTGCATGGGTCAGTTTGCTGGCGGCATTGCGCATGATTTCAATAATGTTCTTGGTTCGATCAATACGTTTGGCCATTTGTTGAGTGAAGAGATAAAAGACAGCAATACGGCTGCCAGCGATTATGTTAAATACATCAAGATAGCCACCAAGCTTGGTAAAAATCTGACCTCAAACCTGTTATCATTTGGCAAAAAGCAGATTATCGAGGCGCAAAAGACCAGTCTGAAGAAGATTGTTGCTAATATCTCCGATATTCTCAAAAGTTTGGTTGATGAGAGCTTTTGTTATCTTTTTGAGATGACGGATGATGATCGTGAGATTGCGGCGGATCCCCATCAACTTGAGCAGATATTAATCAATCTGTGTACCAATGCCCGAGATGCCATGCCGAACGGCGGTACCATAACAATTGCCAGCAAACACCTCAACCTTGAACATGATGTCGCCGGGAACCTTGAGGTTATCCCGGCAGATGAGTACATGGTGCTCAGTGTCAGCGATAATGGGCATGGCATAAAACCCGAGAATATCAAGAAAATCTGCGAACCTTTTTTTACAACCAAGAGCTCGTCCAAGGGGACTGGTCTTGGTTTGTCGATTATATTCAACATTGTCAAACAGCATAAGGCCTATATGGATGTAGAAAGTGTGCTGAATCAGGGGACGACGTTTTCGATTTTCATGAAAACAAGCGGTCACCTGTTTGTTGCATCCCATGTGTCTGATCTGGCTATCAAGAACTCCCCTGCGGTCACGCCACTTAAACCCGTTCATGAGCAGGTTGCCTTGACACCGCCTGCCGAGGCGGAATCAAGGAGTCGTCGCAAAACCATCCTCTTGGCTGATGACGATGAACTGATTCGTAAGGCCTTGCGAGCCCAACTCGAGCACCACGGCTATCAGGTACTACTGGCCGAGAATGGCAAGACAGCTATCCGGGTGTTTTTAGACCAGCAGCAAAATATTGATATGTCGATACTCGATGTTATTATGCCACAGCGTAATGGCAAGGAGGTGTTTGACATCATTCGAAAAAATAATCCTGAAGCGGTGGTGCTCTTCATCAGTGGGAATACCGCTAACATTGTGACCGATGAACTTATCCGTCAAGAAGGATTGCATTTTATGCAGAAACCGATTGATTTCGAGGGCTTGATGCACGAGGTTGAAAGTCTTATCGGCAAACCGTAATTAGGCAAGAAGAGGTGTCGAGTTACCCATCTTTTTTTGTCGAAAATTAAGATAACCGTAGGAATAGGCGTGTTTATTCACCAGTTTTCCGGTATTTTTTACTTATGCAAAAAATAGCCGTCAATGCGGGATCTTTTTTACTTGCGGTAGTAAGCCAGCTGTGTTAGAAAAATTTAATTTTTTTATTTGTTTCAACTATTCATGAAGAGAGCCTTAGGAGAAAGGAATGTCAGGGAAATTCATTAACCCAGGAGTTATCAGCAAAGTACTACTTGTCACGAGTCTCACCTTTTCCTTTTTCGGCTGCGTGCAGACGCAACCTGCTCCTCCTGCCGCTGCCAATATTGAAACGGCCAAGGTCTCTGCTGAGGCTGGGAAGAAGGGTGTGAGTGCTGAAGAGAAGATTTTGATGGACACCCAGGCACAGACGGAATTACAGAATACGGATTGCACTAAATGTCATGATAGCCAGCCTGCCGATATCAAACGGAACGGCGGTAAGCACAAGACTGAAATTGCTTGTCTGGATTGCCACCTAGAGCATCTCCCGTTGGGCACGAAGACTATTCCTCAATGTTCTATGTGCCACGATTCCGGGACTCAAGTGCACTTCACCCTTCCTAACTGCCTGGGCTGTCACCGAAACCCGCATACCCCGTTAGATGTTACGGTCGATGATGTGCCACCAGTAAGTGTTGGCTGTAAGACCTGCCATCCAGAAAAGGGTGAGGAGTTTAAGAATTTCCCGAGTATCCATGCCACCAAGAACTGTACTTTCTGTCACCCAACGAAGCATAAGAGAATCAAGAAATGCTTGGAATGCCATCAGCCGCATGCCGATTTCTTGACCTATGAAGATTGCTTGAGCTGCCATAAGCCGCACAGTCCACTTAATATCCAGTATGCCGATGATATAAAATCCAAGTACTGTGGTGCCTGCCATACCGAAATCGCTGAGATGTTATCCAAAAGCAAGGCCAAGCACGGTACTTTTAATTGTGCCTTCTGTCATAAGACTAAACATCCTACGGTTCCGAATTGTAGTGATTGTCATAAACAACCTCATGACACAGGCATGTTGAATTCATTCAACAGCGATTGCTTGAAGTGTCATCGAAATCCTCATGATCTAGTGTTTTAGTCAGACCCCCTGCCGGTTACACATCGGACAGTTAAATAGTGGCCAGCTGATTGTAAGTTGGCCATTATTTTTTGTCTGGTAGAATATTTTAACAATTATTATCAACAACAAAAGAGGGAGAAAAATGAGCAAAACAGCACACAGATTACGTTCGTATTTTGGTATTTCTTGTCTGCTGGCCATAGTCATTGTGGCCATGGGCAGCACAGCTATGGCTCGAACCGGCAAAGTAGATTTGACCGATAAGGTGAAGCAGGTTCCACCTCGCCCTGCTCTCTTTGATCAAACCGTTCAGCCATTGACCATGCAGCAGTGTGCACAGTGTCATATCGCCGTTTTTAATAAGCTGAAGGCGTCTGGTAATCGTCACCAAAAGGAGTGTACATTTTGCCATGAAGTTTATCACACTTATGCACCTGGTAAGGTTGAATATGCCGATGCACTTCCAAAATGCGGTGATTGCCATGGAACTCCTCACGGCGCTGGTGCTGATGTGCAAGTCTGTCATAACTGTCACTCGAATGCACATGCACCTCTCGATTTGCCAGGGGTTAAGCCGGACCTGTGCTCCAATTGTCATAGCGCTCCTCCTCAGGCATTGAAGGAATTCCCCAGCAAGCACTCCACTATGGCCTGTACTGACTGCCACACAAAACATGGCTTTATCCCAAGTTGCTTAAGTTGTCATAGTCCAGAGGGTGGTAAGCCGTACCATTTGACCGGCGTTGAGCCGAAGGTGTGTATGACGTGTCATGCTGGGCCTCATAAGCCGTTGGTTATCAATTATGCCGAAGATACCCCCAAAGAGTACTGTGGTACCTGCCATAAGAACGAGAGTCATGCCCAGATCTATCAGACCTTGACGAAGGCCAATTCTAAGCACAATACCGAAATCACCTGCGCATCGTGCCATGATGTTCATGGGAAAATTCCTTCTTGCTTCAAGTGCCATGATCAGGAAGGGCATCGTGCAAAACTTGCGGTTGAAGATTGCCTGCGTTGCCATAGCAATCCTCATGATCCGTTGAACATTACTTTTACTATTACTGAGCCAAAAGAGGTTTGTGGTGGATGTCATACCGAAGTCTATAACACTTTGATGGCAAGCAAGACCCGCCACACGAATCAGACATGTTCTTTCTGCCATCCAAAACATGGAGAGTTGCCAACCTGTCAAAAATGTCACGGGAATCCACATGGGGAAGCTATGGTTGCTCAATTTGGCGGAAAATGTGGTGGTTGTCATGATATCGCTCATAAGGTAAAAGGTCGTATGAAGGATGGTAAGGAGGGTAGCTTGACTGCCGAGGGCAGGAAAGGCATG
>JAQUKQ010000097.1 GCA_028718985.1 Desulfobulbaceae bacterium | reverse complement strand
TGGGGAAGCTATGGTTGCTCAATTTGGCGGAAAATGTGGTGGTTGTCATGATATCGCTCATAAGGTAAAAGGTCGTATGAAGGATGGTAAGGAGGGTAGCTTGACTGCCGAGGGCAGGAAAGGCATGTTGACCACAGTACCTGCAAAGTAGATGATAGTTACTCGAAATTACCCGAATAATAGAGGGTGTTGTTCGAAAGATGCCATCATCAGGGCATCTTTCGAACTATAAAATGCGAGTAACTTGTTAGAGTATTAAATATTATATAGTAATAATTCTTATTTAGTTGTAATAGGTGTTATCAAGTTATTTGATAGCACCTATTTTTTTTCTGTGTGTCTTGTAATGATTTTTTCCGTAATTGATGAAGCCATTCTCTCTTGAAACAGCCATCCACTCGCGTCCTGAGCCTTTTATTTGTTGTCAGGACGACGGGGTCGTCCTCTACGCCAACTTGGCTTGGCGGGTATTTTGTGCCGATGTTTTCTTGATGACTTTTCGTGATGATCTGAACCTGTTTGATCAGATCAAGGACCCTGTTGCCGCTTGTTGGCGCGACTTGGCAAAGAGGGTGTGCGGAGTTCAAGCTACAGAACGGTTTTACTGTGAAGATTCTTTCCATACCCATAATGGTAGTACCTTTTCATTACGCTTTTCCCCATTCTTCTTTGATCAAGGAAGAGGCTGGTCCTTGCAAGTTGAAGAGCTAACTGCCAAGTGTGTAAATGAAGTGCTAGAGGCGGAATTTTCGGCTCAACTTGATCAGAAATTGCTTTTGGCGACAAATCACATCGAAGCGAATGCGTTACTGGCCAAGGAGATTGCCGACCGGAAGCAGGCTGAAGAGAGCTTGCAGGAGAACAAAGATCGTTTAACTCAAATCATTCACGGCAATTCAATCCCGACTTTTGTCATTGATCAAAACCATCGTATTACCCATTGGAACAAGGCACTTGAACGCTTAACCGGGATCTCGAGCGCAGAAGCAGTAGGCACGAATGAACAGTGGAAGGCTTTTTATGCTTATAAGCGACCAACAATGGCCGATCTTATTCTTGATCAGGTGAAAGAAGAGAAGATTAAAGAGTTCTATGCTAACAAATACACACAATCGAAACTCTTGGAAGAATCGTACGAGGTCGAAGATTTTTTTGAGCTAAATGGCAAAAACACATGGCTTTTTTTTACGGCGGCACCGATTAAGTCTCGCTCTGGTGTCTTGATCGGTGCTGTTGAAACTTTGCAGGATATTAGCAACCGGAAAATTTTGGAGCAGGAAATTTTGCGCCAGCAGGCCATTCTTGAAAACAAGGTTGAAGAGCGAACTTTACAGCTTAAGAAAACCTATGAGCAGTTAGTGCATGCCGAAAAGCTCAGTGCTATCGGAAAACTGGCCGCTTCAATTGCGCATGAATTTGGTAATCCTATCATCGGGATACGCAATTTTTTGAAGGAGATTCAAAAGACGACCCATTTCGATAAAGACGATGCGGAGCTCTTACAACTGGCTATTCAGGAGTGCCAGCGTGTTAAGGACCTGATCAGTAATCTGCAAAACTTTAATCGACCAAGCAGCGGCAATATGGCGATGATGGACCTACATTTGGCGATCAATGACATGCTCCTTTTTTGTAAGAAAAGTTTTCGGGAGAACAGGATTATCGTCAAGAAGAGATTTGATCCTCAACTCCCCATGATTCTTGGTGTTCATGATCAGATCAAACAAGTCATTTTGAACTGTTTGAATAATGCACAAGAGGCGATACCCGACCATGGCGGTACGATTCAGATAATAACGGAACACACTGAACAGACTGTGCTTCTTCATATTCGGGATACAGGCAAGGGGATAGTGGATTCGGATGTTGTTTATATCTTTGAGCCTTTTTTTTCTACCAAACCAGCGGTGGAGGGGACAGGACTTGGGCTTTCGGTGAGTTATGGAATTATGAAAGCACATCAGGGGAGTATCACGGTGAGTGATACCTCAAGCCATGGCACCACATTTACCTTGAGCTTCCCCATTGCAAAGACGCTATTGAATGATTGATTTGATAGAAACTTAATTTAAGATCAATATTACGGAGGAATCACGATGTGTTTCGATCACCAGAGTGCAAAAAAAATAGCGGGAATTAAAAAAATGCGGTCGCTCAGCGGGGAGTTTCCTCGCGCTTTTACAGGCATCACCAAGAAATTTTCTTTGTGTTTGATGGCATCTCTTTTGGCGCTTGGAGCTTGTAAAAGAGCACCGTTGCCGCCTCCCATTGTGTTGTTTGACCAAGGTCATGGGCAGCATTTTCTGGTTGAAAAAAAGGATGAGCTCGATTTGTCGAAACTTGGAGAGGCTTTTGTTGCAGGAGGGTTTCAGGTGAAGTCTTCCGCACCGGGTCAGATGTTTACCGATGACGCATTGAAAAACGTTTCAACTCTGATTATTTCGGGGGCATTTCAGCCAGTTACAGATGATGAAGTTGTAGTCCTTAAGAATTTTATTGATCGTGGTGGTCAGTTGTGTGTCATGCTTCATATCAGTTCACCCTTGGCGCCATTGCTCAATAATTTAGGTGTTGCTGTCTCTAATGGTGTCGTTAGGGAACAGACGAATTTGCTGACGCCCGATGTCCAGACCGATTTCTTCGTGAACGATCTCGCGAAACATCCTTTGACCAAGGATCTGAGCCAAATCAATTTTTATGGGACTTGGGCGCTTAATGTTGAACAACCTGCCAATGTTATCGCCAAAACCAGCCCGCAGGCTTGGGTGGATCTGAATAATGATAAGAATCTCGATTCAGGTGATGCCATCCAGGCATTCAGTGTGGTGGTGACCGGTCAGGTTGGTCACGGCTATTTTGTTGTCTTTGCCGATGATGCGATATTTCAAAACCGATTTTTGGTTGGTCCTAATCAGCAGTTGGCGAGCAACCTCGTGGCTTGGCTAAAGGCGGGCAGTTATTATTGATGGGCGTCGACGTTTATAGCAATTTCTGACCTAGACCACTTATACGATTGCAGGGCAACTGCGCGATCCATATTGAATTAATTGGTCAAAACCTGCCATGCAATCAGGTTACAGGCAGAGGGTGGCTACCGTCATTGCTTATCTTTCACCGACTGCTCATCGCCAACGACCACTGTAATTGAGGTTTCGTAGCGTGGCTCATCGAAAATGCCGTTGGCGTTGGTGTCTATGGCAAAATGAAATTCATACACGCCTGGTGCCAGGCCAGGAAGACTCCGGAATATCTCATAGTTTTTGAGGTTAAACGTAGGCCCCTGGTAGACGGGGGTGGCCTTGGCACTCCAAGTCCGGATATGGGTGAGCCAGAGATTTTTTTCGTCTGGCGTATCATACCAAAACCAAAAATCTGCCGGGATCCGCATCCCGAAAGGATGCAAATAGACGGAGAGCGCCAAGGGGTCTTGCTCGGAGAGGTTGAGGCGAGCGTCGATGGTGTTGGCCGTCATGTGTAAAAGAGGACTTTGCTCATCGTCTTTCGGAGGGTTGCTTTTCGGCCAAACAATAAATTTTAACGATTTTGGGTAATTCCCTTCCTTTCCAGTCTTGAGGCTGATGGCGTCTGCAAAGTAGAGATTGATTGGGGTCTCGGTGGCTGACCAATAAATTGTGTTGGCCTGAACATTTTTTAACCCTTGTTGCATAAGCCATTCAGCATTGTTTCCTTCATGTGTGTGGATCAGTTCTCGCAACTCGGCAAGGGTCGGGAGCTGCCAGTCGACGATCCCTCCCTCATAGTTACCGCACGTAAACCCCTTTGTGCGGGCATTGAATTTTTTAAGTGTCTCGGCCGCCTCTTTCCAGCTTCTTTTGCCAAAGCAGTTAGCGTCAGTGAGCCAGGTAATGCCAGTGATGGCATCTATGCTTGTGCCGTCACCGTTATTAAAAAAACGAGGCAAAGGTGGCCAGGAAATTTCGTTGGGCATCTCAGGGTCAAGTGGCAGAACATACTCCGCCGTAACACCAAGATCGCCGCTTTTTTCCACCTCTTTTCTAGGGTGCCCTGTGGGAGGAGAAACTTGTCGTACGGCCAAAACATGGTGTTGCTCTGTTTTTAGGGATGGCAGCATTGCTCCGCTATTTAAATCGATGATGAATGCTTGGCCTGGTGTGGGGGCAACGGAAGTTGAGGACCAGTAACCACCTTGCCCTATGCGAGTAAAATGATGGCCAGTTGGCAAGGCTGGATAATCGACATCATAGTCAATCAGGCTCCTGAGTTCGATAACATTAGGCATAGACCAATCAGTGTATTTTCTTGTCGATGGTGGGCAGTTTGAGCTGATTTGGCTATTAGAAAGCACCTTCATCGTTGTCAGTGAGCTCTGCCAATCAAGTTTGGAAAGACACGAAGCATCTTGCAGCCACATCAAGCCAGTCATGGTGTCCGTGGTAGTACCATCACCATTATCGAGAAAGCGAGAGAGTGTTTGGGCTTGTTGCTTAGGGCCCTCTGTGACAGAGGGTTTGGTTGTGATGTTGTTTTTGCCTGTTACACTTGTTTGGGGAGATTCTTTTCTGACGAGAAGAAGCATGTGCCGATCGAGTTTGTTTCGAAGGTCAATCGCCCCATTTCTGAAGTCAACACCCCAGGCGTTCAATGAACCTTTGTACGCCGTGGCTGACCAGTAGAGAGTGCTTTGTAAATCGGTAAATCCTGCCAGCTTCAGTTGATCGATCGGGATCTCTGCTTGCGCGTCGATCAAGGAGGCAAGTTGATTTAAATCGGGAAGAAACCAGTCTTGGTAATCCGTCCTGGCTCCTGGGCACATAGCCTTCCCTTGATTGAACTCTGGAACGATTTTTACCGCGGCAGGCCATGGTAGATCACCAAAGCAATTGCCATTCTTGAGCCACATCAGACCGGTGAGCGAATCAGATACCGTGCCATCAGGGTTGATGATAAAACGGGGCTCCGGCCAGACTGTGCCCCGCTGATATTCGCCGTCCTGCCCAGAACCGTGAAAATCTATGATGCTGCCGGTTTGGTCATAGGTTGAAATTTGACCTGTTCGGGGCAGTGCTATTGGCGGGGGTGTTAGAGGTGGTAGGGTTGTTTCTGCTGCCAGTGCATAAGGCGGTGCTCCCCAGGCAAGACCCTCAAGCAAACCGAACAGGAGTAAAGAGCAGCGAAAGAAGATCTTTCCCATGTTTATTTGCCCTTCTCTTTTGGCGGATCACTTTTGACGGCGGGTGATTTTGTCGGGGTATCCAGTGATTCAACTCCTGGTTGTGCTTGTGCCGGTGAGTCCTTTTCTGAAAGATCCAAGACGATTAAATCTGCCGGAATTGAATCCTTGTGATCGTTGTTTTCGAGATAGATATTGTCGACAAAGTCGCCCTCCAGTCGCTCCCCTTTGGGGCTGACTAATACCCCCCTGCCGTTATAGCTTCCATCTTTGAATGCTCCTCGGTACTCCGTGCCGTCGAAGCTGGTGAGGATGCCCTGACCTGAGAGATGACCCTTTTCAAAATTCCCTTTATATTGCCGTCCGTCACGCCAGGTTAAGATCCCCTGGCCAGAGAACTCTCCCTCTGAGAACTCGCCTTCATAACGAGAGCCGTCCGTCATGACCAGTGTACCAGCTCCATGATATTTTCCCTCTTTGAATGAACCGTTGAAAAGGGTGCCGTCGGCCGATTTTTTTTTGCCAAGACCGTCGAGGTATCCTGCTTTAAAAACGCCTTCGTATGTCGTGCCATCGGCCTCGGTTAATAATCCTTTCCCGTGGAAGATTTTATTTTTGTATTCACCTTCATATCGTCTTCCATTTGTCTCTATCATCAGGCCATGGCCCATGTAAAATTCATCGTTGCGCCAAAGGCCTTTAAAACGAGATCCTTTTGCTATGATTTTCTCGCCGTTGCCGTTGGCTAATCCGTTATAGAATTGTCCGGTGTATTTGCTGCCGTCCGCTTCGAGGCGGACACCGATGCCCATACTAAGACCCTTCATGAAGAGGGCATCGAGGATGCTTCCATCGTGATAGAGAATGGCGCCTTTGCCATCAGGCAAACCGTTCGTGAAGCTGCCGACATATTTGTCGTTGTTGCCGAAAAGCATCATCCCCTGTCCGTTCTGGCAATCACCCTTGTCACATTTACCGTTTATGGTTGTCTCTGTTCTCCCGCGAGTTGTGCAAATCAAGAGAATGAGCAGGGCAAAGAATATGGTAAGTAGGGGGAATCTACGCATCTTTTCCGGGAATGATTTAGAAATGAGAGGGGGTAATCATAACTCTTTTTTTTCGGAAAATAAATCAGACTGAAGCAAGCCAAGAGAGGCCAAGCGGAAGGTGGCAGCGGTTTTCAGGCAGCCAAGGCCATAGGTTATGCTGCGTGACAAGTTAATTGAAGATGCTTCGGCGAAATATTTTGTCGGGCAGCTTACCTCGGCAATGGTGTAGCCCTGCCAAAGAATTTGGGCCAACATCTGGTTGTCGAAAACAAAGTCGTCTGAATTACGATGTAAATCAATTGCCGCCAACAGCTCTTTAGAAAAGGCCCTATAGCCGGAGTGGTATTCAGAGAGCTTTGCTCCCAGCAGAATATTTTCGGCCAGGGTCAGGAAACGATTGGCGATATATTTCCAAAGAGGCATGCCGCCCTGTAATGCCTGGCCACCAAGGATCCTTGAACCCAAAACACAGTGGTAAAGGCCGTTGCCAATCATAGAGGCCATGGCCGGGATCAGCATTGGAGTGTACTGGTAATCTGGGTGTACCATGATGATGATGTCAGCACCTTCTTCAAGCGCGATCCGATAGCAGGATTTCTGGTTGGCACCATAGCCTCTGTTTCTCTCGTGAACATGCACGTGGGTTTTAGGCAGAGTTCGCGCCAGACTTGCTGTTTGATCCCGACTTGCATCATCGACGATAATTACCAGATCAACTATGCCTTGAGCCATAACCTCGTTGTAAGTCTTGCGCAAGGTCTCTTCTGCGTTGTAAGCGGGCATGACGACTATGATTTTTTTATCTTGATACACTGACCCCTCATTATACGGGTTACATTGTTTTCTTGCGCAGGATTTCGATCCAATATGGCGTTGTTGGTGGCCAATGGGTATTGGGTGTCCAGGAAACGTTGCTCGACCGTTCAAAAATCTCGACCATCCCTACCCGTTGGTATCCTTCTTTGTACTCTGTGAACCAATCATAAATCAAGGTTTTGGATGCAGGTTTTTGCAACCAGGAGGTAGGGATTCGTACAAAGAGGAGATATTCTGGCTGGGATTGTTCAACTTCAGCGATTAAACGGCGCTGCATTTCGAGGGCAAAATCATGCCCTTCCATCAGTGGATACATATAGATATAGCCGGTGGCTGATCTGCGGCCGCTATAGAAGAAAATTTGCGGTTCAGAGCCGATGATGGCGATGGTGTCTGCTGGCTTGCTGTTTGTCCGGATATAGCGGGCGATATCGAGAGACTCATTGAAAGGGTTTGGCCAATAGGTGTCTCGACTTGCCTGAGCTGGGGAAAACTGAAAGAGAAATTGCCGTTGATGGTAGAGTGTCGCTCCAACGCAGATGGCAAGAATGGAGAAGGTGACGACGAAATGTTTGCCTTGCGTTTGACGACCATAGAAAGCCATTGTTGCAGCGTGAATGGCGATACCTGCCAGAAGGGCTGCACCAGGCAGTAAAAAAATAAAATAATGGGGTCTAAAAAATAGTCCGGGGCACACCGCCAAAAAAGAGAACAGGGCAAAGCCCAGCATGAAACCTCTGTGCCTCGCAAACTTTTGCTGTGCAAGACAGGTAAAAAGGCCAAGGACAGCAGCTAACCATATCAGCGGGGCGGCCGATATGATTGCTATGCCCCTGTCTGTAATGTTCAGCCATGCATCGCTCCAGGAAATTTGGCTGGTATAGGCCCTGGCGTAATCAATTGTCCAAAACCAGAATGCATCAAAGAGGCCGGCTTTCCAAAGAAGTAGGCAAGTGGCCAGGTAGGGTAGGGCTGTACCACCGACAAAAAATAAGGCCGCACGGGCGATATTGCCTGGACGTTTTCGAAAGTGCCGTCCATGTAAAACGAGATAGATTCCGCCCCACAGCGCAAAGAGTGCACCATGCTGTTTGATCAAAAAACCTGTTCCTAACAGAATTCCACTCAAGCAGAAAAGCAGGGGGCGTTCTGATTCGAGTGCAAAGAGCAGAAGTAAGAGGCCGATTAGGGCAGGTAATAAGACAAAATGTTCGGCATTGGCAAAGACCCCTTGCACTGATTGCCCCATCGATAGAACGGCAAACAAGCCTCCGGCGCAGAGGCCGACCAGTGGATTAGCGATCTTGCGACCCAGAAAGTAGACGACAATGATGCTGAGTGAATTGACTGTAAGCAGTCCAAGATGTACGCCCGTTTGAGTTTGTCCGAAAATAGCCAGGATAGCGGCATAAACAGCATAGATTCCGGGTAGTTTCATGTTGAAGAGGAGCTTGTAGGGTGGTACCCCTTGCAGGAGCAGTTGGCCTCCATAGGCATACTCTCCCTCATCTCTTTCCAAAGGGACATCGAGCAGATGCCAGCGCAAGTACGCGGAGCCAATCACGATGATGACAAGTGGCAACCATGACCAGTTGCTTTGTGCATGGATAGGGTTTTCGGAAGGTGGTGGGGGCATGGCAATAGAAGGTTCAGTTTTTTGAGAAGAGGGTGTTGTGTGGCCTCATTGGAGTGCAAAGTACCATTCAGGGCCTGCCATGCGAACAAACCATGGAAACTCCCCTCCGATGAACAAGATGGCAATCGCCAATCCGGCTGTTAATTGCCACCAGCGTGGAAGTTTGTAAAATAATGCGTGGGCAGTCACGATGTACAGGGGAATCAACACCGGAAACATATAACGTCCGGTCAGCGCTACGCCAGAAAAGCCCGAACTGCGGTAGATTGTGTAATTGACCACCTGCATGAGGATGGTTGTGTAGAAGAGTGCGCTAAAAACGATTCCACCCATGTAGGGTGTCAGTAAGGTACGTAAGCGTAAAGTCCACATTCCTATGGCGAGAGCAAAAAGAGCGTAATAGGAGTAATAATCGGAGGCATATTTATACAAGGAGAGGTGTGCCGCCACACTGTAAGTCCTAGCGACAACAACTTGGACCCATTCCCATGTATATGCCAAACGCCCTTTGAGCTGTTTTGGCTCTTCTTTACCGCTGTTTGCCGCTTGAATGAGCAGGTTCCAAGCTGAGGCACGGTCTCCAGGGTCGCGGATTGAGAGTGCAAGTCTTTGGGCATCAATAAAGGTTAATCTTTTTGCTTTGAATTCACGCACGACATAATCACGGGCAAAGAGCCTGTTTTGCAGGCAATCTTCGAGTGGCAGTACCATGTCCATACTGGGTAACAAAACACCAAAGCGTAACTTGTTGCCTCCATATAGAGATAAATTCAGGATAAGTGCCAGCAGGCAAAAAGCCAGAAGCAGGGAATCTTTCAGCTTCCAATTTGACAGCATATCTGGGAGGAATCTGAAAAAGTTGAGACGGTCACGTTCATAAAACAAGAAGAGCGCTATAAGCCCTGCACCGTATGGGATCATAACATTTTTTGTGAGAAACCCTGCTAAAAGGGAAAGGGCAAATAACAAGAAATGGCAGCGGCAGCGCTCTTGCAGAAAACGAATTAAGTAATAGAGGGCAGTAACGGCGAGAAGGTTGGCAAGATTGTCATAATTGATAGCGCCTGAGACAAAGGTGAGCATGACCGTATTGGTCAGCATTATCAGAAAAATGGTTCTTGTCGGCAGTGTGAGTTGCAGGATTTTGGACAAGCGCCAAGCGAAGGTCACCGTCAGTGCGGCAAGAATCACGTTGGCCAATCTCAAAAAGATCAAGTCATCGATAGACCAAAAATTGCAGGTCAACAGTTTGCCCATCAGGAAAAAATAGAGCGATGGTATGTGGCTGATAAGGCCTAGGTGGTAGGATTCAGGGGAATCGATCGGTAGCCATAAAGAGCGGGAAAAGATCTGGATTGTGCCATACCAGGAAGCTTCGTCAGGAAAAATTCTTTCTCTGATCCGCAATGCGAAAAACAACGCTTTTGCACAAAAATAGAGGAGCAATACCCAAAAAACAAGCCCTTCAGTTTTCGTGCCCAGACGGGCGGTCAACGGGTAGCATTCTTGATTGCTATGGTTATCAGTGGACATTTTTTTAATCCGTAGGTGGATTGATCGGGCATATGTTGGAAAAATCAAATGTAGCAGAGCCGGACGTTTTCGCCAAGAAGCATTTATCAGAGGCAAGATTAGCTTTGTCTGACAAGGCACAAGTTGTTATTTTTGATACTCAAAATGAATCAAAAAAACCGAGGGTTTCATTCTTTCAGTTGACAGGGCAATGCCAGTCATTGTCTAATGAAAATTCTTGAAAGTCGAGCAGTGTTGCATCTGTTTTGTTCATCTGCGGTGCGCAGGGGTCAGACAAGTTGTCTCTGGCGATTCTTTTGTTGCTGATTAGGAAGGGGCTATTGTCGAGACCTCATGGATTTTTTAGTTCCAATAGGTGGGCCGGCGTGCCCCATTCAAATTGATTGTTTCATCTACAATAGGAGATACCCATGGAAACCATAATTTCGTTTACCAGGAATACTACGCTACAAAATATTCTCTTTGATGAGTTTTTTGCTGAATATACTCTGATTGAGGTGGTCTCGTTTAATTACGATGGAGATGGTACGGCACTCTGTCTCTGTGATGATCAGCTTGTCGAAATTAAACGGGATAATCTGCGCAAGATAATTTTTGGGGCCGACATGACAATACTCGAAGCATACTTGATGAGTATTTTCGATCCGGAAATAGAAGATGAAGGGGTTCAGCGCCAGAATGGAAGGCCAGTTTTTCGTCTGCCAGAGCTGCAAAATATGAAAAAGTACGATGTAGATAATCTTGCCAAGCAGACACTGCAGGAGCTTCAGTCTCTTGAGATGCAGACGTTTCAGTATTACATGAATGCCGCAGCTGCGCCGGTAGAGACTGATAGTGGGTGTTGCTAAGATCATATGCTGAGCTGGCCCTACCGATATCACCTTGGTCAGAAATTGCGCCTGCGGCGATCTCTCTACGAAGTCTTGAGAGATCAATTGGACATGAACTTGGTTAAGCTGGCGTTGATAGATTCGTATTGGAATTTTTCCAAGGCGGGAGAGACGTATCCCTATGTCCAAAAAAGGGAATTAAAGCCAAAGGCCAGGGTTGCCGAGCAGGAGTATTTTCATCATAATCATTTTTTCATTATATTTTGCGAGGGGACGATTCCCAGTGAACATAAAAAATATATCCGTTTTTTTGATTCCAACAAGATGACTAAGGAGGCTATAGAGAAGATCCCCTATCTCACACTTCACAAAAAATACACGAACAACATCAAATATTTCGACAACCCCTCTTTCACGGAAATGATCAAGGATCTAACTCCGGTTGATTACGCCTTGCTCATCCAAAATGATCAATCGATCAAGAGCCAATCGCGCTATATGATGAGTCATTTTCATGTCCGCGTCGATTGGCCTATCGATGATGCGACCGAGGACATGTCCTTAAATCTTCGTTATGTTGCCAAGGATATTTATGAGAATGGTGAACAATACGCAGAGCAGCTACACCATAAACTCTTTGAGAATTATGGTTTCCATCATACGGTAGGTGGCCGTCGCACTGCGGCGGTGGTGGCTGCGCAAATCTTAAAAAAGATGAATTTTATCTCGACGGTCTATGTCTCCAGTGCTGAGGCCAGAACCCTGACCCGTATCAGTGAGCGCGGTGTTAGTAAATTCGTCCTGATTCGACTTCCCTTTATCGATATTGAAAAAATATGCAGCGAACACCAGATACCCTTTGAACTATTTTGTGAGCGCTATCTGGTGAATATTTGCGATAGTCATGGGGTGGGCATTCTCCATGTTGTCTATCGGAATTCATCGTATTCCAAACCGCCAGAAGATGGTAAGTTGCGGAAATTGCAGCCAGACTATCAGTGGCTCAATATTCATGATCAACTGCTTCTTCCTCTTCCTGAACAGCAGGAAGCCTATCCCCTTCGTTACAATACCATCTA
>JAQUKQ010000096.1 GCA_028718985.1 Desulfobulbaceae bacterium | reverse complement strand
CCCGATCTGAAACAATCCAAGGCCGACAGAGAGGGGAATGATATTGATATAACCAAATAACCATGAAAGGATGCCGAATATTGAACCCTTAATGAAAGACACGGCTAAAACGAGGATGAGGATTATCTGCCAATTGGCCAATAAGAAGACAGGGTTAATAAGCATGCCTACCGAGGTAAAAAACAAGAGGCCGAAGATATCTCGCAACGGTACGATGTCGCTTAATGCTTGGTGGCCGTAGTCAGACTCGCTGAGAACCATGCCGGCGACGAACGCGCCAAAGGCGAAGGAGAGCCCAAAGAGAAAGGTAGCATAACCAATGCCAAGAGCTGTTGCCGTAATCGACAGGAGGAAAAGCTCTCTGGAGTTCCATTGTGCCACATGAGACAATAAGCGGGGAAGTATCTTTCGTCCGAAATACAACATCACTACAAGGAAGGCTGCTGATTTGACCACAGCGATGGCGAGTAAAGGCAGTCCTGCCCTGGGGTTACTCAATTGTGGCAGGATGATCATCATTGGGATGACCGCTAGATCCTGGACGATCAGCATGCCGATCATCACGCGACTCGACAGGGTTCCTAGCAGCCCCTGGCCCATAAGGGTTTTCAGAGTCACCATGGTGCTGGAAAGAGAGATCAGCGCACCGAACCATAAGGAGTTTACCGTCGACCAACCTAAATACTTGCCAATGAAAAATCCTGCCCCGATAGTCAGAAAAATTTGAATAGGCGTGCCAAGCAGGGCAATTTTTCGAACCGGCTTTAACTCACTGAGAGAAAATTCAAGGCCGAGGGCGAAGAGAAGAAGGGCGACCCCTATTTCAGCCAGAAGCTCGATTTCATGAATGTCACCGATTGTCTCCCAGCCAGTATGAGGACCAACAAGGACCCCCGCAAAAATGTATCCTAGGAGCAGAGGTTGCTTGAGCTTTTGAGCGATAAGGGCACCAAGCAAGGCTGCGATCACTATGACGACGATGTCAGCTGCTAACCCCAAGCTCTTGACCTCGATAAAAAGTCGTGCATGATTTTTATCCTAATATCCTTCTGTTGCGTTTGATCAACCAGATTCCGCATAACATCTCTCATACCCCAAAAGGGTAGTCGAACAGCCATTGATTATCAATCGATATTGATGAAATTTTGAGGGCAAAAGCGATCGAGTAAAATATTTGTTGACAACAAGGAGACATAAAAATATAAAGAGGTACAGTAAATAGCACGAATACAAAATAAATAATACCAAAAGAGGAGATTCGTTATGCATATGGCAGATGCTTTGCTTTCCCCCGCCGTTGGCGGGACTATGTGGGTTGCCACAGCAGGTATGGCAGCATATTGTTCGAAGAAGGTTGGCCAAGAGATGGATGATAGCAAAGTGCCGCTTATGGGTGTGCTGGGTGCTTTCATTTTTGCCTCGCAGATGATTAACTTTACCATCCCTGCCACCGGTTCCAGCGGTCATCTCGGTGGCGGTCTCATCCTGGCGGTTCTGCTTGGCCCCTATGCCGCTTTTCTGGTTATGGCCTCGGTACTGACAGTACAGTCGCTCTTTTTTGCCGATGGCGGCATTTTGGCGTTGGGTGCCAATATTTTTAACCTCGGCTTTTTCCCCTGCTTTATCGCCTTACCCTTGATCTACAAGCCACTCCTTGGCAAGAAGCCAACAGCCAAGCGAATCAGCATTGCCGCAATTGTCGCCGGGGTAGTCGGTTTACAACTGGGTGCCTTCGCTGTTGTCTTGGAAACAGTTCTCTCCGGTATTTCTGAACTGCCCTTTACGACCTTTTTATTACTCATGCAACCAATTCACTTGGGCATAGGCCTAGTAGAAGGGATCGTCACAGCGGGTGTGATCAATTTCGTCTGGCAAAGCCAACCGGAGATCATGGTACGGGCCGCCGCTCATCAGGCCATGGGCAGTGCTCCGGTGAAAAAGGTACTTATCGCCTTGGCGGTCGTGACCATCATTACCGGCGGTGCCTTCTCCTGGTTTGCCTCCTCCCATCCTGACGGACTTGAGTGGTCGATTGCTAAGGTTGCTGGTGGTGACGGAGAGTTGGAAAGTTCCGATGGATTGCATGGCACCTTAGCTCGTCTCCAACAAAAAACGGCTTTTCTGCCAGATTATGGTTTCCGTTCGACAGGGGATAGTGAAAAGGAGGCCGAAGGAGCAAAAGGGGAACCTTCTTGGCCGGCAGTAGACCCTGGCACAAGTGTCGCTGGTCTGGTGGGCGGTATCTTGACTCTGTTGGTTGCCATCGCTATTGGTTGGCTGCTGCGGCAGACCAGCAAGAAATCATCCTGATGACTTGCGATGCTGAGAGCTGTTTATTGTAAATATCACGAGAGGGAGAAGCAGGATGAAAAAAGTTTTGAGTGTGGTTGCGACCATGAGCGCTCTGTTGTTGATCGGGGCAGGGCCGAGTTGGGCATTATCGTCAGAAACGGCGATGTTGCTCGATCTGCTGAAGACGAAAGGGGTTATCAGTCAGAACGAGGCAGAGGAGTTTGCCAAGACCCTGGAGGCCAAGTCAGCGGATGCCGCACCAGACGCGGATGAACGTCAGCACAGTGTGCAGAACACAGCTGATCGGGTAGAACAGATCGAGGGTAAAGACAGTGAACGGGGGACGGAAATCGCCAATCGTGTTAAGCTCAGCGGATTGATTGAGGTGAATGCGATAGCCCGACGGGCTAAAACCACTGATGGAGCAAAGACCAGTAGCAGCGACGTTACCTTGGCAACGGCGCAACTGAATGCTGACGCTACAGTCAATCAATACGTCAATGGACGTCTCACTTTACTCTACGAAGAAGATCCTGCTGATACTGGCAACAACACCGTTACCCTGGATGAGGCCGTTGTCGGCTTTACGGGTGGTGAGTCCCTGCCGGCCTATGTCAATGTTGGTCGCATGTATGTACCGTTTGGTCACTTCGCCAGTCACTTTATCAGCGATCCACAGACCCTGATCTTGGGCGAAACTAACGATTCGGCGATGGTTGCCGGTTACTCCAACGAGATGGTTGATCTCAATGTTGGGGCGCTGAAGGGAAAGGTCAAAGAGATGGGCAAGGGTGATAAAATTAACAGCGCGGTGGCATCAGCCACGCTCTCACTGCCCAAGGACAGTGAGGATGGGCTTGCCGTGAGCAGCGGTGTCTCCTACCTCTCCAACCTGGCGACCAGTAATGGCTTGGAGGCTGAGGCAAATCCCTTTGATCTCGCCAATCCTAACCAGGTAGCCACTATGGTCGGCGGGGTGAGTGCCTTCTTGAGTCTTGATTATGCCGATCGTTTCTTTTTCGACGCTGAATACCTCGGCGCTTTACGTGATTTCGCAGTTGGGGATTTGAATTTTGTCGATACCAATAATCGTAAGCCTCAGGCCTGGAATTTTGAGGTCGCTGCCCGACTCACGGAAGAGACAGAATTTGCTCTGCGCTATGGCGGCAGCAAAGATGCGTTGAAGAGTCAGGACGATGCCTTTATCTTGGCTGATCATGAATACGGTGCCGCCCTGCTTTACGAAATATTTGATAATACGTCCCTCACCGCGGAGTACCTCTTCCAAAAATATCAGGACGATAGCAATAACAACCAGGCCACCTTGCAAGTTGCTGTCGAGTTCTGAGCATACCACGTTCTCCTGCCTGAGTCATACCTCTGTCCAGGCCTGAATCACCTCCAAAAATTGGTCGCCATAGTGCTCTAGCTTATGGCGACCAACTCCGTTGACCAACAGCATGGCATCGCGGTCTTGCGGGAGGACAGCTGCCATTTCGGCGAGAGATGCATCGCTGAAGATGACAAAAGGTGGCACACCTTCTTCGTCTGCCAGTTGTTTTCGTAAGGTTCGCAGTTTTTCAAAGAGACCTTGGTCATAATCGTAATCAAGAACCCTTTTCTTGGTGGAAGGGATTTTGGCAGGGGTGACTGGACGGGTTCGCGGTTTGGCCATCTGCACTCCTATGCTGCCCTGTAACAGCGGTCTTGCCGCCTCGGTCAAAGTGAGCACCGAATAGTTATCGGGATCCTGATTGAGGAAGCCATGCTGGATCAGATGGCGCAGGATCGCCCCCCAGTACTCCTGCGCTCTATCTTTGCCGATTCCATAGGTTGAGAGTTTATCGTGACCAAGCTGCAAGATCCTTTGATTTTTCGAACCACGCAAAACATCGATGACATGGCCGATGCCGAATCGTTGGCCAACCCGGTAGACGCAACTGAGGGCTTTGCGAGCGTTTTCGGTGACGTCTACAAGTTCTGGTGGGTTCAAACAGATGTCACAGTTGCCACACCCAACCTCCAACTTTTCTCCAAAATAAGCGAGCAGGACACGACGTCGGCAACTTTGGGCCTCTCCAAAGCTGACCATGCTGTTTAATTTCTGATTTTCAATTCTTTTACGAGCTGAATTATCACTTTTTTCTATCAAGCCGCGGACGAGTGCGATGTCGCCGTAGCCGAAGAGTAGCAATGCCTCGGCGGGCAGGCCGTCTCGTCCGGCACGGCCGGTCTCCTGGTAGTAGCCCTCGATATTTTTTGGCAGGTCGTAGTGGAAGACGAAGCGGATGTTTGATTTGTCGATACCCATACCAAAGGCCACTGTTGCCACCACGATCAGGATATTGTCACGTTGGAAGGCGTCTTGCACCTCTTGACGAGTTTTTGCCGATAAGCCTGCGTGGTAGGCGGCAGCCTTAATGCCGTTTTTTTTGAGATCGGCGGTCACCGACTCCACTCGTTTGCGGCTCAAGGCGTAGACAATACCTGACTCTTTTGGGTGTTTCTGGATGAATTTGATGAGCTGGTTAGCAGGTTTCAGCTTATCCACCACGGTGTAGCGGATATTTGGCCGATCGAATCCGGTGATAAAACAGCGGGCGTTTTCGAGTTTCAGGCCGCTTAAGATATCTTTTTGAGTGTGCGGCTCGGCAGTGGCGGTGAGGGCGATGATTGGGGGGCCGGGCAGGGCTTGGCGGAGTCTGGCGAGTTGTCGGTACTCCGGTCTGAAATCATGGCCCCATTGAGAGATGCAGTGAGCTTCGTCAATGGCAAAGAGACTGATCTCAATATCTCGCAACCGTTCGAGGAAGGCGCTGCTCATCAGGCGCTCTGGGGCGATATAAAGCAGATCAAGTTGGCCGTCGTGTAAACGGGCAAGGGTTTGACGAGCTTCGCCTGCCGAGGCAGACGAGTTGTAAGCAGCAGCTCGAACTCCAGCTGCTACCAAGGCGTCAACCTGATCCTTCATTAGAGAGATAAGGGGTGACACGACGATTCCTACGCCCTTTCGGTGCAGGGCGGGGAGTTGATAGCAGAGCGATTTGCCGCCGCCAGTAGGCATCAGCACAAACAGGTCTTCACCATTGATGATTCGGTCGACGATCTCTTGTTGGAAGGGGCGAAAAGAGGTGTAGCCAAAGACCTCTTTTAAGGTGTCAAGGGGGGAGTTTTGCATGGCCGGAATGTAGCAATCAGGCCATGTGCCGTCAAGGGTAATGTCCCCCTTGCTACTTGGAGAGGGGAGTTATCGTTGCAAATTCTCTCGCCAGTTCTCGGTAGATCTCCTGGCGGAATTGAGCGACTAGAGACAGGCTCTCTTGAAAATTTATCCAGCGCCACTGTTGAAATTCGCCGGGGCAGGGGAGGATAATGGCTTTGGGATCAGCGAGATAGAGAAGGAAAAACCAACGCTGAGTCTGGCCACGGCCAAGTTTAGCGCTTCGCCATTCTGGTGGCAGTTCGTAAGAGACCAAGCGCGGATGTTGATGGAGGAGGGACAAGGCCTGTGGTCGGATGCCGGTCTCTTCTTCTATCTCCCGCAAGGCAGCGGATAAGGGCTCCTCTTGATCGTCAATGCCACCCTGGGGGAACTGCCATGCCCCAGGAGTGTCGGAACGCTCTAAGAGCAGGACTTCGCCTTGTTTATTGGTAATGACAGCACCAACGCTCGCTCGAAAAAATTGGCTCATAGATTCTTGTTGATTATGAAGTTAGGCATACTATTGATTAGTTGTAAAATTGATTTAAGTCAATGTGTTTGCCCATATTTTATCGTATCATTACCCGTACGAAACTGATACGATAAAGGCCTAACGGGGTGATGGGTGAAATGTGCTCTCCACATAACAAAGCGAGGAGGAAATCATGAAAAAAATTGATCTAGCTGACACCAACGAATTTAGTCCGATCTCCATGAGAAGTTTTGTGTTGCACGACTCCCCGTATTTTAAAATTATTAACTTTAATTTGGGGGCAGGGCAGCTCTTCCCGGTTCACTCACATCAGATTGAGGGACAGCTCAGCATCGTGGTGCTTGAGGGAGAGGGGGAGTTTCTCACCGATAACGCCTCAATTCCTGCTAAAGTCGGGGAGATACTGGTTTCAGACATCAGTGATCCCCATGGAGTGAAGGCCAAGACCAACATGCGGATCTTGGTGACCATCGCCCCGCCGATTTGAGTGTCAAACAATACAAATTTGACGATACCAACGATTGAACAGAAGAAGGAGAATATAATGGAGAATTTCACACGCTGGGATGATTATCTGGTTGCGGAGCATGAGTTGATCGAACGCTGCATGGCGGTTTTGAAAAATTGCCTGGAGGCCATTGAGTTGAGTGCGGAGGTCAATACGACGCAGCTTGGTCGCGCTATCGATTTCCTCCTTCAGTTTGGCGACAAGATCCATAATGCCAAAGAGGAGAAGTGCTTATTCCCTCGGATGGGCAAGAAGGGCGTTCCGGTCGAGGGTGGACCGCTGGGGGTGATGCTCATGGAGCATGAGGCCGAGCGGAATTTGTTGACCAAGATGCAGGCCCTTCTCCCTGGTTTCGCCGACTTATCCTTCACTGACCGACTTCATTTTAAGGAAGAGGGTATGGAATATCTTAAAATTCGAGCCGACCATATCTGGAAGGAGAATGATGTCCTCTATCCGATGGGGCGTCGGGTCTTGACCGAGGGAGATAATCAAGAATTGTTGACAGAGTTTTCACAAATTAACCGTGAGGCGTACGGAGATCAGGCCTTTGCTCAATTTCAAGCTATGACTACCGAGGTTGAAAAAGGTGGAAAAGGGAGTAAAAAATTGATAGAAGGTCTCTCCTACCGTCAACTTGATGCCATCATGGAGGCCTTGCCTTTTGAGGTGACTTTTGTCGATGCCAAGGATTCGGTGGCCTACTTTAACCGGTTGGACAAAACTAAAATCTTCCCGCGAACGCGCTCCGTAATCGGTCGGCAAGTTGCAAAGTGTCACCCTGAAAAGAGTGTTGATACTGTCGTGAAAATTGTCTCGGGTTTCAAGGCTAAGTCATTGGACAAGGCAGAGTTTTGGATCGATTTCAAAGGCGATAAGGTTTTGATCCGTTATTTTCCCGTCTATGATGATGACGGTGAGTATTTAGGTGTTTTGGAGGTGACTCAGGAGATTGGCGCAATTCAGAAATTGACTGGACAAAAACGCCTGCTTGATCGTTGAGAAGAAAGGAAGATAGAGTGACTGAGCCTTATTTGCCTGTTGGAGAGAATGTATGAAGATACCCGTTGTTGATATTGGCCTTTGCACCCGCTGTGAGGGTTGTCTGTCAGTGTGCCCCACGGTATTTCGTTTTAATCAGGATACCGACATGTTGGAGGTCGTTGAGCTGAAAAATTATCCGAAAGATTGTGTGGATGAGGCTATTAAAATATGTCCGGCCGATTGCATTGCCTGGGAAGAGCGCTAACGGAGCCTGGGTAGTTTTTTAAGGAAAGATCAGTTGCCTTTTCACCCCTCTTGGTGGTAGAAGGAGCGCAAATCAATATTTTCGTCCAATAAAGATGCGGAGAGGTGCCAGAGTGGCCGAATGGGACGGTCTCGAAAACCGTTGACCCTCCGGGGTCCGAGGGTTCGAATCCCTCCCTCTCCGCCAATCGATTGATGTTATTGGGAATCCTCTCATTGTCCAACGCACAGCCCTTCTCGAAGCAAGCCACTTCAAGAAGGGCTGTTTTATTTGCAGGCTCCGTGGTTTTCCCTTCTGTCTTGCGGTCCAAGATATCTTTCCCTGAAATTCATCGATGCATGCAGGAATTTCCACTTTAAGCATGACAGGCAATCTGGTATGTTAGAGAAAAATTGAATACTGAAAAGGTGGAGATGCAAGATAATTCGATAGCGACGCTCGCTAAAATACTAAAATCGATCGCTCATCCGGTTCGATTGAGAATTCTTTGTTATTTGGTGGGTGGCCCGCAAACCGTGGGCCAGATTCATGAACAGCTATCAACGTCCTACGCTAATGTCTCCCAACACCTGCAGAGGCTCCAAAATCAGGGATTGGTTGCCTCGGAAAAGCAGGCTAATTTTGTTTATTATTCGATTTCGCAGCCAAGTATCAGGGTGATTGTTGCTACCTTGCGGCGGCTTTATTGTGCGGAGGCAGGTGAGGCGGAGAAGTTGGTTCCGCCACAAAAAATCAACTCATGAGGATAGTGTCATGATCATCACAGATTGGATTCATACAATTGCCGGAACCTTTATTCTTGTAAGCCTGGCCTTAGGTGTTCAGGCGAGCCCCCTCTTTCATAGTTCGTATTGGTTGTGGCTTACCGCCTTTGTCGGTGCGAACCTCTTTCAATTTGGTATCTCCAAATTCTGCCCGATGGCCCTTATCCTTAAAGCCCTGGGGGTTCCTGAAAGCAGATAAATCTTAAGGGGCTGTGCTGTGATATGCCATTTTTGCAGAACAAGAAGGCACAGATGGGGGCCGGCTTACCCTGGGAGATGGTTTTCAGTACAATTCGTATTTAGCGAGAACTCCGTCCAAGCCACCGCTTTTCAACGGTTTTTTCCATGATGGGCGTAATCCGACTGATTTAAGCAGTTCTCGTTTACCCAGATAGAGGTAGGCGGTCGAACCGGTACATCGATGTTTCAGGAAAGTGCCGAACTCTTCGAGAAGCGCTGCAGCGTTCTCTTTGTTTTTGAGGCGAATGCCGTAGGGTGGGTTGCAGACGATGGTGGAATTTTGAATAGCGCCAATTTTTTGAAACGGTTGGTTGCTGAGTTGAATTGCCGAGCCATTGGGTAAACCATCCAGGTTGCTTCTGGCCGTACTGACCGCCTTGGCATCGATATCGCTGCCGTTGATGAGGCCTGGCGGCAGTGCTTTGACTTGACTTTCTGCATCATCTAGAACTTTCTCCCAAAGCTCTGGGTCGTATTCAGGCAGCGCCATGAAGCCAAATCGTTGGCGTTGGAAGGCGGCTGGAATTCGGCAGTAGTGGAGCAGGGCTTCGCCGAGCAGGGTGCCTGAACCGCACATTGGATCGATCAAGGGTTGATCCCCATTCCACTCACTCAACTTGATGATGGCAGCTGCCAGGGTCTCTTGCATGGGGGCCTCCATCGATTCTGTCCGATAGCCCCGGCGGTGCAGGGAGCCGCCCGATGTGTCAATGCTGATAGTTGCCTTGTTCTTGTCGATATGCAGATCAAGCCAAAGGTCAGGGTTGCGTCGGTCAATACTGGGTCGTTTACCGCTACGATCCCTAAAATAATCGACAATGACATCTTTCAGGCAGAGAGCTGCGTATTGGGAGTGGTTTATTTTGCTGTTGACTACCGTCGCGGTGATCGCGAAGGTCTGGTCTTCGTTCAGCAGGAGATGCCAGGGGATTTTAGCTGCTGTCTGCTGGAGATAGTTGGTGCTGTGGCAGTCAAAGAGAATCAGCGGTGCAGTTATCCGAGAGCAGAGACTGCTCGCCAGGTTGATGCGGTAGAGCGTTGCTAGATCGGCATTGAAGTACAGGCCTCTGAAAGCCGGGCATATCTCTTGGGCGCCAAGGTCAAGCAACTCCTGGTTGGCGATGTCGGTGATGCCATCAGCCGTCTGGGCAAAATAGCGATTGGTTTTCTGGTAGGCGAACAATGGCGTATGTGAGGTTGAGGGACAGTTTTGCGGCATGCGAGCACAGAGAGACTGATCTTGACAGGTTGATGCCTGTTCATACCATACGGGGAAAGAAATGGCGAAAGTAAAGATGTGCAGTCTCACCACCTAACTCTCCAGAAATAACTCTGTGGCCTGCCTTCCCTGCCGCGTTGCCGGATATGGTGGTTGTGGACATCAATTTTTTTCTTTGCAAGAAGGACTCGTATGCCGACCATTGATGAGTTTGTTATCCCTGATGCCTTGTTGAGTGAAATGCTCAGACTCGTTGATCGGGCCAAGGCATCATCCTTGTTGCCTTTGGCAAAAATAATGCCATCGCTTGGACGAGGTCTCCGACCAACTTTGGCCAACGCCAAATTCATTCGTCAACGACTGGCTGCCACGATCTCTTCCTCAATGAAGCTTAACGAAGAGATCCGTGATTTTTTGGCTCATGAAAGCTTAAACGGCCAACTGATCATGGTTCTGTCCGAAAGTGTTCTGGCAGTTACGCTGACGGAGTTGCTCGCCATTTACGGAAGAGAGCGTCTTCTTGCCGCGATCCTCGTCGATGCCAGGTATGCTGTCAGGAAGCTAGCGATAAACTATTGTCACCAAGAAGATTGGTTCCTCAAAATGTTACCTGATCAAGAGGTGGCCTTAGCCTCTCTTGCTGCTACCATGCAACCGTTTTTGCTAGCCATCGAACCTTTGGTTGCCTGTTGTTCGGGTGTTGATGGACATAGTCCCAAAGGAGATGATAGCCTGGGTGTTGAAATACAAGGTTACCGACAGAAAATTGTTGACCTGGAAGCACGCCTGCGACAGGCAAAAGAAGATAAAAAAACAGAAAGGAAGGCAGAAAATCGCCTTGAAGCTCTCCAGAATCGGATTGTCGAATTGGAGGGAAAATTTGCTCGCGAGCGACAGGCCAAGTTGACTGCAGAGTCTGCAAGAATCGAGGCGGAGACGAGCGCACAGATTCTCCGTGAAGGGTATGCTGGAGAAGTGAGGACTGGAATCCAAACGGAACTGCAGGCGACCATTCGTACCTGGCTGTTTGAACCCTTAAAAACAGCCGAGGCCGTGGACCTTCTACTCCCCGATCCCAGTACGGACATTCTGGAGCAGGTTGCTGTAGTATTGGCAAGCCAGGAGGAACGAGATCGGCATTATGGGAATCGTCGTCGCTTGCACAATCGTCTTAATGACTTGCGACAGGCCAACAGCACTTTGCTGCAGGCGGCAAGTGAGTCGATCAATCCACTATCTGAACTGACAACTCTGATTGCTGCAGTGCAGTTGGAGGTGGATCGCCTTGAGTCTCTCTTGGAGGAGAAGAGCCCGGTTGCACCAATGGTTCAGCGTCTTATTGCTTCTATCCGACAAGCGAAATGCCAAAGTGATCTCGATCGGAACAGGCTGTTACTTCAGGAGTTGGACGCCTCTGCTTGCCTAAGTCATCGTGAAATTCGTCTTTTGTACCGTGAATACCATGCCTGCTTGGGGAGGCTTTTTGAGCGCTTTGCACCCAAACCTCTTGCTGAGCCCAACAATAACGATCCAGCCTTGGTTGTAAATCGTGCTTTCGCTAACGGGGGGAAATTTTTATTGCTTTTAGATGGCTACAATATCTTGTTTTGTTTAGAGGATATTTTTGCCGAGAGCTATGAAGGTGGTCGACCGGCTGCTCATTCCCGAAAGCGCTTGTTGGAGATGGTGCAAACCTTGCTCTCTGAAACCGATGGCTTGGCGGATGTTTTCTTTGATGGTGAGGTTGCGGCTCAAGAGAATTTTAGCGCACAGGTCAAGGTGATCTATTCTGGTGGGGGTGGTAGTACGGTGCGAAATCGTGCTGACCAGTCGATTATTGATCACCTCGAACGGCAGCCTGTCGGGGGTAATACCCCTGCTGTTGTCGTGACTGATGACCAAGAGTTAGGCCGGCGTTGTCAATCCTTGGGGGCAAAGGTAATGCCGCTCCAGGAGTTTGCCGCATATTTACAGCACTGATTACCTTTTTTTATCGAAATTATTTTTTGAGGGAGCGCTTGAGAAACAACCATACTGTTGCGCGGCTCCGACATAGCATCTTTTCGCTTAGACAAACGGCTGGTCATTTTCTGGGGCTATTGTTATAAAAGTACATCCCGGGCGATTAACTCAGTGGTAAGAGTGCCACCTTCACACGGTGGAAG
>JAQUKQ010000095.1 GCA_028718985.1 Desulfobulbaceae bacterium | reverse complement strand
CCAAGCCTATATTGCACGGGTTGTGCACCTATGGCTTTGGCGTACAGGCAATCCTTAAGATGTGGTGTGATTATGACAACACCAAAATGAAGAGTGTGACGGCGCGGTTTACTGCACCGGTGTATCCTGGAGAGACTTTCATAGTCGAATCCTGGAAAAGCCCTGATGGTGCCGGCGTATCCTTTCGCACATGGGTCAAAGAGCGAAAGGTGAAGGTGCTTGATAACGGTTATGCAGAGATAACATTTCTATAATAACTGCATAGTATAACTTTACTAATAACTTATGTCGAGGAGGTTAGATATGCCAGCAAGAGCAGGTGAGAACACGATTTTAATGGAGTATGATAAAATGGTAGTTGGTGAGGAGTTGCCTCTTTTGGAATATCAATATGACGAAGATATGCAAGGCCGCTACCTGATCGCTCTGGAGGAAGAAAATCCTTGGTACTGGAAGGAATCCCCCTGGGGAGATCCGATAATTCATCACTGCCTTTTAGATGATGCGCCAATGGCTTCTGTTATGTTAAAGTACAAGTATCCTTATGGCTTTGTCCATGGACGCCAGGAGACTGAATTTATCAACCCCATGCCGCTGGGAAAAGCCGTAAAAATATATACTAAGGTAGCGGAAAAATACCGAAAGCGCGACAAGGGTTGGCTTGTTATTGAGTCTCTGGTTGTCGATCAGGATGGGATTGAAATTTTGCGATCACGGAACCATGCCATGATTGATGACGAGCGGGTAAGGGATGCTGCAAAGCAAGGTAAAGAACATATTCCAGTATCATCATCCGCAAAATACAAGAAGTCATAGATTAAGGAGGAAAAGAAATGTCGGTAGCAACTAAAGAGATGATAGTGGGGCAGGAGTTGCCCGCTTTGCGTAAAGTAGTTACTTTGGAACATATGCGTCTGTATACACTGTGGTCCGTTAGAAACACCCACACTGATTGGGAGTGGGCTAAGAAGAGTGGAGTACCTGCTCCAATATGTCAGGGGCTGATGATCCACGCTTATGTTTCTGAAATGTGCACCAAATTCTTCGGGGAAAACTGGTTTAAGGGCGGTAAGCTTGATGTTCGTTTCGCCAGCTACACCTTACCCGGTGATGTTATCGAGATTAAAGGAGTCGTTCGTGAAAAAATAGCGGCAGGTGACGCTTTCAGGTTTAACTGTGATATCTGGGTTGAAAACCAGGCAGGGGAGAAGACTTTGATAGGCTCTGCAAGCGCCTTGGTTGCCTAACACGGCGAATGCATTCATTCCAGAGAGGTAATTGCAAAAGTTTCAGTTTGTCGTCCCCGCGACGTTGTAAAAGCATTCGGGTATAATCAGACGTTTCGCAATTATCTCTCCAGAGTGAAGCAACATTGTTGGTGAGCAAAATATCCGATAAATGTGAGCACCTTTAAGGTAAGATTGGGGATATTGTCCGAGGTCTTGCCTTCATAAGGCCGCCGACAAGGTTGGTGGTAGTTTACTGGTTATGCTGTGGTGTCGCCCTTATATGAAAGGAACATAATCCGTTGGTTGAATTCGATGCGATCATAGTTGGTGCGGGACCGGCAGGATGTGCTTGCGCTTATACACTGGCCAAGCAACAACTGAAGGTCTTGTTGATAGAAAGGGGTAAATTCGCTGGCTCTAAAAACATGTGGGGTGGAGCTCTTTATGGTCCGGTGCTTGGCGATTTATCGCCCGAGTTTTTAAAAGAGGCTCCAATCGAACGGTACGTTAAGCGTCGTATCTTATCCCTCTTGTCAGAGGAGTCTTACTTCTCTCTCGAGTCTGCAGTTAACAATGAATCGCCGGATGTGCCACAAGATGGTGCTATTATTCTACGAGCCAAGTTCGACCGGTGGTTTGCTGAGAAGGCCAGAAAAGCAGGCGCAATTCTCGCGAATGGCGTCCAGGTTGAAGATCTTCTCTGGAAGGATGGCTCCATTGTCGGCGTTAAAGTTGGCAAAGATGAAATACACGGTAGTGTGGTCGTTGCCTGTGATGGAGTAAACTCCATCCTGGCGCAAAAAGCCGGACTAAAGGCTGAGCTTAATCCCGTAGGTGTTAAGCAGGGAGTCAAAGAGGTGATCAAGCTGCCTCTCGAAACCATCGAGCAGCGTTTCAATATTCAAGGAAATGAAGGAATTGCCTGGGAATTTCTTGGTAAGTGCACGAGGGGATTACCAGGTGGGGGATTCATTTATACGAATAAAGATAGCCTCTCGGTGGGGGTAGTTGTCCAACTAAACGCACTCCTCGAAAATAAAGTAAAGGCCAACGACCTTTTGGAAGATTTCAAAAGGCAGCCTGTTGTGGCCAGATTAATTGACGGTGGTACGCTTGTCGAGTACTCGTCCCACTTAATACCAACCTATGGGGTATCCTCAACGTCGCGGCTTTTCAGTGACCGCTTTCTAATAACCGGAGATGCTGCTGGTTTGGTGCTTGGAACTGGTCTCATCCTGGAAGGGGCTAACTTCGCCATAGCTTCCGGCATAGCTGCAGCTAAGGCGATAGTTAGGGCCAAAGAAACAGGCGATTTTTCGGCAAAGGCCCTTTCACATTACCAGCGTCTCTTGGAAGACAATTTCGTGCTTAAAGATTTCAAGACATTCAAAAAGATGACACACGTCCTGGAAAATCCGCGCCTTTACTCCACTTACCCAGACCTGGTATGTAGTCTCTGGCATAAAATCCATACCAATGATGGAAACCCGAGAAAAAGTGTTCGACAACTTTTAAAAGAAGAGTTGAAGGGCAGGGTTTCCTGGTGGCAGTTAGCCCGGGATTTGATACATATGGGGGGAAGCTTATGAGCGTCACCAAAATGCAGGACAAGCTGGCTGTTAATAAATACGACATTGATAATGATGTTCATATTTTGATTGACGAGGATATATGCAGTAGATGTGAGCATCATAGATGTATTTACGCCTGCCCTGCTGACTGCTATACCTTGGAGAATGAGCATATTACATATTCGTATGAAGGTTGCCTTGAATGCGGCAGTTGCCGTATTGCTTGTGACAAAGGTTCTGTTAAGTGGATTCTGCCAAGGCCGGGATTTGGCGTGTGCTTTGTGTATGGATGAAAGGGGAAACGTAATGAATATCATAGTGTGTATCAAACAAATAATGGATCCTGAGATCCCGACCGGCAAGTTTAAAATTGACCCCGAGGCGAATCGTGTTATCCCGAGTGAGGGAATACCGCCGGTTATAAACCCTTTCGACGCACAGGCAATCGAGGTTGCCTTACGTTTGAAGGAAGCTAACGGCGCAAATGTGACCGCGATTACCGTAGGAGGCCAGGATGTTGAGGATGTGGTCAGATATGCAATATCGATGGGAGTGGATGAAGGAATATTAGTGAGCGATGAAGCGTTTAAAGCATTAAACAGCTTTGTCACAGCGTTCATTCTGAGCAGAGCCATTTCCCGGATCGGTCAATATGACCTGATTCTCTGTGGCAGACAGGCTGCAGATCGGGATGCAGGCCATGTCGGCCTCATGCTCGGCGAAATGCTGAATTTACCAATTATAACCATGGCTAAGGCAGTAACGCTGTCTTCGGATAAATTTAGGGTGGAGCATGTGATCACTGAGGGCTATCAAGTTTACGAGGTTGGGATGCCGGCGTTAATTACAATCAGTGATGAAATTGGTCCGCCACGGCGTCCTTCTGGATGGGGGGTTATTGCAGCAGCGATGGGTAAAGAAATACCCACATGGTCTGCCCAGGATATTGGCGTTAACCTGTCCGATGTTGATATCAAATCTGTGCGTAGCGAAACAATACGGCTATTTATTCCGGATAGCAGAAGAAAAGGCGAAGTTATCCAGGGAAATAATGTGGCTGAGGCCAGTGCAAATCTAATGGCCAGATTAAGAGCAGACGGGATAATATAGTGTACTTATGCGATTATTCACGGAAATATTTCAGGAGGAACTAAATGGCTGGCTATAGAGGCGTTTTGGCTTTTATTGAAACTGCCGAGGGCAAGGTTACGTCAACAGGCAGGGAAATGTTGGGTGTGGGGAGACTGTTGGCTGATGCTCTTGGCGAAACACTTGATGCACTGCTCGTAGGCAGCGATATTGAAGGCGTCGGCAGGGACGTATTTAGCTTTGGGGCTGATAGGGTATTCCTGGTTTCCGATTCCCTGCTCGCTAAATATCACCCTGATCTATATACTATTGCAGTATCAGATGCGTGCAAACAAATATTGCCGTCGATATTTCTGCTGCCGCAAGACGATGTGGGTCGCGATATCGCACCACGGGTAGCTGCGAAATTAGAAATAGGTCTAGCTACAGATTGCATTGATCTCGCTATCGATCCGGATACACGGTTGTTGCTTCAGACGCGGCGGGTCTACGGCGGAAATGCAACAGAAGTCCTGGTCTCCAGAAACGCCTTTCCCCAATTAGTCACAGTAAAACCAAGAGCTATGGCACAAGCTAAGACAGATAGTAATAAGCAAGGAGAGATTATTACTATCTCGGTTAAATTAGACGCATCAATGGCCAGAAGTAAACTTCTTGAGACGGTGAAAGAGGAGATCAAAGGTATAAAACTGGAAGACGCGAAAGTCGTTGTAGCTGGAGGTAGAGGCATTGGCGGTCCCGAAGGCTTTACACTAATTCATGAATTGGCCGAAGTTTTGGGAGGTGCTGTAGGAGCAAGCAGGGCGCCTTGCGATGAAGGGTGGGTGCCGACAAGTTACAAAATCGGGCAGACCGGCAAAGTAGTAACTCCCGATTTATATATAGCAATCGGAATTTCCGGCGCATTACAACATACGGTGGGTTCATTGGGCTCAAGGTGTATTGTGGCCATTAACAATGACCCTGAAGCCAAAATCTTTGGTGTATCGGATTTCAAATTGGTTGCTGACTATAGGGATGCCCTGCCTGCACTGATAAATAAGTACAAAGAGATCATAAGCAGCTAAATTAGCTCTGGAGGAGATCAGATGATAGCGTTTCAACTAACGGATGAACAACTGGCCTGGCAAAAGAAAGCACGTGATTTTGCTGAGAAAGAGATCAAACCAATTGCACTAAAGTTGGACCAAGTGCCTCACGGGCAATTCAACTGGGACATTATCAGAAAGTTAGCTGATTATGGCTTGGCGTGGATAAACATCCCCAAAAAATGGGGCGGCCAGGAGGCCAATATCGACAGCGTGACGCAGGCTATTATCATTGAGGAACTTGCAGCCGGAGATGCCGGCATAACATTTACAGCTTTCAATACATGGTCTAACCAGTTTGAAGGTCTGAGCCCAGAGTTGCAAGACAAATTTATGAAAGATTGGTGCGATGCTAAAAACCCCAAATTATCCGCCGCCTGTATATCCGAACCGGACGCAGGTTCCGATATGGCCTCCATTAGAACAACAGCCAAATTAGATGGTGATGAGTGGGTTATTAACGGTACCAAGCACTTTATCAGTCAGGGCGGAGTCGCAAGCATATATCAAGTTCACGCTTCCATTGATAGGAGCCAGCGCGCAGCGGGTATAAAATCTTTTATCCTTCCGGCTGATTTGCCCGGCATCAAAATAGCCAAGCCCGAGGACAAAATGGGTTTCAGGTCATCCCAAACCGGAGAGATCATTTTTAACAATGTCCGTGTGCCAAAGCAATATATGCTGATTGAATCAGAGGAAAGTTATGCAAAACTGGCGCAAGCTCTCGCCAGAGCCCGCACCCTTACTGCTGGCGGAATAGGGATAGGTATAGCCAGGGCTGCTTATGAAACAGCCGTTAATTATTTTAAGGAAACACCTGATAGAAAAAAAACAGCTTTGGATCATCAGGTCATTTCATTTAAACTGGCTGATATGGCCACACTCCTAGATGCGAGCCGCCTGATGGTCTGGCGAGCTGCTTGGGCACTGGACCATTTCTCTCCGGCAATGGCTGAGGCATCCATGTGCAAAGCATTTTGCAGTGAAGCAGCAATGAAAATTACCTCGGATGCGTTACAGCTTCTCGGGTTGCATGGTTACAGAGAGGATATGAACATAGAAAAATGTTTTCGTGACGTCAAACTAATGTCGATATATGAAGGAACAAACGAAGTCAACAGGCTCATTGTGGCCCGCAGCATATTCCCTCGCTAAGATTATTTGTAAAAAACTTTCCCCTGCGCATATTATGCCAGGAAAATAGGAGGAACACTAGTTATGGAAATTCAATACGAGCTCACAAAAATCCAGGAGTTCTTCCGTCGATCGGTAAGAGACCTGGCTAAAGAGAAGTTAGCCCCTCAGGCTGAAGATATCGATAGAAAAGTAGATTATCCTAAAGAAGCTGCCGCTTTACTTGCTGAGAACCGTCTGTTCGCCCTGCTGATTCCCAAGGCGTATGGAGGTGAAGAAGCCGGTTTCTTAGCCTTCTCTCTCGCAATTGAGGAACTCAGTAAATACAGTCCGACCTGTGCTATTATCTGTGAGGCCCAAAACCTGGGGGCCAGACTTATTGCAGATAAGGGAAGCAAAGAGCAAAAACAGGAGTACCTCTCAAAAATAGCCAAAGGACAGGTTAATTTTGGCTTTGCGCTAACTGAACCTGAGCCGGTCTCACTTGATTTTGGAGCGTCCACACTCAAAGCAATTATTGACGGTGACAATTATATCGTAAATGGGGACGTGCGCTTTATTGTAAATGGAGATGCTGCTGAAGTATTTAGTATTTTCGCCAATACTGGTTCCGCCGACAGCGCGCGGGCTATCAGCATGTTCCTTGTCAAGAAGAATCTACCTGGATTTGCTGTGACTAAGGTTGACGGGATGGCGGGTAGTGAAGCCAGGTTTACGTGCAAGGGAACATTTCACGATTGTCGCATTCCCGTGGACTGCCTTGTTGGCAAAGAAGGAGACGGCAAGGATATTCTTTTAAAGGCCCTTCCCGAAGTCAGTTGTGCGACCGCTGCCAGATCCGTAGGGATCGCCCAGGCGGCAGTCGATGCCTCCGCTGAATATGCTACAACGAGAGTTCAGTTTGGACGTCCAATCGGAAAATTTGAAATAATTCAATCCATGCTGGCCGATATGGCAACCAAGCTCGAGGCGGCAAGACAGCTAGTTTACAAAACAGCCTCTATTGTGGATCAGGGGAATCAGAATGCCTCGAAATTTGCAGCGATGGCCAAGAATTTTGCCACTGACACAGCCGTGGAGGTGACAATTAATGCAGTGCAAATTCATGGGGGGTATGGGTACATGAAGGATTTCCCCGTCGAACGATTGATGAGAAATGCCAAACTTGCACAGATTACAGGAATCACTAACCAGATTGAGCAGCTCATCATTGCTAACTCGTTGTTAACTTTTACGCAGGGATAACCGCTCTATTCGCATGTAAGCTCATCTATGATATTTGGTGATGTCCCCATTTAGTGTCCTTTTCAGGGACGGCGGAGACCCGTCGCCTTTAGGCGAAGAAAAATTTTGCGAGATCCCGAAGGGATGCGCATTGGAAATTTCATCAAAGCGGCTGCATGTTAGTTGAAGTCATTCGATGCAGCCGCTGAACCCTTCGGCTTATAGCCGATGGTTATTCAGTTGACACATGACACGATGGGTGGTAGCAATCCCTTGTGTAAATTTTGAGGAGCCAAGAAGGTGCGACGTACATGACGGTGTCTTGTCCCTGATGTCTAGGGGTGTAACGAGGGGCATGGACTTTTTTAACTCGAAGGAACCAAACAAAAAAACTTAAGTTAGAAGGGAGAAAAAATGGAAACGGGATTAGCTAAAAAGACAGTTGTCGTCACGGGTGGGGGTTCAAACATCGGTCGGGCTATATCGTTGGCTTTCGCTGGCGAAGGGGCGAACGTTGTCATAACGGACTTAGATGAAGCGCAGGGGAAGAAAGTGGCGGACCAGGCCAACGCTTTGGGTAAAGGCGGCGTCAGCAAGGTGGTTAAATTAGACGTTACCAAGATAACAGAGGTTGAATCAGTTTTTAAAAAAATAGCAGAGGAATCAGGTGGAATCCATGTTCTGGTCAATGTGGTTGGCGGGGATGTTCTGACAATGTTCAAGGATACAACCCCCGAGATATGGGATAAGCTCATTCTTTTGAATTATCGTACATTTCTTAATAGCGTCAAATCTGTTCTGCCTTACATGATTAGCCAGAAAGGCGGCAGCATCGTGAGCATTGCATCCGATGCAGGCCGGGTTGGGGAAGCCAAAGAAGCCGTTTATTCGGGTACCAAAGGAGCTGTTATTGCCGCCAGCAAGTCTATAGCCAAAGAGGTGGGCCGTTATGGAATCCGGCTGAATATGGTATGTCCAGGGATGACGATTCCGAAGAGTGACGAAGTGGGCGAAGGAAGTGCATGGAAGGGACAAGAGGGCCTGTTCTCACCTGAAGTACTCGAGAGCATTAAAAAGCTATACCCGCTACGTAGAATAGGGACGGGGGATGATACGGCAAAGGCCGTGGTGTTCCTTGCTTCGGATGCAGCCGACTTCATAACGGGGCAAACTCTCAGTGTCAGCGGTGGCTTTACTATGGTTTAGCAGTTTGATGGAGTGAGACACTATTATTTTACCTTAAAGTATCAAAAAAAAGATTATAAGGAGACAGTCAGAATGGGAGCACAAAGTAAATGGGAAGGACATGCCCGGTTGCTGGGAGCGAAACAGCAGGAAGAATCGGGTAAAGTGGAACATACAAAATTCACGGAGGAGCACCAGCAGAGGAGGCGAGACAGGGCTAATAAGCCTCATATTCCACGTGAAGTGTTTTTTAACAGCCAGGCAACAAAGGATACAATCAGGCATTTTGCAGAAGGTATCGGTGATAAGAATCCTTTGTTCTGCAATGAAGCCTATGCCAAAAAGTCTAAGTACGGGGGAGTCATTGCCCATGGTACATTTCTATATACCGTTGATTGGGCAATCCAGGGTTTTGGCGGACCAGGAGTACATGGATGGTACGTTGGAGGGGATTGGGAGTGGTATCGCCCGGTTAAATGCGGAGATGAGTTTACCCCTGTTTGTGTCCTGAGAGACCTAGTGGAAAAGAAAGGTAAAATGGGAGGGGGGAAAACCTGGATCGACTATGGCGATGTTATTTACGTAAATCAGAATGGTGAAGTCGTTGGCAAGGAGCTGTGCCATACCGGCTTGGCCGAAAGAGAAGCAGCAGGGGCAGCAGCCAAGAATCGTGGCATTCCCAGGCCTACGTATTCCAGTGCTGACTGGATCAATATCCTCGATGCGTATGAGAATGAGGAGGTGAGAGGCTCTAATCCCAGGTATTGGGAGGATGTGCAGGAAGGCGAGCAGCTAAAACCTATGATCAAAGGCCCTCTGAGCGTCAGGGATGAGATTGCCTGGTTGATGGGGTGTGGATCTCCCTTCATGAAGGCACATAAACTCGAGTATGACTATGAGAGAAGACATCCGAAGACTCTGGAGTATGTCGAGTCAGGCGAGGCAGATCTCCCTGGCGATGTTCCGGAGCTGGTCCATTTCCTTAATGTATTTGCCCAGGCGATAGGAATAGAGAGGGCATACGACTATGGCAACCAGAGAATGTCCTGGCTGTGCAATTATTTCACCAACTGGATGGGTGATGACGGTTTCCTGTGGAAGATGAGCGGTGATTTACGGGCATTCAACCTGATAGGCGATATTACGACCTTTGAAGGGAAGGTTGTCAAAAAATACATTGATGACGGTAAATGCTGTGTGGATATTGAAGCTTGGGCCAATAATAATAGAGGCCAGGTATCGATGCCCCCGCACATTTCAACGGTCATACTCCCCTCCAAGCAACATGGTCCGGTGAAGTATCCGGATGTTCCGAAAGAGATATATAATGACGTAAAAATAGCCAAGCCTATTGATGAGATGGTAGCTAAGGGACTGATCTAGCATCTAATTGCATAACTTAGTGATAGTATTTCTAAGCTAAAAACCTTTTACATTTCGTTTTTTCCACACGGAGGCACGGTTCAAGTAAGAACATGTTTAAAATCGTGATGGCAGCTTGTGTTATTTTTGTGATCCTCTGTCACCTTCCTTGATCCTTCAATGGATCGAGGAAGGTGACCGGCGAAGGTTACGAAAGTTGCTTTGTTGCTTAACGTTTTTAAATAGTGGTGGACTCGCAAAAAATCTTCTCAAACGTCATAAAGGAAAGGAATGATGCAACTGACCGTTTTTCATAATTATTTCCTTGAATCTATATGCAATTTCCTAACCGGAAATTACTGATTTTTAATGGGTAAAAAATAAAAAAGGAAAGGGGATTAAAATGGGAGAGAAGTATGATGCGATAGTGATCGGTTCAGGTATATCCGGGTCTAGTGTAGGAGCGATGCTGTCTAAACTTGGATATAAAACCATCGTTCTGGAACAGTCCGAGCAGGTTGGGGGTAGAACCTTCGCTTTTGATGGTGATACGCTTACCAAAGACCATTTCTTAAAGACTCTTGCGATGTACGATTGTACGGTCGCTGTTGCTGAGCCTGACCTGGACACCATCTTCAGGGAAGGCTTGCTGAAGGGCTACACGGTCGACATCGGCTATCACCGTGGGTACACGGGGCCAATCATCGATGCGATAAAATCCTTGGGAGGAGAGATTGAAACTTGCCCGCCCTTTGAAATTCCGTGGGACCCGAAGCTGGGCTTGAGCTTTCCCGACTTGATGGAGGTAAGCAAGAGGATCACGGAGCTTAATCCCAATCCCGACGACTACGACGATGTTTCCATCGTAGAGTTTGCGAAAGAGCAGGGCTGGGACCTGAATGGGAATCTTTACAAAATGTTTCGCTTCATGGCTGACGCTATGCAGGCTGTCAAGCCTATCGATCAGACGGCAGCAGGTGACCCGATTAGGAGCCTCTTGCTTCGAGGCAGACGGCAGAGGTTTCCCGTCTCTGCCGCAGCCGGTGGCGGCTTAAAGGGCGAAATTCTGCTGCCGCCCAAAGGTGGTTCAGACAATGTCTCCAAGTCCTTTTTGAACATCATAACTAAGAATGGAGGGAGCGTCAGGACCGGCGCCAAGGTCAAAAAAATAGTAGTAGAAGGTGGTGTAGCTACCGGGGTCGTGGTTGGCAAGGATGAACTCATCCAGGGGAAGATAATCGTATACAGCGGGGTCATCTTCAGCCTGCCCAATATCATAGAAAAGAAGCATCTACCCAAGGACTACCTGCGGAGGATTGATGCCTTGTCGGGTACTGGTGTCGGCGGCTTCCTGATGAATGCCGGCTTTCCTGCCCCTCAATCAGCTCCGGCGGGTATCTTCAGTGAATTTCCTCCGGTCAGTGGTTTTGGCGGAAGGTTCTTTAATGCTGTACCGGCCGGCAGAGCTATGGGTTGCGCCCCCGATGGCAAGGAGTTGCTTTTTGCTGGCTGGGCGATCACTCCTGAAGAGAACGAGTTGCTTATTCGGGATAAGGAGTTGACCAAGAAGATTTTCAAGTCTTTCAGCGGGAAGCTATCGGAGGTCATTGCCGGTTATGATAAGTCCGATTGGAAGATCGTTATCACTTGCCCCAGCTGCTACTCGGTAGGCAGCCGTGTTTTCGCCAGCGGGAAGTACAGGCTGGAGAATAGGGTGCCAACTGTGGGGAACCTGTTCTTGGCTGGCGATGGGGTCAGGGGTGCGGTGAACTTTGGCCAGTATGCCGCATATAAGTCGGCAGAGAGGTGCTTTGCCGAGATCATGGGAGCGTACCCACTCAGCTTACTGTAAGCTACCAATATCACCGGAGCTTTATGCCTGGTATTGATCGTGGTCCGGGCGTTGGAGAATTCGTCTTTGGCGAAGCATTTGATAGGACGGAGCGCTTCGCGCTCCCGTCCTATCGTCCGCCGGATGCTCGATTGAACTTGTAAGGCTCCGCGCGAAGTGCTCCGCCTATCAAGCCCAATCGAGCCGACCCCCTTCGGGCTTCGCTCCGCTCGGTTTTTGGCACGGTAAATTGCATAAGTGCAATTCCCGCTCCCAAAAACGGCGGCTCATCCGGCGGACGCTATCCCATTCAGAAGAGAGATATATTCGATTGTCGATGAAAGACATCCGTGTCACGATGTTTTATTCCATTTCCAGATCATTAATGATATAATAGCTGCATATTTATGAGGAGGTGTGGCTATGGCGAGGAAGGCGAGAGGCAGGGATTTGTTGGAGCAGGCAAAAGGGTGTTTATCCAAGGCCAAGA
>JAQUKQ010000094.1 GCA_028718985.1 Desulfobulbaceae bacterium | reverse complement strand
TGGTGCGCCTGGCAGGATTCGAACCTGCTACCTACGGATTCGTAGTCCGGCACTCTATCCAGATGAGCTACAGGCGCCTACAAGAGAGTGAGCTTTATAATCGAATTGACGACATTCATCAACAAGAATGTTCATTCTCTTCAACTATCCACAAAATCATCGGCAAAAGCGTTGGACCAAACGTGCTCACCCATTGTAGAAACTAAATCGAGTCAGTCGCAGCCCATCGTCTCTGGCGGGTCAATAGGAGCACAAGCCAAGCTGAGCGCCACCCCACCGTCCTCACGCAAGAAAAATGCTGCTAAAGAGTGACAAAATATGTTTTGAGAACTACAATAAGGACATTTCTGTAAGAGGGCGGACCTTGCCTGAGCGCACCAAAATCACACAATGAGGCCTTTGATGGGCGACAAAAAGATTGCCATAGACAAAACCTTGAGCAGCAACCAGATTGCCGCTTTCCTCCGCCTTCTCGCTGACGAGTTAGAGGGAAAAGACAACGCAGAACCGAACGAGTTCGGCAACCAGCTCCATGGCTTCAACAAACTGAAGATCAGTCTGATCAAACAAGAAGGTGGACAACTTTCCTTGCGCCTCAAGATAAAAGACAGTCCCAAAACACCCCCTGCCGCCACCTCACAGTTTATCGATACCGCAGAGCAAGAGTACCGCCCTTTCAAACAGCAATACAAAGCTACCTTCACAGAGCTTACCAGTTGCGCGCACAGTGGCCTATTACCTGCGGCAGAACTACTTGCCCGCTTCATGAGCGAATCACGGAAGCTCATTTCCTTCCAGGGATTTGGGGACCCTTGCTACGATGATTATATACAAGCCTGCCTGGCCATGGAACAAGCGGTTAAAGATGGAGAACTCGCTCACTTCCAAGAAAAATTCAGTGTGCTCAACGCCCTGAAAAAATCGTGTCACCAACGCTACAAATAGGTTTCTGGTATAAAAACAAGCCCTCTTGTCCCGCCTAACAGCTTGAAATGACTATGGCAATGACAATCAGCTCCCTTATCTCCAGTCTGCTACCAGGACGCACCACCTCTCTAGGCGCGCTCACGCCCCAAAGGCAGCCAGCAAAAGCAGCGCCGGAACCTATCTCCTCTCCCGACAACCCATCACGAAAATACGCCCAAACCCCGGCCCTACAGCTTTACACCAGAAAAGACGCCAGGGGCCAGCAATCCCCCTCAGAGCCATCACCCTCAGCCCCCATCTCTCAAGCAGAACCGTCGGTCCAAACAAATGCCGTCACCCCGAAGGAAAATAAGCCAGACAAGCCGCAACCCACCTCTGACTCTATTAGAAAGCCAACCGGCGAGGCATTGAGCAAGGCGGAGATGACCTTGCTCCGAGAATTGCAAAAAGCTGATCGGTCCGTCAGGGCCCATGAGATGGCCCATTTAGCTGCGGCTGGCGGCTACGCAAAAGGCGGTGCCTCCTTCAGTTATCAAAGAGGTCCGGACGGCCAAAATTACGCCATCGGCGGCGAAGTCCAGGTCGACACCAGCAAAGAGAACTCTCCCGCAGCCAATATCTCGAAGATGCAGATAATCCGACAAGCTGCCTTGGCACCAGCAGACCCCTCGCCCCAAGATCAAGCGGTAGCGGCTCAAGCCACCCTGCAAATCGCCGAGTCCTCCAAGGAACTGCAACTAGCCCAAGCCGCACTATCCGAACAAGCAACTCATCCACGGACGGCAAAAGAAAGCTCCGAAAACGTTCGTTATGGTGCCAGTCAAATGCCATCCCCATCTTTCCCTTTAGAAATACCCACTAGTTCTACAACTAAGCCGAAAAGAAGCTACGCGGCGTACCTCAACCCAATCCCTCTTGCCAACAACGTCAATCGGCAAAACGTAGACCAAATCGCCTGAGCATAAAATCAGGCAATCGAAACGTTCCTGCCTTCGACAGTCTTGACTATGGCCTGAGCCTGTGCTAGATATATTTCCTTTCCTAAGGATACAACTACAGAGCTTGCCTGACAGATTCCATTGCCTTCTCTGCCTCAGCGCTACTCCCCTTACCTACCCCCCTTTGACACTGAAAATCAGATACCGTTTTTTTCAAAAAATCTGTTTTTCGAAATGGTGACAACAATGCGTACAAATATCGTTCATAGTGGCGCCGGCGAATTGACTTATGAGATTCGCAATATCGTTACCGTCGGCGAAAAATTACAGAAACTTGGCATGCGCACCTACTGGGAGAACATTGGCGACCCGATTGCCAAGGGCGAAAAGATCCCGCAATGGATGAAAGATATCGTCATTGATCTTGCCCAACAAGATGCCACCTACGGGTATTCGCCGACCCGTGGCATCTTGGCTACCCGTGAATTTATCGCCCAGCAGACCAATCAGCGTGGCGGCGCCCAGATCTCCCCAGACGACATCATCTTTTTCAACGGCTTAGGCGACGCAATCAGTAAAATCTATGGTTTTTTGCGCCCTACCGCCCGTGTCGTAATGCCGACCCCAAGCTACACTACCCACTCATCAGCCGAAGCTGCCCATGCCGGCGACCGACCAGTAACCTACCTCCTCGACCCGAACCACCACTGGTATCCCGACTTAGACGACCTGGAAAAGCGCATCAAGTACAACCCTGCTGTCGTCGCCATACTGATCATCAACCCGGACAACCCCACCGGGGCCGTCTATCCCGAGGCCATCTTAAGTGGCATCATCCACTTGGCGAAGAAATATAACCTCTTTGTAATCTGCGACGAGGTCTACCTCAACATTGTCTACAACGGCCAAAAGACCCTACCCCTTTCCGACTTGATTGGCGATGTGCCTGCCATCGCCATGCGCGGCCTGTCCAAAGAGATGCCTTGGCCAGGCGGCCGTTGCGGATGGATTGAAATCTATAACGGCCATCACGATCCGATGTTTGAGAAGTACGTCAAGTCCATCTTAAACGCCAAAATGCTAGAGGTTTGCTCTACCACCCTCCCCCAGGCGGTGCTGCCACGACTGGTAACACATCCGGAGTACGGCAACTACCTGCAAGAACGCATCGCCCGCTACGAAAAATACTCCAATATCGCCTACGACTGCCTAAAAGATATCGATGGCATCCTGGTAAACCGAACTAACGGCGCTTTTTACATGAGCGTTGTCTTTGTCGAAGGCCGCTTAACTAACACCCAAACTCTGCCAATTGCCAACCCAGAAGTCAAAAAACAGGTGGAGCTCCTGGTAAACCCAGAAGGTGTTTCGCTCGATAAGCGCTTTGTCTACTACCTGCTTGGGGCAACAGGGGTCTGCACAGTGCCGCTCAGCTCCTTCGCTACTGACTTGCAAGGCCTGCGGGTAACGCTTTTGGAAAAAGACGAGACCACTTTCCGGCAGATTTTCACGACAATTGCCGACTCGATCCGCCAGTATTTGAAGTCATAACGAACCAGCCAACAGCGATGGAATAAACCGAAAGAGAGAACGCCTCGCACTTGGGCATTCTCCTTTCGGCCCACCCACTTCCCCGACAACCTGCGGCTCTGCCTTTGCCTCATTACCCGCAAAGCCACCATCTCCCGCGATCCTCACGAAAAGACTGACATAACGTTATTCTTGGTGAGGCCACAACTGCTCCCCTTCCCTTTCAACCGCATACAAGCAGGTAATCACATCAAATTTTACACGCCGCGTGAATAGTTACAAAAAAATAAAAATATGGTATACAGGCACTCGTAGAAAATAGTCCGGTAATTGCGGATGCCGAAAACAGATTGACCTTCCATCCGAAAATCATTATATCGGGTCGCTCATCAGAACTTGCCCGCGCACGATTTTTTTAGGCATAGCAACATGCCTCGGTGAAACTATATGAAAGACAGAGTACTCATTGCCAACCGCGGCGAAATCGCCATACGAATCATGCGAGCCTGCAAGGAGTTAGGGCTTGACTATGTAATCGTTTACACCGATGCCGACCAGGATTCCCAGCATGTTCATTTGGCCATGGAGGATCAGGATGGCCGCAAACGGGCCTGGCGGGTGGCAAGTTATACCGATCCTAACGACATTCTGGCCGTAGCCGATCACACAGGCTGCACAGCCATCCATCCTGGCTACGGCTTCTTTTCCGAAGACTACCGCTTTGCCCGACGGGTGACCATCCGCGACCGTCCACTGACCTTCATCGGGCCCAATTGGGAAGTTATCAAAAGTCTAGGCGACAAGATCAACACCAAGCGGGTGGCCAACCGCCTAGGCATCCCAACCATCCCTGGCACCGATGGTCCCATCTATAATGAGATGGAGGCCGAGGAGGTTGCCACGCAGCTGCTGGATAACCAGCAACAGCAAAAGATCAAGAATCCTTCCATCCTGGTCAAAGCCGCTGCTGGTGGCGGCGGCATGGGCATCGAAGAGGTCTTTCGCATTGAGCAGCTTCGCCGGGTCTATCGGCAGGTTCAGAACTACGCCAAACGTCAATTTGGTGATGGAGGCGTGTTGATTGAACAGTGTCTGCGCGACTACAATCACCTTGAAGTCCAGTTGGTCTGTAGCCGACATGGCGAACGTCTGCATTTCGGCACCCGAAATTGCACCATCCAAAGCACTGGCCGCCAAAAACGGTTAGAAGCGGCTCCTGGCTTTGATGTCTCCTGTTTCACCTATGACTTTGACGCACCAAAGGTCTTGCGCCAGATTGTCGACTACTCGCTCAAGTTGGCCGATCATGTTAATTATGATAATGTCGGCACCTGGGAATGGATTGTGGCTCGCAATGGCACACCATACCTCCTTGAGGTCAACACTCGTATTCAGGTCGAGAATGACGTCTCGGCTCGAATCAGCTATCTGCACAACAAACAGCCCAACCTGCTACGGGAACAGATTCGCCTCGCCCTTGGTGACACCATGGGCTATGATCAGAAATCTATCGATTTTAGAGGCTCAAGCATTGAACTGCGCCTGGTGGCGGAGGATACCAACCGAGGCTTTGCCCCCTGGATCGGCACCATCTCCCAATTCTCTTTCCCGCAAGAGGATTGGGCCGCCGTCTACACCCATGTGCCGTTTGACCGGGCATACACAATCCCTAGTGAATACGATCCAAACTTGGCCTTAGTCTTGGTCTGGGGTGATGACATGACAATGGCAAAAAACCGGGCCCGCCAGTTTCTTGACGGCACAGTCATTGAGGGACACAACAATCATGGTGAGGCAATCATGACCAACATCCCCTATCTGCGCGGCAATCTAGAGAGACTGCTAACCTTTTAATCCTAAAAGGCCACTCGTCACCCAACAGTCTAACACCCTACAGCCTAACTGATCTATGGAACATACTCGAAAACGTTTAGCGAAATGCGAAGAGGGCATCACCTACCTTTGCCAAATCAAGGAAGGGAGCGACTGGGGCAATCTTTCAGGGCTTACCTCTAAGCTGGAAGGGCTGAAGAACTCTTTCTACGATTACTCTGAAGAGCAATTCAGCGATGAGGTCAGCCAACTGGAAGAGTCGTTGACCTTTTTGACCGAGCGTTGCCAAGAAGACATCTCTCCGATGGATCGGGTCCGGATCGTGCGCAGCCCGCTACGTTTTTCCCTGAAAGATATCCTGGAAAATGTCTACGAAGACTACACCGAACTCGGCGGTGAAGGTGAGGCGAATATCGACCCTGCCATGGTCGTGGCCAAGGCCAACATCCTGCGCCGGGTGAAGAACCGGGTCTTTACCCAACAGGTCATGGTCATCGGGCACGAAAAGGGCCACGGGGAAGAGTACCGTAACGGTGGTTCCAGTAAACCATGGGGCAACGAAAAGGCCCTGCGTTTTATGCAGGTCGCCGAAACCGAAGGCATCCCGATTCATTGTTACATCTTCACCCCAGGGGCCTTCCCTGTTGAAGAGTACCCTGGGGCGGCCCAGCAGATCGCCAGAAACCTCTACGCCATGGCCAAACTTCGGGTACCGATCGTCTCGATCATTTCAGAGGGCGGTTCTGGCGGTGCCGAGGCCATTGGCCTCTCCGACCTGCGCCTGATGTTTTCACATGGCTACTACTCGGTAATATCACCAGAGGGTGCCGCCGCGATCGAAGGCAGGGTAAAGGATGGGCTCAAGGCACCCAAAGAGTTAGTTGAGCAGTGCGCCGAGCACCTGAAAATCACTGCCGAGGACAACCTTGAGCTTGGCACCATCGATCGCATCGTCGAAGAACCCCCCTTAGGGGCTAAACACGACGATTTCGCCTTTTTCAAGAAGCTACGCTACGAGATGATGCGGGCAACCGATGAGGTGGTACTCCGCACCAAGAGCCTGCGGGCCTTCCGCGCCTATGAGCTCAAGCTCAAGAAATCAGATGACGATGATTCGACCATGGAGGTTGATGCCGACACCACAATCCATATCGATATCAACTGGGAGCTAAACGCCGACGAACGAAAACGTCTGATAGCGTTACGCGCCAAGAAATACCGAGAAATGGCCTCAAAGGCCTACTGCTCGGAGACAAACCGCTTCAATGACTTTTGGAACAGCGCCTGCACCAAAACCGCCAAGGTTTATTACACGATAACCTACGACATCTTGAAGCGTCAGCAAAAGCAAGTAGAAAAGGTCATCAAAGAAGTCTCCGGCGAAGGATCAAGTTTCCTCAAACGTTTGACGGCCCCTTTTTCGGCCGCCTATGACTTCGTCGTCCATAAACCTGCCGGGCGTGGTATCGTGCGTCAAAGCAGTCCCTCTCCCCGGCAGGAGGCCTTGGCCTTGGAGTTTGGTGACACCTACACCAGCCCCTTGGCCAATGAGGACCGCACCATCACCTGCCCCAACTCGCTCAAAAGCGGCTGCAAAGACCTCTGGATTCCAGACCTGTATGGCGAATTCTGTGGCGTCTGCGAAAATTGCGGCCATCACTTTCCACTGGAATACAAATGGTACCTCAACAATCTGTTCGACCGGGATTCCATCCAAGAGTTTAACAAGAAAATCGGGGCAGGCAATCCGCTGAACCACCCGATCCTACGTAAAAAACTACAGCCCGTCAAAAATGAGACCAAACGGGAGAGTGCTAATATCACCTTCCAAGCGAAGGTCATGGATGTCGACCTGATCGTAACCATGCTCTACTCTGACTTCAGGAATGGCACAGTCGGCGCTGCCGAGGGCGAGAAGTTCGTCCGCGCCTGTGAACTGGCCAAACTGCAGCGCAAGCCCCTGTTGGCCTATGTCCATACTACCGGCGGCATCAGGATCCAAGAGGGCACCATGGGGGTCATCCAGATGCCGAAGTGCACGGTTGCGGTACGAGATTATGTCGATGCCGGTGGCCTTTACATCGTCGTCTACGACAACAACTCCTACGCCGGTCCGGTGGCAAGCTTCCTGGGGTGCTCGTTTTACCAGTTCGCTATTCGCTCAAGCCGCATAGGCTTTGCCGGTCACCGGGTCATCCGTGACACAACAGGCCAAGACATCCCTCCTGACTACCACAGTGCCCGTAATGCCCTGAAACGCGGCCATATTCACGGCATTTGGGATCGACGCGATTTTCGCCGCAATCTCCATCAGGCCCTAATGACCATGGGTGGCCGCAACCTTTATTATCGATAGTCACGCGGCACCTTCAGGACTTACATGTCGGCTTGCGCAAAAAACTGCCATGCCGACCTACAACTATCAAACCTGCGTAGTGACAAAAAGCCATGCACGACGACATAGATTTTGATCAAATCCTCAACCAATACCGTTCCGACCCCTTCGAATACATCGATGTGAGGACATCACACACCGGCCTCTTGCAGTTCAGAGCCAAAGAGGAAGATGTGGTCGAGGGCGTGACTGGTGAGTGGCAGCATATCAAAGGCACCTTGCTCTTCGAGTTGGAGCGGGAGCGGAATATCAAGCCGGTCCACTCGTCAGTCATTGGCGTCGTCTCATCCATCGAGAGGTCGCTGGAAGGGAAATTCGTCGAGGCTGGTGAAACAGTGATGACCATCCGTCACCCCTTGAAGAAGCGTGAGATCATTGAACGTATCCTTAAAAACGTCCTCAGCATCTTTCCGGCCCCGGAGCGAGCCAAGTACTTCTTCGCCATGGATATTCAATCCCGGATCGACAAACACGGGCAGCGCTCTATTTCTATCAAACCAAATGATGAAATCCTGACCATGTCTCTCATGAAGCGAGATACGCCAGTCAGCTATCAGGGCGCGCCGGGGATCATTCACTCCGTCTATTTCGAACCAGGACAGACAATAGATCAAGGGCAGCCGCTCCTCGGTATCTGTTCCGAAGATACGTTACCATTGATCCAGAAGATTATAGCCAGGGTCAAAGCGGAGTGGGACTAATTGCCTCCGAATACCAACAGTCGCTCCACTCCGAACCCTCTTCCCGCTCCTATCTTCCCCCTGAAATAGCCTCAGCCATTCTGCGCTATGGTGCCATAGTAGGCTGCGAAATCGAACACCTGCGCCATGCCCAGCGTTGCATGGACTTGGCACGAGAGAAGATCCTCTCCTGCGAAGGAGAGAACCGATCCTTTCCCTCTGGCCATGTGCTTATCGCAGACCAACTCACCGGCAGCAAGGGGCGATTCCTCCGTCACTGGCACGCACCAGAAGGGGGGATATGGATGGTCTTGACCATCGTCAACACCCTGTTGCCGCAGCAAGCGCAACTCTACTCGCTGGCGGCCGGCGTTGCGTGCTGCGAGGCCCTGCGGCACTACCAGGTAAACGCCTCCATCAAATGGGTAAACGATGTCCTTATCAACGGTCGAAAGGTAGCTGGCATCCTCACCGAGACCATGCGCGGCCCGACCAGTGGCGAAGAGTTTTTCCTTATTGGCATCGGCATCAACGTCAACAACAGCTCGTTTGCACCTGAGCTGCGAAACAGTGCCACATCAATGGCCGAATTTAGCGGGCACCCCTTTGCCCTGGAGGAAGTTACCGCGCGACTGCTAAGCAAATTATCTTGGAACATCGGCCTGCTCCACTACGCCGAGGCCGAGAACTTGGCAACGGGCCATGGCCTCGACAACGACTTGCCCCACCCCCTGATCACGGTCTGGCGCGCGTTGAGCGACACCCTGGGCCGGCAGGTGCGCTTTGGCTTTAATGTCATGGAGTCCCCGCAATTCACCGCCAAGGCGATCGATATCGACAACCGAGGCCAATTGCTGATGCGGCTTGCCAACGGCCAAATGTTGAGAGAAAATAGTGGCGAGATTGTCTATCTCTGAAACGCAAAGAGTTACTCTCACGCAAAACCTTAACCATATCATCAACCATCACCCACCGTTCTTCATTTAACGGTATCAGGAGTACACCATGGGATTTCGTTGCGGTATCGTCGGCTTACCCAATGTCGGCAAGTCCACTATCTTTAACGCCTTGACTGCGGCAGGCATCGAAGCGGCCAACTATCCTTTCTGCACCATTGAGCCAAATGTCGGCATGGTAGCGGTTCCCGACCCACGACTCGACAAACTGGCCGCCCTGGCCAAGACCAAACGGACAGTCTACGCCCAGATGGAGTTTGTCGACATCGCCGGGCTGGTCAGTGGTGCCAGCAAAGGGGAGGGTCTTGGCAACCAATTTCTGGGACACATCCGCCAAGTGGACGCCATCGCTCATGTCATCCGCTGTTTCGAGGACGAAAATGTTGTCCATGTCAGCGGCAAGATTGACCCCCTGCTCGACATGGAGGTCATCAACACCGAACTCATCTTGGCCGACATGGATACGGTTGAAAAACGCTTAAAGAAGAGTCAATCCCTCGCCAAATCCGGAGACCGAATCGCCAAGGATCAAGCTGCGATCCTAGAAGAGCTGCAGAAAATTCTCGACAGTGGTCGCCCGGCCCGACGTTACGCCGTGCCTGCGGGCATGGAAGATTCGGCAGCACGGCTATTTCGCGAGATCTGCCTGCTGACCGCCAAACCGGTGCTCTACGTCGCCAATGTCAAGGAGGAGGATATCCTCACCGGTAACACCTGGGTCGAGCAACTTCGCGAACGAGTCGAAGCCGAGGACAAGGCACCGGTTGTGCTGATCTCCGGCGCCATCGAAGCAGAGTTGAGCGGCATGGGATCGGCAGAACAACTCGAATTCCTACAGGACATGGGGCTTGAGGAGTCTGGGTTAAACCGCCTTATCCATGCGGGTTACAAGCTCCTCGGACTGACCAACTACTTTACGGTGGGCGAAAAAGAGACCCGATCCTGGACGATTCCCCTGGGAGCCAAAGCCCCCCAGGCCGCGGGCGTCATCCACAGTGATTTCGAACGAGGCTTTATCCGTGCAGAGGTCATCGCCTATGAGGACTACATTGCCTGTGGTAGCGAGGCTGTCGCCAAGGATCGCGGCCTCTGGCGTCTAGAGGGGAAAGAGTACGTCGTCAAAGATGGTGACTGCATCAACTTCCGTTTTAATGTGTGAGGAGTAGACGAGGATTTTAGGGTGAAGGGTGCTTAAGTCTTGCAACACTTTTCCTGCAACCCTTCGGCCCCCTGACTTTCAACCTATCGCCCGCCCTATGGAAACCGGCATAACGACTGAATACCTCAAATTTCTGGCCGCCCTGATCTCCATTGTCAATCCAATCGGGGCGATTCCGGTCTTCATCAAACTCACCGACAACCAAAGCCTGGTTGAACGGCACCATACTTGCCTGCGCAGCGCCATCACCACTGCACTTGTCCTCTTGGTCTCGCTGGCGCTTGGAGAGGCTATCCTCTCCTTTTTTGGCATCACCATCGCCTCATTCCGGGTTGGCGGCGGCATCCTGATTATGCTGATCGCCATCTCCATGCTCCACGCCCAAACCAGCCAAACCAAACACACGGAAGAAGAGGTGCAGGACTCCATGGAGCGTGACACCGTTGCTGTCGTGCCGCTGGGCATCCCCCTGCTTGCAGGGCCTGGGGCGATCAGCACCATCATCCTCAATGCCCAGCGCTACTCGTCCCCTTCGCATTATCTGATCCTGGTTGCTGAGATTCTGATTGTCGCCATGGCGGTCTGGCTTTGCCTGCGCAGCGCCCCCTTTATTGCCGCCTTACTTGGCCGCACGGGCATCAACATCGTTACCAGAATTATGGGGCTGATCATGACTGCTGTCGGAGTTGAGTTTATCGCCACTGGCCTGAAGCAGCTCTTCCCGATCCTGGCCTCGGCGGCACTCTCGCTACCATGAGGTCCTCGAAGCGCTTCATCCTCTTTTTCGCTATTCTCCTCGGCCTGACCTCGGCCTGGGCAGGCCGATCATTTCTAGGAAAAACGGCGCTTCGTCACCTCATCCTGCCAGCCGTTCAGACGCAGCTCCCCGGCCTAAAGGTGCAGTTCCAAGATCTTGACACCAATCTCTTCTCACGGTTGCAGCTCAATGAGTTGTCCATTGACTACTGCCCGGACGGCAATTGCCTGCACCTGCGTGTACCAAACCTCACCCTCTCTTACTCCCTGACTAAAATCCTCTCCTGGCACGGCCCCGACTCCCTGCTGCGAGAGCTTGCCATAGACCTGCAAGGTGCCGCTTTCTCTGCTGACTTCATCACCAAAAGCTCCTCCTCTACACCAACCACGATCATCCTTCCCGCCCTGCCGACGCTCCCCTCCATCAGCATCAGAGATGCCTCCTTGGCCCTGAGAGTCGATGATTTCACCTTGCATGGACAAAGCATCACCGTGCTTGCCCCATTTTTTGATGCAAAACAGGCCGGCAGCTATCGGCTCGACCTGCGGGCTGCCTCTCTGGAGATCTCTGGCGGCAGCGTCCCTCCCCAGCAAGGAAGCTTCGCGACCACGCTCGACTACCAGCCTGGTCGCCTTGAGGTGCCCTCCCTCACCTTTCAAGAGACCTTGCTTCTCGACGCCGGACTTTTAGAGACCGATGCTCAAGGCTTACGTTTCTCGATGAATCTTCATCTTCTGCAGAGTCAAGGCCTGGTAACAGGCAGCATGAGCCATGAAGCGCTCAGCCTCTCCTTCCACCTGCAGGAGGGGAATCTGCAGGAGTTAGTTGAGGCCGCCGAAAACTCTCTTGACCCCTCTGTGCTGACCGACAGTGGAAATTCTCAAGTCAAGGGCCGCCTGCAGGCTGATGGCGAGTTGCGCATGGAGCTCGCCCGTCCGGATGACCTGACCGGGCGAGTCAACATGAAAATTGTCGACGGCGCCTGGAACGGCAGCCCGATAACTCGGCTTGAGCTCTCAGCCCGGGCCGCTGCGCAGATCCTCAACATCGACTCCTTGAAATGCATCATCGATCAGAACCAACTGACA
>JAQUKQ010000093.1 GCA_028718985.1 Desulfobulbaceae bacterium | reverse complement strand
AGTTAGCGGGCACCTGAGTGAATGATACTAAGTGAGTTAGCCCCTTCATTAAGAAGGAGATCGATAACCGACTTATGCGATACGAAGTCACCATGCAACTGCCTGTACTCGGGATGAACGTAGTCCTGATAAGCCACCTTGATCCCAGCCTGCTCGAACAGGTGATCATCGATAAAAACTCTTGCCCCAGCTGCATCGTACAGTTCATCTGCTCCAACCTTTCGGCACAACTCGATTATTTTTTCATTAGCATCAACTGACACCCCCATCTCTGAAGAACAAAGCGTTGGCGTTTGAATGCCTAGTTTAGCCATCAACATCAAAATAAATGTTATGTTGAAATCGGCGAGCAATGTACACTTCATTTCGTACACGGCCCTCAAGGCATCAATATAGGTCGAGAGGTAAGGGCTTTTCACATACGATATCTCTATCGACTTCAGATGCTTTTTCTGCCAGGAGATCGAGTTATCAACCATGACCTCCTTTATTTTTTGAAACGACCCATTTCGCTGTTGAACCGGAATTGTGAGCCAAAATGGTCCATTGGCTCCCTTGACGCGATTTCGCTGTTGCCAGCTCTTTTTGCTAAATTGGACGTCATCTAAAAAAATAAAGACATCGCTCGCGGCAATCATCTCGAAATAGCCGATCCATGGCAGATAAGTTGGTTGCATTATGCCAACTCTCTTTGTCACCTGATCACCTCGCAAAAGGAATTCACTGTATGCGAAGCCACCGCGCTGGAAGGCATAGGTAGAGGCTCCACTGTAGGGCTGCTTTCCTCGAACGATCGAGCTATCGATACGATTTTGTCGACAATGGAACTAGCGCCATTTAGGGAGACTAGCTTTCTCCCATTTTCCGACATGGAGGAAAGGAGTTCATTATCTGATAGAAGACGGGTGAGTGATTGGCGGACAAACTGCTCATGGCCTTGCTCGTAGGTCCCCAGGTTGATCACAGCTCCAGCGCGGGCGAACAACTCTGCTTCCCTTTGCTGGGCTGCGTTTTGGCAGAGGACAATCGCCGGCACCCCCAAAGCAGCAGCTTCATAAAGCATTGTTCCACCGCTGATAAGCGCCACCTCGGAGTGGGCAAGGCGGTTGGGCATATCGGTACAGTTAATGGCGACAGAAAAAGATGGGGTTCTGGCAATACCATCAATTACCGACTCTTTCCCTTGAAAGGCGTTCCCCAGAATAATCTCCCCCCGCACTAGTTCGGCAAATTCGAGAAGCGTGGGGAGAATCTTTTGGGTCAGATGGGACGGGTCGCTACCCCCAAAACACACCAGCACATTCTTCGGCTGTTTGTCCTTCAAAGTTATCCGCCCCTGACAACAGCTAAAATCAGGGTGAATGATAATGGCTTCCCGCCCTGTCCAGTATTGGGGGTTCTTGGCCTCGATTTTCGGTTGAGAGAGACCAAGGAGATTCGGTCGGATCAGGACATGACAGAGAAATGGGCCATCCCCTTCATCGTCGATTCTGACAAGGAGTTTAGCGATTGTTGCAAGCTGCCGCTCTTGACAGGAAGGAACGTCCGGAATGTCGAGAATGGCAACATCGTACGGACCTTGCCTGCCTGCATCGTCCAACCCCATAACGGCAACGGGTAGCCCTTGCAAGAATTCTTCGCCCAGTGATAGGTCGGAAATCGCGCAAAACAACTCCGTATCGTGGGACATAAAGGCCGTGGCTAGGGATCTACAACGAGAGAGATGACCAAGGCCCAACTGCACCCCGCCCTCTATCCTGAAAAGTACCTTCAGTGGTTGGCTATCTTGTTTTCTGTTTAACATGGGCATTGCCCTGAACCCAGGACGGATTGTGGTCAAGGCAGGCGATAATCTCGCTGGCACTAAAGTCAAGACGAGGATAAAAGTGATGACAAACCTTTCTGACGAGTTCCAAATCGGCACCCTCATCGACCGACAAACGAATCTCCGGTCTATGGAGGGCAGGCGGAGCCTGAAGGATGTTCAAGGAAAACATTTCCGGGTTATCTGTCAGGTAGGTCATCACATGCTCGCGGTAATAGGTTTCGGTTGGTAAGGTTTTCTTCCTGGCTTTCTGTAAAGCGGAGAGTCGTAACACCTCCGCTGCCCCAACCCCGTTTGGGTATCCGGCAATGTGAACGTAGTCTGAAGGATTTGCCTGGTAAGCGTCAACATTCTCATCAACAATTCTCGGGTCGACAAGTGGCAGTCGGCAGTAATACGGACGACAACTTCAGCGCCAAATGTCTCTGCGGCCTGCACATATCGTTCAAGAACGTCCGGTTCACTGCCCCGAAAAACTCTGAGCCCCAGAGCTTGTCCAATTTTCGCCACCGGGTCATCGGCAGAGAGTAAAGTTGTCGCCAGCACGACTTCAGACACTCGCCTACTCATCATGCACCTAAGAAGCACGTACTCCAGCAATGAGTGATCTTCGATCCGGGCAAGAACCTTGCCGGGAAGCCTTGTTGAACCGGTCCTGGCCTGGACAATAACAAGACAATTCTGCATCATGTCACCTCCCTTAAAATCATGACGCTTGCCACCAAAATTTCATCGACCTCTTCATCTGTGAGCGCCGGATATAAAGGTATTGATATAAGGGAACTGACAGCACGTTCTGCCCCTGGAAAATCCAAAGGTGATTCCCCCAGATAACGGTGCAGGGGGGGGTAAACTCCACGACCGACCTCAATTCCTTTTTTTGCGAATTCTTCAATCACGCGGGTAGGATGTCTACCTTCCAGAGCGACTAAATACCTAAAGAAAACATTTCCCGTACTGGTATCCGGACAAGTAAGATGTGCAATCCCGGATAATGCCTTCGAATAGCAAGCTGCCAAAGACCGTCGCCGCTCAACAAAAAAAGGGAGCCGTTTCAACTGAGAAAGGCCAAGAGCGGCGGCAACATCACTTAGGTGGAAATTAAAACGCAATTCGTAAGCAGGCAGGTGGGTGTCTTGGAGGCGGAGTTGGGCTTGTTCGTTTTCCCAACCATTCAAATATCTGGCTCTTTCGTAGACATCTTCGGACATCGCAGCCAAGGCTCCACCCTCTCCACAGGTGATCATTTTTGATGCATGAAAGGAACAAACACTAACCATACCCCTGCAACCAACGGGTTTCCCATGGCAGGTGGCGCCAAGCGACAAAGTAATATCCTCGATAACAGGGATACCCGTTCGCACCAGTTCATCAACGTCAACTGCCACCCCAAACATATGTGGGATAATCAAGGCGGATGTTTTAACGGAAATTTTCGCATAGACCTTCTCGATCATGATATTAAAATCCATGCGCACAGGATCATAGTTATTGTCGATCAATACCGGCCTAGCACCCGCCTGAATGACAGCATTTAGCACGGCAAGACATGTATAGCTCGGTACAATGACTTCGTCACCAGACTTGACGCCAACTGTCTTCAGCGCAAGAAGTATGGCGCTTGTACCAGAGCTGGTTGCAACAGCACCTACCGCACCAAGATATCTGGCATACTCTTTCTCAAAACATCTTGTTGTCTCTCCTTGAGAGATCAAATGCTGTTTTATGGAATCCTCCATCATAAAAACATCATCACTATTGATGGACTGTTTTGTAAGAGTGATATGCATCATGGCTCCATGAACTGAAAAATATACGTGGCACATATTATGCCATTATTTGTTCGCAGTAATGATCCAGTCAGAATTAACGATTTCTCCATTATTCATAGTGAAGTCTGAACGATCAAGGGAGACGTCAGAAAATTCCCCGAATAGCATGAGCACTTCGTCCTTCGCAAGAAAGCAATTTTTCATACCACACTCATTCGTGTCATTATCTTCGAAAAGAAATGAATTACTGTCAAGCTGTAAACCTTTTCCAAAACGGCAATCGCTTTGGGTCCTAGTCACGACCAAGGCTTTACCACCTTTCCTTAATATTCGATGAATTTCAGCAACAACTTGCTGCATACCCTGCCAGTCGGTGTAATAAACGCTGCCAAAAGCGATCAGGGCATCAAAGCTGTCGTCATGAAAAGGCAATTGGTGCATATCTGCTTGAACGAGAATGGAGGATAAATTTTCCTCAGCAAGTCTACTCGCGGTACATTGAAGTCCGGAGCGGGAAAAATCCGCCCCATAAGTCCTAAATCCTTCCCTCGCTAGAAGCAGCGTGTGCCGTCCTCCGCCACACCCCAAATCAAGAACCCTCGATACCTTTGGATCTAAAGAGTGCTTGAGGCGGGCGAACACAAAGCGCACCACTTCCTCATTGGGATATTTAGGCAAAAACCTTTTTTGGCCATGAAGCATTTGCCAGCCACCTTGCATGATCATGGCTTAACCAGCCTCGCCCCGGAGACATCCTGCTGTGGAGAAGTCACCTGTTCGGACACGACAAGTGCAAGTGTCTCACAAACCCGATGAACTTGCTCTTCCGTCATGCCAGGCCAGATTGGCAGGGATAGGATAGTGGCATAGGCGGCTTCGGCAACCGGACATAAACCAAGCCTAGTTGCAAATCGCCTTTGATAAAAGGGATGAAGGTATACCGGCAGGTAATGAACATTGACCCCGATGCCTCGTTCCCGAAGCTGGCGGAACGCTGCTTCCCTGGAGATATTCCCTAAGAGTCTTACCACATAGAGGTGCCAGGCAGAGGCAGCCTCAGAGTGAATGGCTAAGGGAAGGATCGCCGATGAAGGAGAAAAGGCTTCACTGTAGTGACTAGCGATACGTCGGCGACTGTCAATGAAGGTTGGCAGTCTCGAAAGCTGGCTCACTCCAAGGGCACATTGAAAGTCTGTGATCCTGTAATTATACCCAAGCTCCACCATCTCGTACTGCCAAGTGCCACTAGCCTCACGCTGACGGTGATCGGTACTAATGCCATGGTTGCGGAATCGCCGCATCGCTTCGGCTAGCTCTGGATTGTCGGTAACCACCATGCCGCCTTCACCGGTGGTGATATGCTTAACTGGGTGGAAGCTAAAAACTGTGCAGTCGGCAAGCGTCCCAACTTTTTTGCCGCCATATTCAGCTCCCAAGGAGTGGCAGGCATCTGCTACCAACCAAAGACCATACTTTTCTGCTATGGCCCTAAGAGCCGGATAATCGCAAGGCTGTCCGGCATAATCAACTGCCACGATCGCCTTGGTCCGTTTGCTGATGAGTGCTTCCACCGAAACCGGGTCAATCAATAGGGTGTCAGCCTCGACATCGGCAAAAACCGGTTGTCCTCCCTGATACACTACAGCATTGGCTGTAGCCGCAAAAGTCATGGCGGGAATGATTACCTCATCATTTAGGCCAATACCGATGGCGGCCATGGCGGCATGCAGGGCAGCTGTACCACTAGACACTGCCACGCCGTAGCGAACACCACAGAAATCCGCTACCGCCTTTTCAAATTCGCCTACCAAGGGGCCGGTGGTCAACCAATCTGAACGAAGGGCAGCGACAACGGCAGCAATATCATCCTCATTGATACTCTGACAGCCATAAGGCAAAAAAGAATGCTTTATGGTATTTTTTTTTGAATTCATGGCTGGGGCATAGTTTGACGAATAGATCGAATAATGTCAGTTACGAACAGCATAGATCTCCACCTCTTCCCTGTCCAACTTCGGCTGAAATTGAGCTACTCCGCCGGGCGTTGCAGAGCCATAGACAAGCTCACGCAACTGTTCAACCGTCATCCACTCCTGATTGCCGTCACTGGTGTAAACGAAATTCTCCGGAACCGGAACGGCTTCGACATAATTCTTACGGTTCCACCAGGAGTAATTCGGCAAAATAACATACATGCCTTTATAGATAACCGCCGTGCGCCCCTCATCTTCACCAGTCAGGGCCTCATGCAATTTTTCTCCAGGCCGGATACCGATCTGATCAACAACACAATCAGGGGCAATAGCACGAGCCAGATCGGTTATTCGCATACTAGGGATCTGCGGAACAAATATTTCGCCACCCTCCATATACTTAAATCCTTTAAGCACCAATTCAACAGCCTGATCAAGTGTGATCCAAAACCGGGTCATACGCGGATCAGTAATTGTGAGGCGCCCAGACTCTTTTTGTTTAAGAAAAACCGGGATCACACTGCCACGACTCCCAATAACATTGCCATAACGTACACAGGCGAAACGAGTCCTCCCTCCACCGGCATAGGAATTCCCCTGGGTAAATAGTTTGTCCGAACAAAGCTTAGTCGCTCCATAGAGATTAACGGGATTAACTGCCTTATCAGTGGAAAGAGCGATAACCTTTTTGACCCCTGCGTCAATAGCGGCATTGATAACATTCTGCGCACCATGAACATTAGTCTTCACCGCCTCAAAGGGGTTGTACTCACAGGCTGGCACCTGTTTCAAAGCTGCGGCATGGACAGCCATGTCAACCCCCTCCATGGCTCGCCGCAAACGTTCGCCATCTCGAACATCCCCAATCAAGAAACGTAAACGTGGATCATCCTTGAATTCAATTCGCATATCGTGCTGTTTCAACTCATCACGACTATAAATTCGAATTGCTTTAGGATTGTAGTGATCTAACATCATTCGACAAAAATGTTTACCAAACGATCCCGTACCACCGGTAATAAGAATGGTTTGTTGTGTCCAATCGATATCACTCCTGAAAGACTTTCCCGATTTAATGATTTTCTTAGCAGTTGCTAAAGATTGGCCTTGCTCATAAACTAATGTCTTAATCTTTGAAAACAACGTGCAATCCCGCTCCGAGTATCGACGCTGGCCACCATCCGTACGCTGGGGCATGATCAAATCAGTAAATTCATTTTGCCAATAGCGAATAGTTGAAACCGGAACTTCTAGCCTTTGACTAATATCTTTGATGCGCATTTCCATGATTCACACCTTCGAGGAGATTCAGAGAAGATCGATTGGGTAGCTCACCAATCTGCCAATACTGACCTTATCGGCAGTTCCACCAAAACCATTAAAGTATACTTCAACTTACGACACAAACTTTATCTTTACCATTATCACCTACCAAAACTGCACGACGGCTTTTCCCCGGCGCAGAGAGCCTTAAACAAAAAAAGGGGTTGTGCCAGATAATTTCCATTATCTGGCACAACCCCAAAATCATAGTAAACAGCAACGGCAAGCTCAATTTAGTCGCAGCTATGAAGCTTGCTCACCAGTCAAATTAAAACTGACAGATCTAACAATCCCCTGTGGCACTCCGTATCTTTCGTCATCCCCCATGACGACACAACTGAAAAACAAAGGGCATCAGGAAATGAGGCAGACAATTTATAGGAACAATCTAAGACGGCCCAAACAAATAAAGGCAGGCCCATCTGGGCAGTTACAGAATGTCAGCAAATGACTTGAAACATATCACTCAACAGAACCACACACAAGCTACCCACTCTTTTTGTGCCAAACAGTCACCCTGCTCTCCGTCTATAGAAGATTGTCAAGCAGTTTCATCAAATAGTATGCCAGACAACTCTTCCAACCTAGTCTGCAACTTCAACAAATCTTCAGAAGGAAATTGCCGGATCAACTTATCGCTCCTCCTGTCTTTGACCTGAACCACAATATCCTTGGTCGGTGTATACTCCTTCAGGCCAAGTCGCAAATTTCCACCAATGCTATCAATGCGAGTCTGAACCTGCTTCATGATTTTCTCCATCTCGTCCTTAGACAGAGGCTTTGACGACGCCTGCTCCCCTTTTCTGCCATGCAAAGACTGATCGTTCAGATCAGCCTTAGTCGAGGCGGAATCCTCTTTGACCGGCATAATTTGGGGCTTCACCTTGTCTTCTCTCTCCATAACCGGAGAAACCGGGGCACCATAAACCTTGACTTCGGTATTCAGATTGACATCCATGACGAACCTCCTACCACTTTGTTAAATTTACTTGTTATTACTCGGGAAATCCGTTCCCTATGATTATCGCAAGATGTCTATCCTTTATCACTGACAAATTGCGGTGATTGGCCTTTACAGGTCGAACTATACAAGCACAACGTCCTCTTCCCACGACGAATGACCGTAATCTTTTCAGACACGATCTCACGCTGCTGACTTACTAGAGAGAAAAGCACCTTTTCTGCACTTAAAATTCGACCCAACTTTTTCAGCAATAAATCCCGATACTCATCATCAAACTCAAACTTCTTTATTTCCGTCAATGCCTGACCCAACTGCGAAACGATCACTTGCCGTTCTTCCAGCCACTGTTGAGCCTTCGCCAAAAGCCCAGCTTGTAAACCAGCCAAATGCTCGGCCTGCATAGCAAGGCAACGATCAAAAACATCGCCCAGCAGATATTTTCCTGTCTCTAATGTAGAAGATGCCATAAACTCTTTCCACTTGTCAAATAGATACCGACACACCATGCAAATGACACGCGGCAGCATCGAGCACCTTGAATTTCTTGAGACCACCAGCGCTATACTCAGGAGATACGGCCCGCCCACTCCCACCCGTATTGCCATAGTGATGCTCTTCCTCAGGCGGAGGGGTGTCATGCTGGCACTCATTGAAACCAGCTTCCACCATAGCCGTCTCCTGCCAGATCTCCAACAATCGGCTTAAATAACGATGGGCCTTTCTAATAATTTCGACATCCAAAGAGATAGCTACCTTCGGTAATTCAAGTAGAATTGCGCCATATAAGCCCCGCAGAAACTCAGCGGCATCTGAATTATCGGCAACCTCAATTGAGGCATTCAACTCTGAGACAATAGCAATTGCCTTGCTCAAGTTCTCACCTCTGGCCTTGATTTCATGAGCAATAACCGCCTGTTCAGCCAATTCTAAATGAAGCAGCACTCGCTCATACAAAAGATGAATCAGCTTTACAGGATGAATCTGGGCTTGAGCTTCACTTTTCTGGTAGGCATTCCTGGCTTTTGCTGTATTCATCTGACTCTCCTGTGTTTAAAAATGGATCGGATAGGCTTTCGGCATGCATAACCTTCTTGAGAGTAATACTTTTTAACTTCACCGAGAATCAATTCCATCCGCATTATTGGTCATGGTTATTTACTACTCCCCGTGCCGGACCAACCATCACTCAAGTTATTAAACTGCCCGGTTAAAAAATTGGACATGCTTGTCATCTCGTTCATATAACTGTCCAAGGCGACAAATTGCTTGGTCAAAAGATCATACTTTTTATTTAGACGAGCAGTCTCCTCTTCAAACTTCAGGTTCAGGTCATTAACACGCGCCTGGACCGCTGATTTTTCTCCAGCAATCGTACCAGAGACACTCGTCAACGACCGAAGTCTGTTGTTAATCGTATCGGCAAATCCTTCAATATCGTTTGCAGAATCACCAATAAAAAAAGCCTGAACGTCATCGCCATGATCGTCAAGTGCGGAAGTGAGAGTGGCATCATTGATAGTGATCGAGCCATCCCTATTGAGCTCAAGGCCCAAATCGAAAAGGCTCTTGATCTTCCCCGAATAAGTATTGCTACTGACAGAAGACATAAGGCCTTGAAGCTCATAAGACAAATCCCGCAGAGTCGTTCCCCGTAGGACACCAAAGCTACCCGTCTCGGCATCATAGGCGCTTTTCTCTTTAATTTCTTGCACGACATCATTAAAAGCCGTGACCAAGCCAGTAATCGTTTCCTTAAGCTGATCGTTGTTGTTTGCCACTGTGATGCTTGATTCACCCTTTCCTTTCAAGGTCAGACTGACACCTGTCACCACATCGCTTATCGTATTACTCTGCCTCTGATAGGCAACACCATCCACTGAGAACTGAGCATTCAAGGAATTCTGATCGGCCTGCCCCCCCTGAACAGTAAAAGGTAACTCCGACAATTGGCTGCCCGGATCAATTGTTATTCGGCTCCCTTCTCCATAGCTGTTGGCAGTCAACACCAATTTGTAGGGATGAGCAGAATCAAGGCCATCATTAATTACCGTAGCAGTAAGGCCTGTATTGTCCGATGCACCATTAATTTGCTCGGCCAACTGGTTCATGGTTGTCTCTGGATCGACCGTCACAGTGAATGTCTTGCCGGCCATTCCAATTGTCAAGCCTTGAGCAGTTGCTCCACTGACTACGGGTGTGAGGGCAGGGTCCAACACGCCGGATGACACCCAACTACTTTTTTTCGCCAAATTATCGACTGTAAGAGCCGAACTTTTTACAATCGCACCATCAGTCACAGTGGCCGACACCGAACTTTCAGAGGAACTTGAGACAGTACGTCCAATAAAAGTACCGGCAAGTGATAGCGTCAGTGCGGAACTTTTCAGAGTCAACAACTTATTGTTGACAACAGTAAATTCATCAAGCTGCGATTGAAACTTAGCAACATCAGTCTTTTTGCGGTCAACAACACCTTGATCAACCGCTCGCAATTTGTCGAGAATATCCTGAAGTTGCAAGCCTGAGCCAACGCCCAGTGTGCTTATGCTCCCTGCCATGACATTTCCCTCTTATTTCAGTAACGCGACAAAGCCCTTCGGTATTTTAGTAATGAGTGAGGTCCTCTTCTCTCTTATATCCATAGTTATTATCGGCTTTACAGAAAATTTCTTGAACAAAATTATGAAACACTAGCATGTTAAAAGTGGTAGTCTATTGATGACACCCACCCTGGCACGTAGCAGGTAAGGTTGCGACAAGAGCAGACGATGCTTAGTATATCATTGTATTCTGGTTATAAAGAATATATAGTAAGGCTTTCATAAAAGTCTTTACGGAGGGACTGACATGGCACCGGAAATTAGCGCTGCAAGACAAACGCCATCCTCTCCCCTGACCGCCGCAAGCTACTCCACAACTAACGACGCTGGCCAACAGGATGCCATGCAGAAAGTGCGGCAAGCTCAGAGAGAGCAACAAAGCGCCGCTGAACGCACAGCAAGGGCCCAGGCCTCGGCCCAGAAGGCCCAGAGCAATCTGCGAACCGCACAAGCCGAAGAACGACAAGCCGCTGAACGCGTCAGTTCCGCCCGCGCCGATTACCGCAAAAACAGTCAACCCCAGCGTACTCAGAGCAGCGGGAAAACCATTGACATTGTAGCCTGATTTAGCTCTTTACCGGATAACGCCACACCACAAGGCACAAAAAAAGCCCTTGGAAGAAGATCCAAGGGCTTTTTTTGTGCCTATAGAGAAAGACGGTATCAGCCGCAAGACCCAGAACTGCAAGATCCGCCGCAACCACCTCCACCGCCGGTACTCAGCGGTATCGTTGAGGTGATAGAGAAACCAGAGCGATACCCTGCATCGGCGTAGTCAATCTTGATCGCTCCGCAGTTTTTCATCAACTCATTGTCCACCAAAAATTTCAGTGTGTCATTGTCATACGTTGCATCATTTTCCTTTGGCTCATCCAGAGCCAATCCCAAAGAGGGACCAGATCAGCCACCCTGCATCAGGGCGACCCGGACAGCAGAACTGATGTTGTTCTGCTGCAGGTACTCCTTTAACTTTTCAACTGCCATCCCAGTTACTTCCAGCATAATCACTCCTCCTTAACTATTGATAATACGCAAAAGCGCCAATACACAAGCCAATTTAACTTATATCTTAAGTTCCACGACGACACAAGTCAAGAGCTGGCCGAATTCTAATTTCATAATCTCACCCTCCACTCTATTACGCCTTGGCCCTGGGCCGCCGTTGGCCCGGTCGCGACGACGATGAGCGAGGGTGAGATGATGAAGAAGGCCGTCGCGACGAAGCAGGCTTAGCCCCCGAAGCCGCCACGGAGGGAATACTGGTGCCGCGAGGGGCGGGAGCAATCAACTCCTCAGGCGGTTGCACGCAGGTCAATTTTCGACCGATGTACTCCTCGATAGCCGGCAGATAGAAGGCGCCGTCTTCATCGGCAAAACTGATCGCCACCCCGTCATGGCCAGCACGACCGGTGCGACCAATACGATGCACGTAATCCTCGGCCTCATACGGCAGGGTATAGTTGAAGACGTGGCTGATGCCATCGATATGAATCCCGCGTCCAGCCACATCGGTAGCCACCAGGACTTTGATCTGCCCATTTCGGAAACGCTCGAGTGTCGTCATCCGCTTCTTCTGCGCGACATCCCCGGAGAGCATGTCACAACTGATACTGTTACGTAGCAGGCGATCAGTCAAACGCTGGGTCTCATCCCGACGGTTAGTGAAGACCAAAACCTTGTCCAGATTCTGGCTCACCAGCATGTTGTAGAGAATATCGTATTTCTCGCTAGCCGTAGTCAAATAGACGATTTGTTCGACCGTATCAACCGCTACTTGCTCAGGGGCAATCTCGACATTGATTGGGTTGACACACCACTGACTGGCCAAACGCCGCACGTCAGAAGTCATGGTGGC
>JAQUKQ010000092.1 GCA_028718985.1 Desulfobulbaceae bacterium | reverse complement strand
GCCCGACAGGGATGCTTTCACTTTTACCCTACCACAGGTTGAAATGGTCAAAGAGTATATCAACCGGGATGATCCATCCCTGTATCATGACGTTGTCGAGTATTTCAAACGCTTTTCAGGACTTGATGCTCACCAATGGTCTGTTATCGCTCACTTCCTGTTTTTTACTTACCTACATGACCACAAGGACATTTACTATGCACCGATTCTGCTCTTCTATGCCGTCCCTGGACGGGGCAAAAGCAGAACCGGAAAATCTTTGACCCATCTGGCATTCAGGGGCATCCACCTAAGCGAATTGCGGGAGGCCAACATTCTCCGCTATTGCGAGAATCTGCGCAGCACTTTGTTTTTTGACATTATGGATGTTTGGAAAAAGGCCGAACGAACCGGCTGCGAGGATATTCTTCTCGGCAGATTCGAAAAAGGACAAAAGTGCTCAAGAGTGCTTTATCCCGACAAAGGGGCGTTCAAAGATATGAAGCACTATGATGTCTATGGACCCACTATCATTGCCAGTAATGAGCCGTTGCACAAGATTTTAGATACCCGCTGTCTGCACATAACGATGCCGAACCTTCCCGGCAACTATGAAAACCTGCATCCGGCAACAGCCCTTGAACTGAAAGCACGGCTTACCGCTTGGCGCGGCAGACATCTTTTTACCGAACTTCCAGTCATGGAGCCGATTGCGGGTATTTCCGGCAGGCTGTGGGACATATCTAAATCCCTGTTCCTTGTTAATACCTTGCTTGGCGCCGATAGCGATCTTCTGCAAGAGGCTATCCTCGTCATGTCAACCGAGCAAAGCGAATCTCAGCAAGATTCATTCGAAGGACGTCTGGTGGCGATCATCAAGAAGATTAGCGAAGAACAGGGGGATGACGGCCTTATCAGCTGGAGTATTGACACCAGCGGAATTGTCAAGAGAATCAATGAAGACAGGCCGGATGACAAGCAACTTTCGCCGCAATGGGTCGGCAAAAAGCTGAAAAGCATGAGCATCCGGCATAAAACCGTTACCGGACGTTCCAAGATACAGCTTAATGCCAATGAATATACAACCCTGCTTGATCAATACGGCTTTGTCAGTAGGGAGTCGGCAAACCCTACAGAAACCCTACAAGAAAAAAATCAACACAATCAATATGATATGGGAGTTGTAGGGAGTAGTAGGGTTTCGGGGCAGGCACAGGCAAACGATGACCCGCCATTTTAGTCAAGACAACGGTCATGTGCGAAATCCCTATAAAAAAAATATCCGTTACCGCATCCGTCAAACGGCTACTGTCTATTAAAGATTTGGTTGCTGTAATGGGTGCAACTGAGTGGTTCTGGCGTTCTCAAATCTGGGACGGGAAGCTCAAATATGTCCAGGTAGGCAAGAAGATGTTCGTTGACCGTGAAGATGTTGAGACGTTCATTCAAAGCAACAAATTTAAAAATTAAGCGCCTCTCCTTGGGGCTTTGCATTTTTTTTCAGAGAAATTGCGCTTGAAAAATATAACTGTTCCGGGCATGGTAAGTTAAATGGTCAAGGCTTCCTCTTCAAGGTCATGTAAGACTAATGACTGAGATGAATGATCCTTCTCCAGAATCCTATCTTGTGCCCGTCATACAAGATGGAGGTTTATCATGGGAATGCTGTATCAACGAGGTGATGTTTGGTGGGTGAAATATTACCGCAACGGCAAGTCTTTCAGGGAAAGTACAAAGACCACCAAGAAAATGGTTGCCGAGAAAATTTTAAAAAGGAGGGAGGGAGAAATCGCACAGGGGAAGAATCCAAGTATCGAGTTTGAGAAAGTCACGTTTGATCAACTCGCTAAAGGGTTTATTCAGGACTACAAAATTAACCAAAAAAAATCTTTAGAACGTGCAGAAATAAGCCTCAAGCATTTGTCGGTCTATTTTGGAGGTTGGAAAGTGCCACAAATTACGACTTGGCACATAAAAGAATACACATTGCATCGCCATGAGGCAGGGGCTGCAAACGCGACCATTAATCGTGAGCTTGCCGCATTAAAAAGAATGTTGAATCTAGGGGATCAGCAGACTCCACCTTTAGTTGACAGAGTTCCACACATCCCCATGTTGAAAGAGAAAAACGTTCGCAGGGGGTTCTTCGAACATGAGGAATTTTTGTCGCTTCGTGATGCGTTGCCAGACCCACTAAAAGGGTTGGTAACCTTTGCTTATAAAACAGGTTGGCGTGTCGGAGAAATCACTAATTTGACTTGGGACAAAGTAAACTTGAAACAAGGGGTTGTGAAACTTCACGCTGAAGAGACCAAAAATGGAGAAGGTCGGACTGTTTGCCTGGATGGGGAGTTGATGGGTGTTATGGGAAAGCAACGTGACAATATGATTCCTGGTTGCCCTTATGTCTTTCACCGATTGGGTAGGAAGATATCAGATTTTCGAACTTCTTGGGCTAAGGCTTGTACTACGGCAAACCTTCAAGGTAAATTATTTCACGATTTCCGAAGAACAGCCGTAAGAAATATTGTACGGTCTGGGGTGACAGAGAATGTCGTAATGAGAATTTCTGGGCATAAGACTCGATCAGTTTTTGACCGATATGACATCGTTAGTTTGCAGGATTTAAAACTGGCAGCAGCTAAACAAGAAGCCTATCTCAACGATCAGGTCACGGGCACAATTTGGGCACAGTCTGATCAAAAGGCAAAAAAAAAGGTCAAGCTAAAGAGCCTAACCACTTGATTTTACTTGGTGCGAGAGGGGGGAGTCGAACCCCCAACCACTCACGTGGGCTGGATCCTAAGTCCAGTGCGTCTACCAATTTCACCACTCTCGCTTTTGCGCGCTAGAATAATCAACTTTGTCATGGCCGTCAAGGCTCGATTCTGAAATAAATCAATTGACATCCCCAACGTTCCCTGATAGCTAATAGCCTTTATTTTTAAGGAGTAAACGCCTCTTTTTTGTTCAGCAATAGGACATCCTCATGAGCCCTGAACCAGTTCAATCCCCTTCTGCCAGTTTTGGGAATAACGATAATTTTGCACCTGCTGCCCGTGCTACCCTGATCGGTAGTTTGCCGGTAGCCGATTACGGGAAAGCCTTGGAGTTGATCATGGCCCACACCCCGGATATTCCGCTCTGGCCGCAGCTGCCGTCCAATCCATTGGAGAGGATGATGAATCAGTTCGTTGAAGGTTTGCCAGGAATTGTTGAGACAGGCGATAAAACCTATTTCGATGTCGACGGGGCCGATTTTGAGGCTGAGCAGTTAGCCTTTTATGAGGAGTATCTAGCTGTTGTTGAGAATCCTGCCAGCATTCTCTCTTCTCGTTTCGTGGTTTCGCAGGCGAGGGCCAGAGGCATTTATGAGCTCAAGAAAAGTATTGCGCAGTATCCGCAGGTCATAGCGGTGAAGGGGCAAATTACTGGGCCTTTCACCCTCCTCACAGGAGTCGCCGACCAGGATCACCGTTTGGGTTACTATAACGAGACCTTCCGTGAGATGGCGGTTAAGGCCTTGTCCATGAAAGGTGCCTGGCAAGTAGAATTTTTGAAAGAGCTTCACCTGCCGGTCATTGTCTTTATCGATGAGCCTGCCTTGGCTGGGCTAGGATCATCTGCCTTTATCAGCATCGCCAAAGATGACATTGCCCAGGATTTGACTGAGGTGATTGGCGCCATCAAACATGCGGGCGGCTTGGCTGGCATTCATGTTTGTGCCAACACAGATTGGAATTTTCTGTTGGCTCTTGACCTGGATGTTTTAAGTTTCGATGCGCATGGTTTTTTTGATCGCTTGATTACCTGTAAGGAACAGGTGCACGAATTTCTGGCGCGGGGCGGGGTGCTTGCCTGGGGAATTATCCCCACTGCCGATGCCGCGAGCATCATGAACGAGAGTTGTGACTCTCTGGTTGCTCTTTGGGAACGGCAAACAGATCTGTTGGCAGGTGGACGATGGGATAAGGCAGCGATCATTGCTCAGAGCTTGATTACCCCGAGTTGTGGCACTGGTGCTATTCCCCTGGAGGCGGCAGAAAGGGTGCTGGCCTTGACGCGAGATGTTTCTGCTGCCATTCGGCAGAAGTATTTGGCCATTTGATGTCGTATAGTTAATTTGTTCTCGGAAGTTAGGGGGGAGGGGTGCAAAACCTCGTTTTCTCCCCCTTATGTTTTTTGTGCTTTTTGCAGGTGGTTAAAAGACCAGCCTCGTACTTACTTTTATTTTTCAGAGGAAGACGTTTAACGTCCCCTCTCATATACCCTTCAGCAAGAGATATACAACCATGGAAGAATTGAATCAGGTGTTATTGCAACGTCGTCAAAAGGCACAGGAGTTGGCCGATCTTGGTGTTGATCTCTATGCTAACGACTATCGTCCCTCATGTGCCATTCGCGATGTGTTGGCCAAGGCCGAGGAGAGAGGCGACAGTCACCAAGGGGATGGCCCGGAGTATGCCATAGCTGGACGGATCATGACGGTGCGTAATTTCGGGAAAGCGGCCTTTTTGCATTTGCAAGACGCCTCTGGTCGTATCCAGGTGTACGTAAAGCGAGATGAGGTTGGCGATGAGGCCTACGCCATTTTTAAAAAATTGGATATTGGTGATATTGCTGGTTTTAAAGGCCCTTTGTTTACTACGAAAACAGGAGAGTTGTCGATTGCGGCCACCGTTGTTAAGCCGATCACCAAATCACTGCGCCCCTTGCCTGAAAAATTTCATGGTCTGACCGATGTCGAGACTCGTTATCGTCAACGTTACGTTGATCTCATTGTGAATCCTGAAGTGAAGGATACCTTTAAGAAGCGGGTTGAGATTATTCGCCTGGTGCGTGATTATTTGAATAATCGCGGTTTCATGGAGGTCGAGACACCGATGATGCATCCTATCGCCGGGGGTGCTACGGCCAAGCCTTTCCAGACGCACCATAATGCCCTTGATATGACACTTTACCTGCGCATTGCCCCGGAACTTTACTTGAAACGCCTTCTTGTGGGTGGCTTCGAGCGTGTCTTTGAGATCAACAGGAATTTTAGAAATGAAGGCCTCTCCACCCGGCACAATCCTGAGTTCACTATGCTTGAGTTCTATCAGGCCTATGCGACCTACCACGATCTGATGGATTTGACTGAGGAAATGATATCGTGGATTGCCGCGGAAGTGGTCGGGACTACTCTGATCACCTATCAGGGGCAAGAGGTTGATCTGACGCCACCTTGGCGACGCTATACCATGGATGAAGCCTTGACGGCCGTTGCCGGTATTCCGATTGATGTTCTGGCCGATCCTGTTAGGCTCAGGCAGACGGCCATGGATCATGGTATTTCTCTTGATGCCAGTGCCGGACATGGAAAGGTCAAGACAGAGCTGTTTGAGTTGCTGGTCGAAGAAAAGCTGATCGACCCAACCTTCATCACTGCCTATCCAACTGAAATATCCCCGCTTGCTCGTCGCAACCAGGATGATCCGACGGTGACCGATCGTTTCGAGCTGTTTATCACTGGACGAGAGATCGCTAATGCCTTCAGTGAGTTGAATGATCCGATCGATCAGCGTCAGCGAATGGAAAAGCAGATTGCTAATCGTGGCGATGATGAAGAGATCTTTCCTGAGCTTGATGCCGATTTTCTGCGAGCCTTGGAGTATGGTATGCCGCCGGCGGCAGGACAAGGTATCGGTATTGACCGACTGACCATGCTACTGACCGACAGCCCGTCGATCCGGGATGTTATTCTTTTTCCCCACCTAAGGCCTGAAAGTACGAACAGTTGAATCCGCGTTGACCAGTCATGTTGTCAGGGAGGTTGAAGATGTCTGGATTGGCAACTTTTCTCTGATCCCGGCCTGATTGTCTTCGTCTTGCAGTCTAACAGACTCCCCGTCTACACACCCTGACACAGTACCTCATGCGCTTTGAATGGTTTGTTTGTCTCCGTTACCTAAGGGCAAAACGGAAGCACAATTTTATCTCGCTGATTTCGATCATTTCGGTGGCCGGTGTTGCCATCGGTGTCATGGCCTTGATCATCGTGCTGGCGGTGATGACGGGTTTCACCAATGAGTTGCGGGATAAAATCCTCGGGATCAACTCTCATATCGTTGTTCAAAATTATGATGGGCGGATTAGCGATTACGACAAGATCCAGAAAGAACTAGAGGCCTTGCCGGGCATCGTCGCCACGACCCCCTATGTCTTCTCCCAGACCATGATTACCAGTGGTGATGCCGGTACGGGCGCTATCTTGCGAGGTATTGATCCGGCAAGCGCCAACCATGTGCTTGATCTGGATCGTTTTTTGAGTGGCGGTCGCATTGCGGATTTAGCTTTCTTCCAAGAGAGTGGGCGCTTGCCGGGCATCATCCTGGGGCAAGAGCTTGCCAAGCAGCTTCGTGTTTTTCAGGGAAGTCGTATCAGGTTGATGTCCACGGCCGGTGCGCTGACACCCATCGGTATTTTGCCTCGGATCAAGACCTGTGAGGTTATCGGCATATTTAAGACTGGCATGTACGAGTACGATGCCTCGATGGCATACGTCTCGCTGTCGGTGGCTAAAGACTTTTTGGAGTTGGGATCAGATGTCCACGGTGTTGAGGTTCGTTTGAACGATATCTTTACCGCCTACGATATGGCCCGGCAGATTGAAAAAAAGTTAGGGGACGGGACTGTCGCCCGAGACTGGATGAGCATGAACAAAAGCTTGTTCTCGGCCTTAGAGTTGGAAAAGAAAATGATGTTTATCATCATTACGTTGGTGGTCGTGGTGGCAGCGTTTAACATTGTCAGTACCCTTATTATGGTGGTGATGGAGAAAAATAAGGATATCGCTATCCTCAAGTCTATGGGCGCCAATGCGGCTCAGATCATGAAAATATTCGTTTATGAGGGCCTGATTATCGGGCTGCTTGGCACCTTTGTTGGGGTTGCTGGCGGGCTTTTCGTCTGTGATATTTTGCGGCGCTATAAGTTTATTAAATTGCCGGATGTCTATCCAATCTCGACCTTGCCGGTTGAAGTTGTCTATCAAGATGTATTGATGATTTCGGCTGCCGCTATTATTATTACCCTTCTTGCCACACTCTACCCCTCATGGCAGGCCGCGAAAATTGATCCTGCTACGGCGCTTCGATATGAATAAGTCGCAACCGCTTTTGCAGGCCAAGGGCATCTGTAAGTCCTTCCAGACGACAGTCGTCATTGATATTTTAAGTGACCTTGAGATGAGCATCAACTCCGCCGAGATGATCGCAATTGTTGGCGCGTCTGGTTCTGGAAAGACCACACTGCTGAATATTCTTGGCACATTGGAGCGACCGGATGCGGGTTCTATCTATTTTGTCGGCGAGGATATTTTAGCCAAGGGCGATCATGCCTTATGCCGGTTTCGTAACAAGTCAATTGGCTTCATGTTTCAATTCCATCACCTGCTGCCTGAGTTTGATGCGCTTGAAAATGTCATTATGCCAGGAATTATCGCTGGCCTCGATCGCAAGGAGTTACAGCAGTCGGCTCATGAACTGCTTGACAAGATGGGCTTGGCCAATCGGATTAAGCACAAGGTTGGGGAGTTGTCCGGTGGTGAGCAGCAGCGTGTTTCCTTGGCGCGGGCCTTGATCCTGAAGCCCGCTCTTCTTTTGGCCGATGAGCCAACGGGCAATCTTGACCCCCAGGCTGGGTTTAAAGTCTTTGATCTCATGGCTGAGATGAGTGAACAGTTTTCTGTCTCGACTGTCATGGTGACTCATAACTACGATTTGGCTAAAAGGATGAATCGCTGTCTGACCTTGACAGGCGGTAGACTTGAGGGGTAGGATGACCGAAAGATGTGCTTCTCTTGCTTGAGAAGAGTGGGTGGCATGTGCTCTTGATGATGAAATCCTTTCCCTTTACATAGAAGGTGGCAAATTGGTAAAACCAAATTATCAGTATGAAAAACGTCAGCGAGATTTAGCCAAGAAGAAAAAGAAGGAGGAGAAGCGACTGGCTTCTCTTGAGAAAAAAAGAGTTCCTGCCGAGAATGATGTTGACACTGTTGATGTTGAATCTTTTGAGCCAGATGCTTGAAGTGAGTGGTTTGCTAAATCAATTTGAGAGGTGAGCTATGAGTGATGAGAAAAATGCTGCCGGCAAGGACATCCTTTACGCAAAGGTGAAGACTACACCTATCAGGGTGAAGATACAGTTGGTAGATGGCACCAGAGTGGAAGGATTGCTGCATCAGCCGACGAACCTGCGTCTGGCTGACATGATGAACCGGCACACCTGTGATAATCCGTTTTTAGCCGTTACCGATGCAAATATCTTCTTCGTTAATGGTGAACACCTTCAATATCGGTTTTTTACCTTAAATAGAGATATGATTGTTTGCTGTTTCCCGCTTGCAGAAGAAGTCGAACTATTCCCCTGAGTTGTTTCTTATCTTTTCCCTCATCCTTACAGGAGATTGTTGGCCATCGGCCCCCGCTCCGTAGCCTGTATTTCTGCGTTATATTACCCGCTTCCCTCCCCCCTCCAAGTAGCACCATTTTTACGCGGTCTGCGCTCCTGCGGAGCAGGGAGTGATTCCTTGGGCAGGTCCCTTTTTTGGGCAAAAAATTGGACGAGATAATTTTTTTTGGACAGGCTGCTTGCTATTTGCTATGTCCTGACCTTATTGTACTTGTTACGATAAGTTTCAGTGCTTAGAGAATTCCGTGAGGAGATCTCCGTGCCGTTGCCGTCATCGTTATTTTGTTTGCGATATTATCTTATTGCTTTTCGATAGGTTCTTTTGTATTTTGTAAGATTTTCGCGTTTGCGCGCCTTGCGCTGCGCGACATCCACTCTCTAACCTTCTAAAATCGGGAGAAAACATTTCGTGCCTGCCGAGATCAAAGCTAAGCTACTTGAGGTCAGTAAAGAAGAGGGGCAGATATCTATTGCCTATCTTAATAGTCTGATTCCTGAAGATAAATCCGTAGAATTTATTGACGAGATTTATGATTTTTTGAATCAGCAAAATATCGAGGTCGTCAATCAGGATAAGTCTGATTCCAAGAAAAAAGATTCTGATGATTTTGGTGACGATGACAGTGAATTTTTGATGTTCCAGGCTGAGTCAGGGCCAGATGGCCCGGATCTCCAGGAACCAGAAGAGACTACTACCACCTATCTTCGAGAAATGGGGCGCTTTGAGTTGCTCACCCCGGAAGAGGAGGAGAAATACAGCAAGGCGATTCGCAGTGGATTTGACGCTATTATTGATGCGATTCGCACGGACGACTCTGGCGTGCCGGAGGTACAGCTTTTGGTCGGCCGGATCGCTTTGTGGGAAAAACGCGACCCCACGTTGAAGCCTAAAAAGCAGCACCTGAATTTCATGGTACGTACTGTGGCGTCCACGACCGCTAAGTACGAAGAGATCGCGTCCCTCCAGGGCATGAATCAAAAAATTGCCAGCTATACCAGAAACATTGAGTGGGCCAAAGATGCAATGATCAAGGCCAACTTACGGTTAGTGGTCAGTATTGCTAAGCGCTATATGCATCAAGGGCTAAGCTTGGCAGATCTCATTCAGGAAGGTAACTTGGGATTGATGCGGGCTGTTTTTCGCTTTGATTATACCAAAGGAAACAAGTTCAGTACCTACGCCAGTTGGTGGATTCGTCAGGCGATCACCCGGGCCATCTTAGACAAGACGAGGACCATCCGTCTGCCAGTGCATTTTCTTGAATTGAGAAGCCAATTCTTTAAGGCCTTTTACTCTCTGTTGAAGGAACTGGGGCGTGAGCCGACACCGATTGAGATATCGGAAAAAACCGGCTTGCCGATGGATAAAATCCTGGCGATCCTTGAGGCATCCAGGGAGCCGATCTCACTTGAAACACCTGTCGGTGATGATGATAGCACCCTCGGTGACTTCTTGGAAAACAAGGACTCGTCCTCGCCCTACGAGGCAGTTAAAAACAACGAGTTGGCCGATCGTGTCAAGAGTATCTTGATGACTTTGAGCCCTCGCGAAGAGAAAATTATCCGTTTGCGCTTCGGCATTGGCGAAGAGGCTGAGTACACCCTTGAGGAGATTGGCAAGCGTTTCAACGTCTCTCGTGAGCGCATTCGTCAAATTGAGAAAAAAGCGCTTAATCGTTTGCGTCATTCCAGCCGCCGGGATAAATTGAAACCCTATACCGACTCACAAACTATCTTCTGATTCACGCCCCTGCCCATCTCCATTATTTCATCTGTTCTTGCCTTTGCCACTGGGATCATCTGGGCCAAACTGGTCCAGGTGCCAGTGGCGGTCTTTTGTGCTGTCCTTATCGTCCTTGCCCTTTGGTTAATCGCGACTCATCAACGCTTCATACGTCTTAACCCTTACCTGCTGCATGTTTTCTTTTTTGTCCTTGGCACTGTACATGTCACACTCTCTTTGCGGGTTCCCACCTCTCCAACAGACATCTCTCAATTAGTCCACGAGCGTCGAGAAGTCTCCCTGGTTGGAATTCTTGCCCGAAGCCCGGAAATCACTTCTGAGAGAACCACCTTGCTGATGGACATCCATGGGGTTTGCGATGCGACAGGGCAGGTGACGAGAGCGGAAGGTCTGGTGCAGCTTTCCCTCTTTGCTCCACCCCCGTCATGGCTTGTGCCGGGAGGATTCTTTATAACTCGCGCTGTTGTCGGTCCGGTAGCAAGTTATGGGGTGCCTGGTGTCTTTGACTATCAGGAGTTTCTTTCCTATCAGGGGATCCGCGCCAGCGGCTGGATTCGGTCGCCTGCCCTGATTATGGCAGTCAATCGTTTGCTTGAGCCGAATTGGATAGAAAAGATTTCCTTTTTTCCCGAGCGTATCCGTTTTTCGCTCAGCCGCTTTTTGGCTGCGACCATGCCGCCTCATGTTGCTGCAGGCTATCAGGCAATTCTTCTCGGTGAAAGGGCCAATCTTTCACCTGGAGTGATGGAGAACTTTAAGGCGAGCGGTAGTGTTCATCTGTTGGCAATCTCCGGTTTACACATGGGGCTTGTTGCCTTCTGCTGCACGCTGTTAATCTCTTGGTTCTTGAGACGTTCCGAATGGTTGCTCCTCCATTTTTCTGTCAATAAAGTTTCGGCTTTGCTGTCACTTGTTCCTTTGACTTTTTATGCGGTTATCGCCGGGTTTAATCCCCCAGTAGTCCGCTCGCTGATCATGGTCAGCACGTTTGTTTTTGCTCTGCTGGTAGACCGTCAATGGTCTGTTGTGAATAATATCGCCATCGCCGCTTTTCTCGTACTGGCCGTCGATCCGCGATGTATTTTTACCACCTCGTTCCAGCTTACCTTTTTGGCTGTACTTTCGATTGCTCTTTTTATGCCTGATTTGGCAAAGGTTATCGAACAGGCGCCAAGGGGAAACACCTCTTTTATACTTCGCGTAGGGCATGCTTTCAAAAAGTGGACGGTACTTTCTCTGTTGATTTCCATTGCGGCAAGTCTTGGCACGGCTCCAGTTTTAGCGTACCAATTTCATCGCATCTCTTTTGTCAGCCCTCTTTCTACAATCCTTATCGAACCTTTTCTCTGTTTTTGGTCACTATTGTTTGGACTGGCCGCCTCTCTTCTACTTGATGTCCCGGTACTTGCGAAAATGCTGTTTAGTCTTGGCGGCAAAGGGATCGATATCTCGTTTGCGATTGCCGATCGTTGCGCGCGGATTCCGTGGGCTTCAATTTGGGTGCCGACGCCTGCCGTCACGACTATTTTTGCCTGGTATGGGGCGTTGTTTCTATGGGCGCGGCGCAGAATGTTTTCGGTGCGGATGCTCGCTATTGGATCTGTGCTCTGTGTCTCTCTTGGGGCGGCACCTTTATTTTCGGTTGCCGACAAGCAGCAAGGGAGCAGTCTGACTGTGCTAGATGTTGGGCAAGGCAGTGCCATTGTCATTGAACTGCCCGGTCACGAGGCTATCTTGATCGATGGCGGCCGCAAGCAGGGTATGTCAGCGACAGGAGTGGATGTTGGGGAGAGTCTGATTGCCCCCTTTCTCTGGCATAAGAGAATTGATCGACTGTCGGCGATTGTCTGTACCCATCCGGATGATGATCATTACAATGGGATCTCGTTTCTTCTTCGACAGTTCAGGCCGAAAACCCTTTGGCTGAATGGCTATGAGAGTGCTGACAAAGGCTACCTTGTGATGCTCAATTCTGCAAAAGCACTAGGCATCGAAACGAAGGTGCCGATGCCAGGGGCGGTCTTGTTGCAAAGTGAGGGGGCAAGCCTGAGTGCTTTGACCGGAGGGCAAGAAGGGGGACGTGTGGTCGAGGGGGCGGGTGGCAACAATCAGAGTCTGGTGCTGCGATTTACACACGGGCATTCATCATTTCTCCTGCCAAGTGATATTGAAAAGGAGACCGAGAGCCTTCTCGCCAAAAGTCAAACGCTGTCGTTGCAGGCCGATGTCTTGGTGGCGCCTCATCACGGCAGTGCCACTTCAAGTTCGGAGATTTTTTTGGAGGCCGTGGCACCGCGTTATGTCGCAATCTCAGCCGGACAAAATCAGACGGGACACTTCCCCGCCCCTGAGGTCATGGAGCGTTACACAAAGCGCGGCTTGGTTATCCTCAATACGGCGGAGAAGGGGAGTCTCTTCTTCCAGACAGACGGCAACGAGATCGAGGTGAAGAGTTTTCGCTGAAGAAGGCTCTCTCTCCTTTACCTGTCAGGCATCGGCAAAGTCGAGAGGGGGGTTCTTTAGAAACTTGACAAATTTAGATTTTTCGATGGCATTGGT
>JAQUKQ010000091.1 GCA_028718985.1 Desulfobulbaceae bacterium | reverse complement strand
GGAAAGAGTTGCTGTCTATCCGCCACAGGCCTTGCAACAAGTGAGGAGAGATGGCCTTGCCGCCATTTGTCAGCTGTGAAAAGGCGGCGAGCATCGATAAGGGGGTCACCCGCCAGGTGTCATCCTTCAAGTCGCAGACAGGTGTTTTGGCAGGATTTTCGGCCGTTGCTTCCAGTTGACTCTCTGTCAGCCCTGAACCCGAAGAGTTTAAGCCAAGTTGGGTGCAAAAGAGTGTTAACCCCTCACTTTGCTGGTTGAAGTTCAGGGGCCATTGGAACGGGGGGCTGAGGTGGACTCCTGGCTGCCACACCTGCGAATCCTTTGTCTTTGGGATTGGAATATCGCCTTTGACAATTTTCATTACCCGCGGCAGCAAGGTCCGCTCGGCATCCTCTTCCTTTGAGACCAGCTCCGGAGGCAAGTTGCCGGAGGCGAGTTCGGCCGCCGCCTTGAAGAAGGCGTTGAAGCCAACCAGTGGCAGGGGCTCGCCTAGCAACTTGCTTTGATGGGCTGAGTTGCTCGCCTTCCAGTAAATATTGGGGTCGTACTCCGGTGTCTCGGCCATTGCCAGGATTTCGCCGCTGTTCGCTTCAAGTAATACGGCGCTGGCTGACTTGGCGGTGGTCTGTTGCAACAGGAGTTGCAGTTTTTTCTCCAGGAGGACCTGCAGATCGATATCGACGGAGAGCACGACCGCCGCACCCTCAGGCGGGATGTCGGTTGCTTTGAGGCCGGGGAGGTTGAGATATTGAGAGGCCAGATCTCGATTCCCCCGTAAAATGGGATCGTAAATAAACTCAGCGCCGGCTAAGCCCAACTCATCCTTTACAAAGCCAACGATATGAGCTGCATGGCCATGCAAGGGGTAGTAACGTTGAAGTTCATCCACCAGATAGACCCCGCTGAAATTTAATTTGGCGATTTTTTGTGATGTGTCAGCGTTTAGATTTCGTTTTAGCCAGACAAAGGTTCGCTCCGTTTGTAAATCAGTCTGAATCTCTTTTGCCGAAAGATCCAGGATCTGAGCTAACTGCTCGATGGCCGTTTGCCCCTCTTGCAGCTCAATGGGTTTCAGGTAGACTGATGACTGCTTGAAACTAACCGCCATGGTCACCATATTGCGATCAAAAATCGGCTGGCGGTTTTTGCTGGATTGTGACTTCTCTGCTGCCACGGGTGCCGGGGGCGGGGCAGCAGGTGTCGGCTCAGGATTGGCGCTCTTCGGCTCGCCTGAATCCCTCGTGAAAAACTTATTGAAATCGGTACGATAGAGAAACCCGCCGCCGACAGCCAGGAGTGCACCGCAGAGGAACGGTAGCCATATCTGGCGCTTTTTTCTTGGTCTTTGGCGGTAATTCATTCATTTTCGGTAACTGTCCAGCAGCCCCGCAGCTACATTTTAAGGCCTTCTTGCGTAGGCCGACTATCGCTCACAGGAGGGGTATTATGACTTGTTGCAGGTTTTTCCCCCTCATACGCCTCTTGCCTGCTAAGCGCCCCTCTCTCTCCTGAAGAGCGGGGGCCTGTTTGCGCGCTGAGGGTGTTCTTTTACAGGCGGCGAATCTGGTTGTTCTCGGGCAGGTAGAGGCCTAACTTCTCTGCCGAACGGGCAAAGGTTTTTCGATCCAAGAGCGCCTCGCGTTTGGCGTACAGGCCGTTCTGTGCCTTGACCATGGCGGCCTTAGCTACGCTCTGCGTTGCCAAGTCGTTGAGCCCTGACTGGATCAACAGATACAGGGTGAACGAGACGGCGATTCCTAGCAGGAGTGCACCTGCCAATACGCCGCCAATGATTTTTTGTCCAATAACGTTCTCCCGAATCGGTACGGGCCGAAAGCGGACTGACTGTTTGCCGACAACGAAGACACTTGCGAAATCCTGAATCATTTTCCTGCCACCTTTTTTGCCACTCTGAGCTTCGCGCTCCTGGCCCTAGGATTGATTGTTAGCTCTTCTTCACTTGCTACGATTGGTCGTTTCGTCACTATTTCCAGCGAGAGAGAATCCCCGAAGGCCCGTTTGACCAAGCGGTCTTCCAAGGAGTGAAAAGAGATTACACAGAATTTGGCGTCATTTTTAAGCATTTTAGGGGCGACCTTCAGCAGTTCAATCAAATTTTCCAGCTCATGATTGACCGCAATGCGCAAGGCCTGAAAGACCTTGGTCGCCACATGGATTTTTTTTGGGTGGAACTTTTTAGGGATCGTCTGCTCGATAAGTGTCACGAGTTGATCGGTCGTCTCAAGCCGACAGCTTTTACGGCTTTGAACAATACGAGAAGCAATCCGCCGAGCTTGTCGTTCTTCGCCGAAATAGAAAAACATATCGGCCAACTCCTCTTCAGAGGCGTTGTGGAGTAAATCGCCTGCCGTCTGCCCCTCGCGGCTGTCCATCCGCATGTCGAGCGGTTGACTGCCCTTAAAGGTGAAGCCACGCAAGCTGTTGTCGAGCTGGTATGAAGAGAGGCCCAAGTCGCAGAGGATGCCGTCAACCTTGTCAATGCCTAATTGTTTGAGGCATTGGGGCATGGCGGCAAAATTGCTCGCGACAAATTCTGCCCGTGCGCCAAAGGGGGCCAATCGGGCCTGAGCCATGGCCATGGCGTCTGCGTCCCATTCAAAGCCGACAAGCCGTCCGTCGGGCGCGCTCTGCTGCAGGATCTTTTCCGCATGGCCGCCGAGGCCGAGGTTGGTGTCAACATAGACGCCACCACTGGCCGGGGCCAAGGCCTCGACAACCTCTTTCAGCAGGACAGATTGGTGCATTGGCTCGGCCTGATATTAAAGCAGGCCAGCCTTCAACAAGCTGATTTCGAAACTGTCGAAGTCTGCTGTCGAAGGCTTGTTGTCGGCCTCCCAGGTCTCTTTGTCGAGGATTTCGAAATAGGTCATCACCCCGGTGATAACAACTTCCTTAGTGATCCCTCCCTCCTCACGCAGTTTCGGCGGCAAAAGAATTCGACCTTGCTTGTCCAAGGGGCACTCAACGACACCGCCGATCATGTAGCGGATCATCTTCTTCATGTCCGGCTGATCTTGGAGGTGTTCGAGCAACTGTAGCTCCATCTTCTCCCATTGCTGAACCGGGTAGACCTTCAGGCATTTGTTCCAGGGGGTGACCATCAGCCTGTCGTCATATTGCAGGCGCAGGACCTCGCGGAACCGAGTTGGTATGTTTAATCGCCCCTTACCATCAAGGCTATGTTCAGAGCGTCCCCGGAAATGATTGGTCGGGTCCACGATTACCTCTGCTGCCACAAGTGTCTCCTAAAACCTTTTTTACCCACTTTGCACCACATCATACTACCTTATAGTGAAACGAGCAGCAAGGTGTCAAGGGAAAAATAGAATATATGTGGCATTTCGACAAAAATATAACGTACTGATTTTTCGAGAATAAATACCATATCTACAAGATGTGGTATTGCGGTCGGCAGACGGTTAACCGTATATGGTATGTAGTGTTCCGGTACGTTTGAGGGGGAGGAACAGTGGCTGCAATATGGCGCTAAGTTGCGGCAATAAGCCTTCAATAGCGGGGAAAATACAGATAGATGATGCTGTTTGTGATTCGATTGATATTTGGTGGTGCAAAGTGGTGAAAAATATTGTTCTTTCTGACGAAAGGCGCAGGAATGGTATTCATGGCATGGTCACAGCTCTCCGTGACAAGCGCCCAGTCCTTTTGTGAGGGATGCTCGAGCAAGCGGTGCTGGAGTGCTTCATCGTCTCCTATTCTGCATCTTGCCCTTGCCATAAATTGTCTTTACTTGTAATTTTGGTGGCGTTGTAGGGGTGGGGTGGTCTTTGAGTGACCGATTTAAAGGAAGGATAGCCGTATGATAATGACTGATAGCAAGAAAAATCCCTACCCTGGCAAGATCTGTGTTGCACTTTCCGGGGCAACGAGCCAAGAGATTCTGGCCTTGGCGCAGGGCGCCGCCGCCCAGGCCGATCTTCTGGAGATTCGGCTCGATACGATGGCAGAACCTGCCGTTTCCCCTTTTATTGGGGCGTTGCCCAAACCACTTCTGTTCACCAATAGGGCTGCTTGGGAGGGTGGGAGTTTTTCTGGCAATGAAGACGAGCGTATCGCCTTCTTACAGGAGGCTGTCGTCAAGGGGGCGGCGTTTGTCGATATCGAATTGAAGACCGATTCTGCTTTGCGAGATGTCCTTATTCGTCAGGCGGCAGAACAGGGAACACAGAGTATCGTCTCCTGGCATAATTTCACCACCACCCCTTCGGCACCGGCCTTGCGAACGATCTTGCAGGAGCAGTATCGCAGTGGCGCCAGTATCGGTAAGATTGTTACCATGGCAAGTTCCTGTCAGGATGTGTTGCGAGTTCTCGATCTGCAGACTGAGGCCGCTGAGATTGGTCTGCCCCTGATTGCCTTCTGCATGGGCCCGGTAGGGGTTATCAGCCGGGTCGCTACCTTGGGACTTGGTGGATTTATGACTTATGCCGCCGCCGATGGCAACAAGGGTACCGCGCCAGGGCAGATAACGATCAGCAGTATGCGGGTGATTGTCAAGGAGTTGGCCAATGCCTGTTGACGGTGCTACGGAACTGTATGGCATCTTAGGGAATCCGGTGTGTCATAGCCTGAGCCCGGCGATGCATAATGCGGCCTTTCAGCATCTTGGCCTGAACAAGGTTTATGTGCCTTTTGCCGCTGCTGATGCCGTCGCTGCCATCAACGCTTTTCGGGCTTTGGGCGTGAGGGGGGTCAGTGTAACAATTCCTCATAAGCAGGCGGTTATTGCCGAGCTTGATGGGATTGATCCGGTGGCGGCGAAGATAGGAGCGGTCAATACCCTGCTCATTAGTGAAGGAAGGGTTCATGGGTACAATACCGATTGGTTGGGGGCAAATGCTGCGCTCAAACAGCTGACACCACTAGCCGGTAAAACAGTGCTTCTTTTAGGGGCTGGTGGTTCGGCCCGGGCTATCGGTTTTGGCCTGTTGGAAGAAGGGGCTTCGATCGCCTTGGCGAGTCGTACCCCAGGCACGGGGCAGGCCTTAGCCTCGGCCCTGGGCTGTCCATGGTGTCCCCTTGAAGCAACCGCTGATTTTTGTGCCGACATCTTGATCAACGCAACATCGGTCGGTATGGGTGGGAACCGTGAAAAAACGCCTGTCGACCGGGGGTGTCTGACTCGTTTCAGGATTGTTATGGACATTGTCTACTCGCCGCTTGAGACCAGATTGCTTCGGGAGGCCAAGGCTGCAGGTTGTCAAACCATTAACGGCTTATCGATGCTCCTCTATCAGGGCGTTGCCCAGTTTGAGTTGTGGACGGGGTGTGCGGCTCCAGTTGAGATCATGCGGCAGCAGCTAATGGACGGCATGAGTCCCGAGTGAACTTGGTGCCCCCGCGGCTTTTTGCGAGGAAGCTTTTGTATGACTGTTAGAAAAATGATGCGTCGGCGAGCCTGCGTTCTTAATGATTAAAGAGTGAGTTTTTGAAACGATGAAAGTAATAACCCCAATTGCCAACGTTGATTGTCAGATTACGGTCCCAGGCTCCAAGAGTCTCACGCAGCGCGCTTTAATTGCCGCAGCCTTGGCGGAGGGCAGCAGTACCCTGCTGGGGCCGTTGACCAGTGAAGATACTGAATACACCAGTGCGGCTCTTCGGGCGATGGGCGTCGAAGTCGATGTCGGTGATGCCAAGCAGTGGCAGGTGCATGGTAAGGGCGGCAGGATAGCGACGCCGATAGCACCGATTTTTTTGGGGAATAACGGCACCGCCACACGTTTTTTGACCTCGGTGGCGACGTTGGGCGCTGGTGATTTTACCATCACTGGTGGGCCGCGGATGGCAGAACGACCAATTCAGCCGTTGATCGATGCGCTCAGAGGTTGGGGGGTTGAGATCAGCAGTATCGCTAACACCGGTTGTCCGCCTCTGGTCATTCAAGCGAGAGGTTTGCGCGGTGGCCGCACCTTGCTGCCAGAGGGTAAGAGCAGTCAGTACCTTTCCTCTCTACTCCTGGTCGCGCCCTATGCCGTGCAGGCGGCAACGCTTGATGTGTCGGGAGAGGTTCTGTCCAAGCCGTATGTCACCATGACCATGGCGGTAATGGAGGCCTTTGGTGTCAAGGTTTGTGCCAATGAGGAGTTGGATCATTTCGTCGTTCCGCAGGGGGCGTACCGTGGCCGGACGTATCAGATCGAAGGCGATGCCTCAAGCGCCTCGTATTTTTGGGCGGCAGCGGCAGTCACTGGTGGACGAGTGACAGTGAGCAACGTGCCAAATCCCTCCTTGCAGGGCGATGCGGTTTTGGTCTCTATGTTCGAGCAAATGGGTTGTTTGGTTGAAAAGGCTGAGGCGGGTATTACTGTAACAGGGCCCTCACAGTTGAAGGCCATCGAGGTGGACATGGCAAATTGTCCTGACGTGGCCCCAACCTTGGCGGTTGTCGCGGCCTTTGCTGCAGGGACGACAGTCATCAAAAATATTGCCCATCTGCGGATTAAAGAGTGTGACAGGTTACATGTTATGGCGACCGAACTTGCAAAGATCGGGGTCAAGACTCAGGAGTTGCCTGATGCACTGATCGTTGAAGGCGATCCCGGGCGGGCCAATTTTACGGGCGCGGTGATCAACACCCACGATGATCACCGGATTGCCATGTGTTTTGCCGTGGCGGGACTGGTTGTTCCTGGAATATCAATTGCCGACGAAGAGTGTGTCGCCAAGTCGTTCCCGCAATTTTGGGAAACGTTCGCGCAGCTCAAATGAGGTCGTGAGCCTTGCTCTACGCAAAATTTTGACTCTCGGGGGCTCGTGGCAATAAACTGTACAGCACATGGGCATTCAGTGGGGAGGATGGCGTTGAGGATTAGGGGTTGACATGCTAGCCATCATCGAGTATCTATATTCGGTTTTTACTCGTTAGGAAACGGTTCTTGTCAGAGCCGTTTTTTGTTTTATACGCAGATGCGGCAATCGTAGCTATCGTACTCAGTGGCATACTTGTTGAGAATCACCTGAAAAGGAAGCAAAGATGAAAAAGGATTTAGAGAAGGTTCGTAACATTGGTATCAGCGCGCATATCGACTCGGGCAAGACTACCTTGACTGAGCGGGTTTTGTTTTACACCCAGAAGATTCATGCCATCCACGAAGTTCGCGGCAAAGATGGAGTTGGTGCGGTTATGGACTCTATGGAGCTCGAACGGGAGAGGGGAATTACCATTCAGTCGGCGGCGACATACTGCACCTGGAAGGATTATGATATCAACATCATTGATACCCCCGGCCATGTCGATTTTACCATCGAGGTAGAGAGAGCTCTGCGCGTTCTTGACGGAGCGGTTTTGATCCTCTGCTCGGTGGGTGGTGTTCAGTCGCAAAGTATCACCGTTAATCGACAGATGACCCGATACAAAGTTCCACGGGTGGTATTTATCAACAAATGCGATCGTACCGGTGCCAACCCTAAACGAGTTACTGCCCAGATACGTGAAAAACTGAATTTGAACGCGGTCGCTATTCAACTGCCGATCGGTCTTGAAAATGATTTGAAAGGTGTTGTTGACCTGGTCACAATGCGCGCCATCTATTTTGAAGGTGATAACGGAGAGATCATTCGTGAAGAGGCCATCCCTGCCGAGATGCAGGCCGAAGCGGATGCGGCTCGCGAGACCCTGCTGGACGCAGTTTCGATGTTCTCCGATGAGTTGATGGAGGCGGTACTGGAGGGCAACCCGACGGAAGAGATGATTCATGCCGCGATCCGTAAAGGCACGCTGGCCTTGGAGTTTGTGCCGGTGCTCATTGGCTCGGCCTATAAGAACAAGGGCGTGCAGCGTCTGCTTGATGGGGTTGTTGCCTATCTGCCAGCCCCTCGTGAGATTGAGAATACCGCCTATGATCTTGATAAAAACGAAGAAGAGCTGGTGTTGGAGAGTGATCCATCGAAGCCTTTGGTCTGTTTGGCCTTCAAGCTTGAGGATGGGCGTTACGGGCAGTTGACCTATGTTCGCACCTACCAAGGGACCATGAAGAAGGGCGATACGATTGTCAACAGTCGAAACGGGAAAAAGGCGAAGGTTGGTCGCTTGGTGCGCATGCACTCGAGTGAGATGGAGGAGATTGATGAGGCAGGGCCAGGAGACATTGTTGCCCTGTTTGGTATTGACTGCGCATCAGGCGATACCTTCACCTCTCCAGATATCAGTTTTTCCATGAGTTCCATGCATGTCCCGGCACCGGTTATTTCCTTGTCCATCAAGCCGATAGACAATAAGGCCCAGGGCAATATGTCCAAGGCTCTGAATCGTTTTACCAAGGAAGATCCAACCTTTAGAACCTTTGTGGATCATGAGACCAGTGAGACGATTATTTCTGGTATGGGCGAACTTCATCTTGAGGTCTATATCGAGCGCATGAAGCGTGAGTATAATGCAGAGGTCTTGGTTGGTGCCCCGCAGGTTGCCTACCGTGAGACGATTACAGCGCGTGCCGAGTTTAATTATACCCACAAGAAGCAGACTGGTGGTTCGGGGCAGTTCGCCCGGGTGGCTGGTTATATTGAGCCACTGGAAGAAGGTGAATACGAATTTGTTGACCAGATTGTCGGCGGTGTTATTCCGAGAGAGTTTATTTCCTCCTGTGATAAGGGGTTTGCTGGAAGCCTTGCCAAAGGCGCTTTGGCGGGTTTCCCAGTCAACGGCGTCCGTTGCGCGATCAACGACGGTGCCGCCCATGCGGTTGACTCGTCTGATGTTGCCTTCCAGTTGGCTGCTCGTGGCGGCTTCAAGGAAGGATATTTGAAGGCTAAGCCTGTCCTTATGGAGCCGATCATGAAGGTCGCGGTCGAGGGGCCGACAGAGTTCCAAGGGGCGATCATGGGCAGTATCAACCAGCGACGGGGCATGATCATCGGCACGCTTGAAGAGGGTGATTATACGGTCGTTGAGGCAGAGGTGCCGTTGGCTGAGATGTTTGGTTATTCGACAATATTACGTTCCTTGACTCAAGGAAAGGCGGAGTTCACCATGGAGTTTGCCGTTTACCGACAGGTTCCTCGCAATGTGGCCGATGAGGTTATTGCCGCAGCCAAGAAGGCCCAGGAAAAGAAATAGTAGAGTGCTTCATCCTAAATCGTATTGAGGCGTAGGGGCGAGGACGGAATTATCCGTTTGAATGCGGTGCAGGGTAACGATAATTTGAGGATATGACTATGTTGAAGACAGATCTTATAGCAAAAAATCCAATGGGGGCATTCAGTCGCGATGCCGCAGGCAATGATGTCCAACGCATGGGCCTGGTTATGGCGCGCCCAGGTTTAGGTAAGACAGCGATTCTTGTGCAGATAGCCCTTGATAGTATCTTGCGCGGCAAGCAGGTTCTTCATGTCAGCATTGGCGAGACCCTCGATAAGACAAAGGTTTGGTATGACGATATCCTCAATGATATCAGCGCCAACGCCAAGCAGGAGGACATGGCCGATTTGCATCTGGAGGTTAGCCGCAATCGGATGATTATGACATTTAATGCCTCAACTTTTAGCCGTCCAAAACTCGAAGAGAGATTGAACGACCTGATTTACCAAGATATTTTCAGACCGTCATGCGTGATTATTGATGGGATGGATTTTTCCAAGGTGGATCGGAAGACTTTGATCGATATGCGCGATTTGCAGAAAGAGGCGAATATGAGTATCTGGTTTTCAGCGGTAACCTTGCGTGAGGCTCAATCCGAGACGGTTGTTAAGCATGATATGCCAGCCCCTTGCGACCAGGTTGACGATTTGTTCGATACAGCCATTATGTTGCAGCCTGAGTCCGGCGATGAAGGCAAGATTTTCTTAAATGTCCTGAAAGATACCACCGGTTGTGTGGCTCCAGGGAAATCACTGCGGTTAGACCCAACCACCTTGGTTGTTTGGGGATCGTGCTTTTAAGAAAGGAATAATTTCGCCTCTCTTCTTTAAGAGGCAGGACTTATCGAAAGCCCTACTCGCCAGATTCTGGTCGGGTGGGGCTTTTTTTTTTGGCGACGAACAAGTTGCCGTGAGGTGATTTTATGAAGTTCAGACCCTGTATCGACTTACATGATGGTCAAGTGAAGCAAATTGTCGGTTCTACATTGACCGATAGCGCTCAAGGATTAAGTACTAATTTCACATCGGATAAACAGGCCTCATTTTATGCGGAAATGTATCGCCAAGATGACTTGAGCGGCGGTCATGTCATAAAACTTGGCCCAGGGTGCGACGAGGTAGCAATCGAGGCGCTGCAGAGGTATCCCGGTGGGTTACAGATCGGTGGTGGAATCACGGCCGATAATGCTCAATTTTGGTTGGAGCAGGGAGCAAGTCACGTCATTGTCACCTCTTACGTCTTTCAGGGGGGGAAGTTGCTCGAGGAGCGACTCAAGGATCTGGTCACTCGCGTTGGAACAGAGAGGCTAGTACTGGACTTGAGTTGCCGGAAGAGGGGAGACTGCTATTATATTGTTACCGATCGTTGGCAGAAATTTACGGACCTAGCGATCTCAGCTGAAACCCTTGCGTACTTTGCCCTGTTTTGCAGTGAATTTCTTGTCCATGCGGTTGATGTTGAGGGTAAATGTGCCGGGATTGCTGCAGATCTTGTCGTTGATCTGGCAGAATGGGCACCAATTCCAACGACCTATGCCGGTGGTGTGCAAGACATGGGTGATCTGCTGAAGGTGCTGGACTTGGGACAGGGGCGATTGGACGTGACCATCGGCAGTGCGCTTGATATCTTTGGCGGCAAGGGTATCACCTATCGAGAGGCGGTGCAATTTAACCGTTCCCAGTCGGGCCGATAAAGTGCTGGCAAGGCCCGCGGTGACATGATATCCTGACGGGTGTAACTATCGCCCAAGCGACATTTGGTGATGATTGCGTTAGTTCATCTTATGGTGAAGGGCTTTGCCCCGCTGCTTTTCTAGCCGCAAAACGGCGCTATTGTCTGATAGGCACAGCTTTTTCGATGTTTTCGCAGACTTCATTTGAGCCTTGGAGTTCTGCAAGCGTCCACGTCTACGAGGTATTATGGATCGACAAGACCCTCTTGTTCAGAAAATACAGCTGTTTATTGACAAGATGCCAAGTCTTTCGACCACGGTGTCCAAGGTGCTTGAGGTTTGCAACTCGCCGAGAACTTCAGCCAATGATCTGAATCGGGTTATCTCTCTTGACCCTGTCTTGACCGGCCATGTCTTGAAGTTAATCAACTCGGCCTATTACTCACTGCCCAATCAAATCTCATCATTGGCCCGCGCTATTATCATGTTGGGGCTGAATACGGTTAAAAATCTCGCCTTGAGCACCGCCGTCATTGGCGCACTCGCGAAAAAATCATCGTTTACCACCTTGCCCATGGATGCCTTTTGGGCGCATTCCATCGGGGTTGGGGTTACCGCCAAGGCGATGGCAATGGCCAGAGGTGTTCCAATAGCGGAACGGGATGAATATTTTGTAGCGGGTATGCTGCACGATTTGGGTAAAATACCACTAAATACGTGCTTTGTTGAAAGTTATGCTCAAGCCCTCCAATTAGCAGCCCTGCAGCAAGATTCGTTGTTGAAGAGTGAGCAGATGCTGGTTGGGGTGGATCATGGCCTGGCTGGACGCTTGATTGGCGAAAAATGGCGGTTGAGCCCGGCGATTATCGAGGGACTTGCCTATCATCATGCCCCGGAGCAGGCATCGGAGCAACATAGGGAGTTGGTGGCAACGGTGACCTTGGCCAATTTGTATGCTAATATCTATGAAATTGGTTCGGCGGGCGATTTGCACCCAGAGTCTGCCTTTCTGATGGGGATTCTCGAGAGCATGGGGTTAAAGTGGTCGGACTTGCAACCGTTACAGGAGGTGGTGAACGGTGAAATTGAGAAGGCCCAGATTTTTTTGAATTTGACCCAGCAGGGGGCGAAATGAGAGCGAAATTTTGGGGAGTCAGGGGTTCTATCCCTTGTCCAGGACGGCAAACGTCAAAATATGGCGGTAACACTGCCTGTATCGAACTGCGTTTTGCTGGTAGTGATCGGCTGATTATCATCGATGCCGGTTCGGGGCTGCGAGAGTTGGGTAATTTCATGATGGGCCACGATCTGCCCAAGGGGGCAATTAACACCTCGTTGTATCTCTCTCATACCCATTGGGATCATATCATGGGCTTCCCTTTTTTTACGCCGATTTATCTGCCATCGACCACCTTGCAGGTTTTTGGGCCGGTGAATCATGAAGAGGACTTGGAGACGATTGTTGGCGGCCAGATGACGTATCGCTACTTCCCAGTGCGCGAGGCAGAGTTGGCGGCCGCAATCACCTACACCAATCTCAAGGAAGGACAGTTTGAGATTGGTGATGGGATCAGGCTGACCACCAAGTATCTTAATCATCCGATCATGTGTCTTGGCTATCGTTTTGAGTGCCAGGGGAAGGTCTTTTGCACAGTCTATGATGCGGAACCGTATGCGAATCTTTTCTGCACTGATCCGGAGGGAATAGACTACGACGAGATAATGGCAGAAGAAGGGGCGGCCGTTGCTGCTGAGCAGAACCGTGAACTTGAGTGTTTTGTTGCAGGGGCAGATCTGGTGATTTTCGATGCCCAGTATACCCGGCAGGAGTATGAGTCCTCCAAGATTGGTTGGGGGCACACCTCGATGGAAGATGCCATTGCCATAGCGAAGCGCAACAGGGTCAAGCGGATAGCGCTCTTCCACCACGATCCGATGCGTACCGATGATCAGTTGGATGAGTTGACTA
>JAQUKQ010000090.1 GCA_028718985.1 Desulfobulbaceae bacterium | reverse complement strand
CCTCGGCAATCTCCACGTACTCAACGTCCTGGGCCAGAATCTCGTCAGCCGCACCAGACGAGCCTCCAACCTCTCCACCTTCAGCACTACCATCTGCGGCAATTTTACTATCAGAAAACGCACCGCCTCCAACTCCCGCGCCATCGCCTTCTGACCCTCCAGCGGTGATGCCCTCCCCTCCACCATCACCCGCGGCCAGCGCAGCCTCATCCTCGATAGCGATCTCCTCGAGTTCTTCCTCGACAATCTCAATTAATTCAGCACCATGAGCTGAATCACCTCCCTCCCAAGCACCAGACTTTTCACCCGCCCCCGCCGTCACCCCACCATCCAAGTCTCCGGCAAGCTCACCTGGAGGCGATCCAGCCCGCAGGATTCCAATCCTCTCTTGCAAGACCGAAATCTCTCTCTCTCGTTCCAGTAAGGCCGCCTGCAATTGATCAATACGGCACTTCGCCTGTTCAAGATCCCGGAGAAAATCGGCCAACCCGGCCGAGCTTTCCTTCCCGTCAGCGCCAGGAAAGGCTTGCTTACAAGCGGCAATGGATTCGGCCAGATGGATATCCCCGCCGCCAATCCCCGCTTTTTCCAGCAGCAACTTCTTTTGTTCGTCTGAAACCTCAAAAACATTGGCACGGCTGAGAATTAATCCTTCCGGATTTAGTCCCTGCTCGGCAAGAGTTTTAAGGCTTTTATTGAGGGCTGACTTCAGGCTGCTGAGACTTTTGCGCCGATCTTTCAGCGTCGCAGGATCATCATTCCACAGGGCGGCGATGAGCACATCCGCTGGGATTTCAGTCACGGTACGCAGCTCCTCGTCACTCGCAAACCGCTCCCTGATCGCTGCAAGCAACTTCGCCTTCTGTGTCTCAGGGCTCAACAAAAGGTTGCTGATCGCCTGATCTATTCCAGCAATACTGACAAGTGAGTTCATGACTAGAGAAACCTACTAATAGAATGACACCGCATCGCAAAAAGCACCCATTACTTTTCTGCTTTATTTTATCCCCTTAATTATACTATATTTATAAAATGTATGGTCAAGCGCTAATCAATCGGAGCAAACTTTTGGGGCAACTCAGGCAAGACCGAGCTCCGCAAAAAGCGCATCGATTTCTCTTCACGTTACCCTATTTTCCAAACGGTATGAGGTGAGTATGACAGAGTTCCTTGTCGTGGTCGATTCTGCGGCCAAGGCTGACTTCATGAGAGAATATTTTGCCGAACGCGCCGAATGTGTCATCTGCTCAGGGCCGCTCTTTACGATGTCTCAACAAGTCTCCCCTGGGGCACCATCAGGAGTCCTCTTTCACTTTGAGGGGCTCCCGACAGGCCAACAATGCCTCGACGCCCTGCAGCGTTTTCAAAACAAGGATGTCCTGCTCGCCCTCGATTCAGATAATTTATCCGAATTCCTCTGCTGGCAGATCAGCAACTATGTCGCGCAGATCGGCGGTAAAGCAGACAGAGTCAAACGTTTAATCGTGCACGCCTTCGATAAAAAGAACATGGCCAAAGCCCTGCAATCGGCAAGCACAGTGGGCACCACACTCGGCCTCGCGTTTTACAGTCGCCTGCTATTCGATAATTGCCTCGCCCGCCACCTGGTCAAACTCATCGGCACCGCCCAAGGCCCCGGCAACCTTCCCCTGAAGAAAAACAGCCTGACCGCCCTTTTTCTGCTTGCCGAGCGAGCACACGAACATTCGCAGACCTTGCGAGCCCCAGCCTGGCAGATACACCTCAACTTAGCAACACCTCCCGGCAAAACTTTTACGATCATGCTGGGCAAAGGGTCTGATCTGACTTCTAGCAACTTGCCTGTCGAGGAAGCCCAAGCCAAGACGTTGAGAGACCGGCTCGCGCAAACGCCCTGCAAAGTAATCGCTAAAAACCAATCCCCCTTAACGATCCCGGCGCCAGAGCCCTACCAACTGCCTGAGCTTTTGGGTGATGCGTCTCTCCAACTCGGCCTGACGCCTCTCCTGACCATGGGCATCGTCAGAAAATTATATCATGGTGTAACGATAGCTGGCCAGACGCACGGCTTCATCACTTCCCCACAGCCCGGCAGCGAGCCTTTATCCCCAGAAATGATTGCAGCCTTACGCCAACAGGTGGCCTCGATGTTTGGGGCAGCGGCGGTCAACAACGACCATACCGCAACACTGGGGATGATTATTCCTGCCCGCCCGGAACTGTGTGGCAGTGACATCAAGGCAAGTTTAAGTCCTCATGAGATAGCCCTCTACGATCTCATCCGCTTGCGAGCCATAAGCAGCCAGATGCGGCCTGCGGTTGGCAGAACGACCACAATCGATTTTCTGGCAGGCGAAGAGACCTCCCTATACGCCCACCTTCACGATCTGAGCGACCCTGGCTTTCTACAGACAAACCCGGACGAAATAGGCAAGTGGCAAACACCAATCCCTGTGGCAGAGATAGCCGAGGGACAAGAGTTCATGCCAAGCAAGGCAACGTATACAGCGTTTATGCAAAGCAGCGAAGACACCGCCCCTTACACCATCAGAAGCTTGCTTGAAGAACTTTCCGACTTTTCGATAGCGGCGGATTTCAGCACAATTACCATGATAGACAACTTGATTACGTCGGGATATGCAACGCTTTCCACTGAGGGACACCTGGAAGCCGCAGACAACACCACCAAGGTCGTCGGTATTCTTGATCGAGCTTTCCCTCGAATGCAACGGATCCATTTAGCCGCTTATATCGAGCAAACCATCAACGAGGCCACCAGTGCTCGCAAAGACTTACCCTTCGCCTTGACCCAATTCGATCAAACGTTAGCTCTGCATGGACAAACCCTGCTCAAGGCCAAAACGAGCAGTAGAGTGCAACCCAGGGTCAAGACATCAAGCACCATCATCAAACAAACAACTGCTCCCCAGCAGTCATCCTCGACGCCGCCACCCGTAAGAAACGAAGCGGCTACAACCGAAGAACAGCCCCCCCCGCCGCAAACGCCAGCCCCCCCTGCGCCTGAGCATGATCAAACACCCCTCCCCGTCGCAGAGTTCGTGCCCGATGAGGTCCCTCTCTCCAGCGATGAAACAGCACCAGAGAGCGAAAGCTTCTCCGCCTCGACATCAGCGCCGCCAGCAGAGAATGAGCAACAGACCGATTTCTTTGCCGATGATGATCTGCAACAGGCCTTTGCGGAAGCGTTGAAGGGCAGCTCCGCTTCCCCCCCCGGCCCTCCTGCCGACACACCGGCAGAAGCGCCCCCTACCGCAGAGGACACCACCCCCCGGACTGATGACGGTATCGCCTGCCCTCTGTGCGGCCATTACCTCAGACCTCAACAGACCCCAACAGGCAAGAGTTTTTATGCCTGCAAACACGGGAACTGCCAATTCATGTCTTGGTCGATCCCCCATGATCTCGCCTGTGGCCTGTGTGACTCCCCCTACCTGGTCGAAAAAACTGTGCAAGGCATCTCCCTGCTCCGATGTCCACGGGCGGGATGCCCCTACGAGAGGCCTCTCTCTGCAGAAAATCCGTCAACCAGTGCAACCGTCTCGACCCCACCAAAAAAAATAGTCCGCCGGGTAGCCGCAGGCGTAACACCAAGCACCATAGGGAAAAAGGTAAGAATCGTACGACGGCGGGCATAGTCACGATCATCTCACCGCAGGGCAAATGCTTCGCTCTTTTCCTTGCAAAAGAGTTGCTTCACCCACCAGCAAAATGAAAAAGGAGTTCCAACAATGCCGATTTATGAGTTCTACTGTAGCAGCTGCCACACACTGTTTAATTTCTTCTCAAGCAGAGTCAATACCAGCGCTACACCACCCTGCCCAAAATGCAGCCAGATTCTGGCGCGACAGCTCTCTCTTTTCAGTACCATCGGCCGGGCAAAAGAAGATGATGGGATGCCCGACTTTGATGAGAGCCGCATGGAGCAAGTCATGGGGGAATTGGCCAGAGAGGCTGAAGGCATCAACGAAGACGATCCGCAGCAAATGGCAAGAATGATGCGCCGATTCACGGAACAGACCGGAATGGCATTGGGTTCGGGGATGGAAGAGGCCTTGAGTCGTATGGAAGCGGGCGAGGATCCGGAGACGATCGAACAGGAGATGGGTGATCTGCTTGAGAGTGAAGACCCTTTTACCCTCTTATCAAAAAAGAGCGCGAAGGGACAACGTCAGCCTGCTCTGCAGCGCGACGAAACGCTGTACGAGTTGTAAATCCCCGTACGGGAACGCCACTGTCGATGGAGGCTTTTCCTGTAAAACAGAGCAAATACGTCCTCACGCGCCACGAGGCTGAGGCCAGAGTTTTTGCTCTCTCTTCTCCCGTGAGAAGCAGCGCCACGTCTTATCGAATGTCCCGCATATACTCCAGCAACTGGTTCGCCAAGGATTGATTATCGACCAGCAGCGAGGCCTCATGATTGTGCGAGAGCGCCGACCCCGTGAAGTTATGACTGCCGACCAAACTATACCGGCGGTCAATCACCACAATCTTGGTATGGGTCGTCGTTTTCTCCGAATCGAACCGCACCCGGACCCCATGCTTTTGCAGACGCTCGGCAACTTTTTGATTTTCCTTGTTGATCTTTGGATCGTACCCTGATTTTTCAAAAAGGATATTGATGATCACGCCCCGTTTGCGGGCGGCGATCAGCTCCTCAACCAGCTCATTCGCCCTGTTGTGAGCAGAATTAGTGGTCTTAAACAAAAAGATGGACAAGTCGATACTGAACACGGCGCGGCCAATCAAGCTTTGCAGGACAGGATAATAATCCTGATCCTTCAGCAGGCGAACCTCCCCGGGCTGTGTCTTGATCTCCCTGGCGCTTGCTGCGGCAGGCAGTTGTTCAACCGCTCCGCCGCTACGCGTTGAACTGCCGGACAGAGTCAAGTAGGGTTTGATCGCCAGGAAGGTGTCTTCGCCGATCTCGGGGACCTGCCGGAGCTCCTCGACATTGGCAAAGCCTCCTTTCTTCTGACGATAGCGAACAATGGCCCGAGCCCGCGACTCACCGATAAAGGGCAGCCTTTCGAACTCTTTGCTGCCAGCGGCGTTGATATTGATCTGACCATCAAACGCAATCGCATCCACCGCCCCGAAGAGACTCGCGCACCAGCACAATACCACCACGGCAACAACTTTTCTCCGCACAGCCCCTTCCCCTTGATAATCCTTGAACAAGATCAGCACGCAGCGGTGAGAGCAACATCGCGCACTCCCCTATTTCGTCGGCCACCACCCTACCGAGATCCGCCGCACCAGGTTGAAACCACCGCCAAGCACCAAGGTGCTTCTCTTGCCAGCACCATCTAGCAGACACTGGATCTCATACGAACGAGTACCGGCATCACAGATGATGATCAACGTCTGGTCATCTGGCACTTCAGCAAGCCGCCCTCGGACTTCAACATAGGGAATAGCAAGCCATCGCTCGCCAAAGGCCTCCGCAAAGGGTTTTGCCTCATTGGGATGACGGATATCAAGGGCCCGCCAGTCAGGGTGAAGGGCAGGATTTTCCATCCAAGCCAAGAAGTCCTCCATCGCTACCGCTCGCAAGCGCCCAGCCAAGGCATTCTCCGCCACATTGGCGGTGGCATTGAGGGCATCGAGGGCCGTAGTGAATGGCGGGGCATAGGGCAGTTCCAAATCACTGAAATCCTCCACTGTCCCACCTGTGGCAATCAGGGCCGCCGCCGCGTTAAGACGGGCGAGAATTGAGTCGCCCATCGGTCCAAAGCCCTGCACCCCCAGCACCTTGCGCGTCCGCTTGTCAAAGACCATCGCCAAGGGGATAATTGCCTGTGTCGGGAAGAAATGGGCCCGATCTGACTGGGCAGTAATCACCTGCCCAGCATCAAAACCATCCGCCAAGGCACTCTCCAGGCTCATGCCGGTCGCACCGATCGCAATATCAAAGGCCTTCATGATGAAAGAGTTAACCACTCCCGGGAAACGACTGGGAATTCCGGCCAGATTATCGGCCACCACACGGCCTTGGCGATTGGCCAAAGAGCCAAAGGGGGCTTGAGCCCGTTTGCCTGAAACAAGATGATTCGTCTCGATACAATCACCCGCCGCATAAATATTGGGATCGGAGGTCTGCAGACGACTATTTACCACAATGCCGCCCATCGGCCCGACTAACAGCCCAGCATCACGAGCCAGGTCACTACGCGGCCGTACCCCTACCGCCATGACAATCAGATCAGCGCCAAGCTCCTGTTTGTCGGTAACTACCCGATATCCATTGGCCTCCTGCTGAATTGACTGCACTTTTTCGTCAGTACATATAGTAATCCCGTGACTCGTCAGATGATGCGTCAACATGCGGGCAAAGATCGGATCGATAATCCGGGGCAATAACTGAGGCATCCACTCGATGATGGTGGTTTCAAGTCCCCATAAATCGCCAAAGGATTCGGCCATCTCTATGCCAATCGGACCGCCGCCAATAACCACCGTTCGCCCTACTTTCCCCTTGGCGATCAGGTCCTTGATGGCAATCGCTTGGTGCAGATCGCTGATCAAGAAGACCCCGGGCAGGTCAGCCCCGGGGATTGGTGCCCGGTTTGGCATGGCCCCGGTACATAACACCAGCTTGTCGTACGACAAATCCTCCGTCTGACCGGTATCCAAATTGGTCACCGAGACCCGCTTATTCTTGCGATCAATGGCCTCGGCCCGTGTCCGGGATCGTACAACAACCCCTTTGGCATTTTCAAAAAACAGCGGGTCACGCACCGCATGGAAGCTTGTGGAACGCAACTCCTTTTCGTCGGGAACATCACCCGAGACGTAATAGGGGATGCCACACCCCCCGTAAGAGATCAAACTGTCCTGATCGATGATGGTAATTTCAGCCTCCGGATTCAGGCGTTTAAGCCGACAGGCCGTCTTGGGGCCAGCCGCCACCCCGCCGATGATAAGAATTTTTTCAGTCATAGATATTTCCCTTATTTTTTATAGAAAAAATCAAACAGACAACACCCACCCACCATCTCTCTGCCACAAAATTGACCGTTTTCTCAAAACAACTCTTTGCAAACGTAAGCAGATGGTATCCCTAAACCCATTCCCTGTCAATTTCCAAGATAACTGTGCGAAATTTCTTTTCATCTTTCAGAATCCATGTCACGGTATTGAAGATAGTCAAATATTTTTCCTACCAGGAGCTGATATATGGATCGAGAAGAACTCATTTTTCTTGTCGTTGAAGACAACGCCATGATGATGAAGATCATGCTTCCCATGCTGGAACATCTGGGCTACAAGAATATCGTGACCGCCACCAATGGACTGGAAGCATGGCGGATACTGAACGGCGAAGACCCTATCCATATTGTCCTCTCCGACCTGATAATGCCAAAGATGGCCGGCATTGAGCTCCTGCACAAAATCCGGACGTCGGAAAGATTGTGGGACCTGCCCTTTGTCATGGTCACTGGCGAAGAGAATCAGAACCAACTCATGTCTAGCATTGAGGTCGAGGTTGACGCCTACATTCTCAAACCCTACACCCAAGATAAACTTGGTACCGAAATAACCCGTATCCTGAACCAGAACTACAAACCATCCCCCTTTCATCTCTCCCTGAAAGGGGGGCGCACCCTGTTGACCAAAGGCGGCGATAAAAATGCAGCCATCGAGGCATTCAAAGAGGCCAGCCGTTTAAAACCCAACGAGGCCGACCCGTACTACTTTTGGGCCGTCACCCTTGATCGAGGGGGTAACCCGGATGAAGCCAAGACCCTTCTGGAAAAATGCATCTCACTCAATGAGGCCTACCCCAAGGCCTACGACCTGCTCGGCCAGATCTACCATCGAGAAGAGGACTACACCGCCGAACGCCAAATCCTCAACCGCATCAGCGAGTTATCCCCGCACAACCTCGAACGAAATCTGGCTCTCGCCCTTGCCTGCGTCCGGGTTGGCGACCAGGATGGTGCTCGCAAGCACCTCAAATTTGCCTCCCGCCATGCCGACTCCGCTGACCTTGCCACCTTCGAGCGTATCTTCCGGATCTTCCTCGAAGACAAGGATATGCTCGCCGAGGCAGAGGTCACATACCGGAAATATATCGACAAAAGCATGAGCAATCCACGGCTTCTCAACAAATTCGCCTTACTTTTCAAAGGGGTGAAAGACTTTGAGCGAACGATTTTCTTCTTGGAAAAGATTGTAACCATCTGGAGAACTGTGAAAAATCACGGCATCCCAATGGAAGACATGGCGATCTACTATTTTAATCTCTCGGTTGCCAAGGTGGAGCAGGCGAAAACCTTCGCCGAGCCTGAGAAAAAGAAGGCTGGATATCAAGAGGCCGAAAAGCTGGTCAATAAGGCCATGGACTGCAATATTCAACATCAAGGTGCCGCAAAACTCGAGCACTGGCTGGAAGAACGTCTCAAATAGGCCACGGCATAGGATCCAGCCAACAGCCGAAACAGCCTCGGAGCAGAGCCTCTAGGCCAGAAGGTTCGCCACTTCCTGCTGAAGTTGCAAGGCCAACTCCTGTTTTTGCGCCATGGTAAACTCCGTCGTCTCAAGCGCCTTCCCCATCCTGATCCTAACTCGGCCAGAACGCGACAGTAACTTTCCCTTGGCCAAAATCTCATGAGTGCCGAGAATCGCCACCGGCACGACTGGCACCCTGGCTTTAATCGCCAACACCATTGCGCCGCTCTTGAAATCCTGAAGATCACCATGAGCGCTTCTGGTGCCCTCGGGGAAGATGACAACTGAAGTGCCCGCACTGATCCGCTGGGCCGCCTCATGCAAACTCTGCAAAGCCTGTCTGCCATGAGATCGATTCACCGCAATAGCGCCAGCGGCGCGCATTCCGGCCCCAAAAAAAGGGATGGAGAACAACTCCTTTTTCGCCATCCATCGGAAATCAAATCCCAGATACCCCTGCAACACAGCAATATCGAACTGACTCTGATGGTTGGCGGCAAAGATATAGGTCTGGCCGGCAACAAGGTTCGTCTTCCCCTCCACCTCAACCTTAACTCCGGCACACCAGCAAATGATCCGCGCCCAGGCCCGAGGAATACCCTGCACCATGTCGGTCGGCCTTCGGCAAACAAATACCAGAAAGATAACGCCTATACTCGCGAGACACGTCAAAACAGGGGTAACGGCGAGCACAAAAAGTGCCCGAGGGTAATGCACTAACCTCATGATCTTGTCCATTAAAAAATGTTTGGCACAAGCAACGCGCAGCGCGCCTATCCTTGCTTGCCCATTCTAATCCCCAAACGCAATGCGCACAGCAACTATCCAGCAACCATTTATCATGTTGATTTCGTTCATCTTAAAGAGTATCATGCTCTCGGAATCAAAACAATATAAAAAACCCCGGTATCTGTCGCGGCTTAGCCACACAACGAGCCGAGTTCCAAGACGGTAACTCGCCAGCTAGCGTTGCTGAACAGTGAGCGTTTCCCAGCAGATGTTCCTTTCCGGCAGAAGCCAGATAGTCACAACTCCTGACCCCAGTGAAAGTGAAGCCGTTGCCACCAACCGACCCCTTTAGCGACATTCCGATTGCTCAACCAAGCAGCGCACCTTCCACCCCTGTTCCAGGCAAAGGTCCTTCCGCACCGCCCCATCCCCCTTTTTCGCGACAGACCCTCCACCCCAAAAAAACTTCGCACACAGCTACCTTCTTAAGCCTGCTCACCATAGCCTCCATCATCTATATGCTCTGCGGCTATTTCCTTATTCCATTCTTCATCAAGTCGGTGGTCACCAGCACCTTAGCGCAACAGCTCGACCGCCCGGTCACTGTAGGCATCGTCGACTTCAACCCTCTTACCCTTCGCCTCACACTGGCCAATGGCATCATCGGCCCAAAACTTTCCGACCCTGACGATGCAGTTGACCCAATCGTCTCCTTCTCCACTCTGACCTTTGATCTCGATCTGCGTTCTCTGCCACAACGGGCCATCATCTGCCAAGAGCTTACGATCAGCCAGCCCTTTCTCCATCTCGTTCACAACAGCAAGAGGGGTTTCAACACCGCCATGCTACTGCCATCAGGCCGGCAAAAACACCCTTGGCTCTCGGCGCTTCTCCCTTCCCGCTATTCGCTTAATAATATCAGCATCACCAAGGGTGAAATCGTCTTTGACGACCTGCCGACCGACAAAACGCACCACCTGCAAGCACTTGACATCAACCTGCCGACCATCGCTAACATCAACTACCAGAACGGCCAGCTCACCCCCCATTTTTCGGCAACAGTAAACGGCACCCCCATTGAGATGACAGGCCAGGCTCGGATGGTGGCAGAAAAAATAACAGCAAGCCTGAACCTGACCATGACGACACTTGACCTCGAAGCCTACAGAGACTACCTGCCCCCCAGTCTTGGCGTCCAAACACTGAGCGGTCAGGCAGATCTCGACCTCAATCTCCTCTATGCCGCTGCTGCAGACGTGGAAAAACGGTTGCGATTGGCTGGCGCAATCACCATCCACGCCGCCAAGATGCGCAGTAGTGCGGGGGAATTCGCCCTAGACTCCGGACTCTTCAAGGGCGAATTCAACCCTGCCACTGGCCTGTTTTCCGCCGATGAAATCAACCTACATCATCCCGTCTGGCAGCTTGATCCAACAGAGACGGGCGACCTCTTCGACGCCATTGGACTTCCCCCCTCCGCAAGCGCCCCCAGTCAAGACCGTCCCTTGATCGACGCTATCAGCGCGCTCCTGCTGCCCACTTCGAAACAAACGTTTCTGCCGATCAAACACCTACAAATTACTGGCGGCGAGATTAAGCGCTTGCCTGAGCCAGACAACGATCCCCCGCGTGACTGGCAGGCAATCGATATCTCAATCAACACCGCTCAACCGGCAGAAGCAAAAGGGAGCCAACAGGCTTTTTTTACCGTAAACGCCAAAAAAACAACTGGCAGTCAAGTGACCCTGCAAGGCAGCGCCACCACCATGCCGTTTACGGCCAAAGGGCTCTTGGTTGTCAACCATACCGACATCAACACGGTACAGAACCTGTGGCAACGCTTTGCTGCCGCGCTTCCAGTCAAACGCGGCTCCATCGAGCAACTGCAGGCAAACTTCTCTATCAACCTTGGCCCCAACAGTCATCCAAATCTGACCCTTGACCCACTGAGCGTCCAAGCCAAGGATTTAGAGATTGAGCAAAACAACCAACTGGTCACTATCCCCGTCTGGCAAAGCGAACAAGGTTCCTTCTCCTTGGATGATCCAATCTTACACCTTGGAAAAATTCAACTGCAACAGGCCTCAATCACCTGCCGCAGACAAAGCAGCACCGCGACCTGGCAAAGCTTTCTCTCGACAACTGCACCCGCACCACCAGCAACGACAGCCATCAAGCTAGACTCCATCGAACTTAACAACTCCAGCCTACAGCTTGAAAATGAAGGCCCTCCCGATATCGGCCTGCGCTTTGAACGATTAGATCTGCAGGTAGAAAGCTTTGATCCACAAAAAGAAAATACCGTAACCGCTGCTGCCATGCTGGACGACAAGTATCCCGTCCAAGTCAATGGAACATTTTCTATGACGCCATTCAATGCCCACTTAGCGATCCAGGCAAATGACCTGCCGCTCTCAAACTTTCGGCCGATACTCGAACGCTATTTCGCAAGCCCAATCAATGGCGCATTGAGCACCGAAGGCACCCTCAACTTACCGAGTCTTGATTATCAGGGCGAATGGACCATCAACTCCCTGAGTGCCCCACCATTGAGCTGTCGCCGCCTGAGCGCCGAAGGAACCACCCTCTCCCTCCGCCCGATGACGCTCACTATCGACCAATTAACCGCCACAGGGCCAGCGCTACAGGTGACCGCGCAGGAGAACGGCATGCCGGAACTTCCAGCCATCATGCAGCCAGGATGGCAGCCAGCCCCCTCTTCGCAAGAAGCCAGGGTAGCCATTGAAGCCATCGACATCGAAGACGGCGCCATCATCTATGACCTGCCAAATCCAGGGGGAGCCGAGTCAAACTCTCGTCACCAAGGCCTGACCCTCAGCGCCCAAAAAATACGCGGCAGCCTCGAAGAAGTCATCGTGGCCAAAGAGCAAGCAATCCCCTTCACCTTCGCGGGTTCGTTGGAAAAACATGCCGATTTCACCGTGCAAGGCATCATCAGACCTTTCATGACGAAACCAGGACTAGAGCTGAAAAGCCAAGTCACGGGGCTCCCTCTCGTCGCTCTTGCCCCACTGCTGGAACCTTACTGGGGGTTCAAGATCACGGCCGGCAACCTTGACTTTAGCAATCAACTGACCTACGAGAACACCTTGATCCAAGATAGCAGCCAGCTCTCATTGCATGACCTCTCACTCGGCAAACGACTCGCCCCCGAGGCAATCAAGGCGCTCGGTGATACATGGCAAGCCCTCCCGGCAGTTCAGGCCCTGCTGCAAGACACAAGCGACACCATCACTCTCACCATCCCAATTGACGGCAGGACAGACACCGGCTTCACCTACCAAACTGCAATGAGGGCCTTCTTAAATCAACTTTTGCTGAAGGCCACCGTCTCACCAATGAACCTCTTAAGCAACAGCCAACAGACACCCGATGACATCATCAAATTTACTGCGGGTGAAAGCAAGCTCGGTGCGGCAATGAAAGAACAACTCAACACCCTGGCCTCGCTCCTGAAGGAACGACCTCTCCTCGCCCTCAACCTAACTGGTTTTGCCGATGGCAACGCCGACAACCGGGCCTTACTCAAGTCAAAAAAGACACAACAGGCACAACCCGCAACCAACCAAGCAACAATTCCCGAGAAACAGCTTCTCTCTCTGGCCGCCAAA
>JAQUKQ010000089.1 GCA_028718985.1 Desulfobulbaceae bacterium | reverse complement strand
AAAGGGGATGAAAGCGGCGGGGCCATGTCTGTCGCGCTACAAAACACCTACCAAAACATAGGCACCCTCTACGAAATCCATATCCCAAGTGATTGGACCGGCCAGAAAGCGTTGGAAGAACTTGCCATTCGCCCCCACTTTTTCACCACCGTCGTTGGCATCGCACAAAACAAGACCCACCAAAAGGTTTTCTCTCCCAAAAGAGACACTGAAATTTCCCCGGGTGACGATATCGCCGTGGTTGGCACCAAGGAGATGGTCACGAAAATGGCGGTGCATTTCGGCTGGACAATAAAAGACGACCTCTCAATTTTTGCCGAAGACCTCTCGCCAAACAACGCGGGCATCATCGAGGCTATCATCAGCCCAAGGTCAGAGCTCGCTCGCAAATCGATGCGCGCCTTCGAATTCCGCAAAAACTACCAAGTCAACCCCATGGCTATCTTCCGCAGCAACAAGGTGTTTGTAGCCGGCATTTCCGACATCATCCTCCAACCTGGCGATGCCCTTCTTCTGCAGGGACGCTGGGAGCGGTTTCATGCCCTCAAGAAGAAACCGGACCTGGTCTTCACCGAAGAGGTGCAAGGTGAAATTATCCGAACCGAAAAACTACGATACGCAGTGGGCTGGCTCTTTGTGTCGTTAACCATGATCCTCGGCTTCCATGTCCAGCTCTCAATCGCCCTGCTTGGCGGTGCCTTGGGCATGATTCTTACTGGCGTGCTGTCCATAGACGAGGCCTACGATTCGGTAGACTGGATGACCGTCTTTCTCTTGGCCGGACTTATCCCCTTAGGAATCGCCTTTGAAAAAACCGGCGCCGCAAACTTCATTGCCACCACAATCATGAACGCCATCGGCACCGTATCGCCTATCATTCTTCTTACCGTTATCGGCCTGCTCACCTCTTTCTTCACCCTGGTGGCGTCCAATGTCGGTGCCACTGTCCTGATGGTGCCGCTGGCGATGAATATGGCATCCACCGCCGGGGCCGACCCAAGGATAGCGGCTCTCGTCGTCGCCGTTGCCTGTTCAAACACCTTCATCCTGCCAACCCATCAGGTTAATGCCCTGATCATGCGGCCCGGCGGCTACAAGACCATCGACTACTTCAAGGCAGGATCGGGCATGACCATTCTCTACCTGGCAGTGATGATGTCCATGCTCTATTTCTTCTACGGTCTGTAATCTTCCACATCGCTCCGTATGGCGTCCTGCGAGATACTGCCCTGTGTGTTTGGGCCCGCAGGGCGCTGGCAAGTAAAACGGCGCGCAGCGCGAGACGGCGGAGAAAATAGGCCTCCGGTGATCGCCTCTTTCCTCCACCCCTTACTTTCTGATATGCCCCCACAGAGGATCATCGCCAAAGCGGTCCGACCACCACTCCTTGTCTGTTAAGTACTTCTGCACCTCATCTCTGGCAAAAGAGAACCGATACTGATCACAGAAATCGACTATGATCCGATAGGCAGCTATGATTTTCGTGGACATCTCCTTGCACTGCTCTTGATCCTTACAGCAACGGTCAGGATGCCATTGTCTGATGAGTTTACGGTAATTGGCTTTTATTTCAGACATGGTTGCCTGTTCAGGCAGCTCCAATACCTTTCTGGCATCCAGGATTTTCAAATAGGTATCCAAAGTTATCTCCTTCCCCGCACAACAACAAATGAGCCTTGCCCATACCCTGGATGCACCGGTTCATCTTCTTTTACTCCAGAAAGTTCGGAAAATATCGTCTGTGAGCAACTGAAATCGTGAAAACCAGCCTGCTTCATAAGGACGATCGTTTCATCAACTGAATAAAACACCGCATCTTGATAAAAGACACTGGCCCCTTGCTTTTGCAGGTACTGCTGGCCAAGAACGCTCGTTCGATCGACCAAACCAAGCAAACACAAGCCTCCAGGAGAAAGAATTCGATATGCTTCCCGCAGGGCTTGATCAATATTGGCCACAAAGCAGATCGTGGTTACCATCAAGACAAAATCAATTGAGGCATCGCAAACCGGCAGATTCTCTGCCACCCCATAAACAACCTGAACACCTCGCTGCCTGGCAAGCACTGCCATCTGCCGCGAAGGTTCCACCCCAACAGAAATGCCGAGAGGCTCAGCGAACCTGCCGGTGCCCAAGCCAATTTCAATACCGAAACCGGTCAATGGCAACAACGTCCGCACCGCCTCCACTTCAGCCTTATAGACCCAGGGATGATCAGAAAACCACTGCTCATACTCCTCAACGTACAGATCAAACGGGGATCTCTTTTTCATGGGACTACTCTCCTTCCGCAAGACCCATTTTTTTCAGCTTGCGCCACAACGATACCCGATCGATACCTAGAATCTGTGCGGCCAAGGTCCGATTCCAACCAACCTCAGTCAACACCCATTTGATATACTCGCCCTCTTGCTCCTCCAACGTAGGGATCCGGCCCTGTTTTTTTCGAAAGGTACGAATATCGAGCTCACGCAGGTCTTCCGGCAACTGGGCAACCTCAATGGATTTCCCTGGGCTCAACGCCACCCCCCGCTCGATGATGTTTTCGAGCTCACGAACATTTCCTGGAAAGTCATAATTGGCCAAGAGTGCCAAGACGTCACTGCCGATCTCAGTAATCTCCTTTTTCATGAGCACGGAGTATTTCTTGACAAAGAAATAGGCCAGCAGGGCAATATCGTCTTTCCGATCTGACAGCGGGGGAATATGAAGACCGATGACGTTCAAACGAAAGTAGAGGTCCTGACGAAAGCTGCCGTTGCCGATCGCATCATGAAAATCGCGGTTGGCGGCGGCGACAAAACGAACATCTACCGGCAAGGCATGGGTTCCGCCCACACGAATGAGCTCCCGTTCCTGAATGACCCGCAACAGTTTGACCTGCATGGTAGGCGACATCTCGGTAACCTCATCGAGAAAAAGCGTGCCGCCCGAGGCCATTTCAATCAGTCCCTTCTTGACACTCTCAGCCCCGGTGAAGGCCCCTTTCTCGTGCCCAAAAAGCTCGTTAGCCAGCAGGTCTTCCTGAAAAGCACCACAGTTGATCGCCATCAATGGGCCATTGGCACGAACACTATGATGATGAATGAACTTAGCAAAAAGCTCCTTTCCGGTACCGGACTCACCACTGATCAGAACATTACAATCGGTCGGCGCCACTTGCCGTGCCGTGCCCAGCAGATCAAGCATAACTTGGCTCTGAGTGATGATCTTGACTCGCCCCTGAAAATTTTCTATCTGCTCCCGCAGCAGGCTATTTTCATTCTTAAGGCGCACTTTCTCCTGCGCCTCATGGACAACCCGCCTGACCTCATCAAGCTTGAACGGTTTTGAGATGTAATGGAAGGCGCCGAGTTTCATAGCATCCACTGCCGATTCCAGCGTGGCGCAACCGGTGATGATGATAACCTCGCAGTCGGGATGCCTCTCTTTGGCACGCTTCAGAATCTGCATACCATCAACTTTTTCCATCCGTAAATCACTCAACACCACATCGAAAAACTGTTCTTCGACAAGCTTTAAGGCGTTTTGACCACTTTGGGTCGTCACGATCTCATAACCCTCATTTTTAAGGATATGCTCAAGATTTTTCAGCGCTATTTTTTCATCATCAACAATGAGTAGTTTGGCCATCTTCTCTCTCCTGCCCTCTCTTTTTTAACTATCCAGCAGCACCAAATCTTGCAGCACTATTGAACGGTTACGGTTTTCCAAGATTATGCTCCATTTTCGGTAGAAGCTGGATAGTTACTTTTTGTTGTATCAGGCAACAGGGCGGGCGGCCTCTGTGTAGCCATCCGCATCTACCCTGCCCGGCAGACGGATAAAAAATCGTGTCCCACCACCAGGCTTGCTATCGACCGCTATGCAACCGTTGTGCTCCTCAATAATTTCATGGACAATCGAAAGTCCAAGCCCCGAACCCTTTCCGACGTCCTTGGTGGTAAAAAAAGGATCAAAAATTTTCGCCGCCACCTCTGGAGGCATGCCCGAGCCGCTATCAGCGATCTCTATATCCACCGTATCATCTTCGAGTGTGCACTTTCCACGGTACTTAAGGTAGTTATAGATTTCGTTCTGATCTTCCACCTTGTCGATGGCCTTACGATGGCGAGCACAAATGGTGATCGTCCCTTCGTCCGCAATCGCTTCGATAGCATTTTTCAACAGATTAAGGAAGACCTGTTGCATTCGTTGTTTATCTACCAGAATCGACAGCTCAGCGGCAACGCTCATTGAGATAGTGACCTTGGTCGGTATCTGCCCCTTGGTAAACTGAATCGTTTCGGCCAGTAGGCCCCTGACGGCACACCACTCCTTGGTAAAGGCCTTTTCCCGTGAAAACTCCAGCAGTGAACGGATAATATTTCTGGCCCGTAGGGTTTGCTCATCAATCTGCCCCAAAAGCTCTTGTTTATAGGCAATGTCAGAATCGTTGATCTCTTCAAGAAGGATTTGACAAGAGGTCGATATGTTGGAGAGCGGGTTATTCAGTTCATGGGCAACTCCCGCCAAGAGCGTACCAAGTGCGGCGAGTTTTTCCGTGCGCATGACATGCCTTTGCCGCAGTTCAAGCTCTTTCAGCATCGTGTTGACGGCAGCCGTCAAGGAGACAATCTCACGGTCATTTGAATGGATGGCAATCGTGTTAAACCCTCCTTCAGCAATGATCGCCATGCTTTTGCCAAGTTCCTTCAAGGGGCGCACAACGATTCGAGACAGAATTTGACCAATCGTTACCCCCATGACCGCCAAGCCAATCATCAGAAAGATGATGCGCTGGCGTGCGGTAAGGAGCAACACCTTGATACTTTTTCGTTCAGTATCTGCCGTCCTCTCGGCGATCGTAACAATCTCCTTACCCTTATCCCTGATCTTCTTTTCAAGCCACGCCTCAAGCACATCACTGTCGTACTGCCCCATCAACCCCTGGTACTGCCTGAGGCTCTCCCGGATCAATGCAATGTCAGCCTCCGGCATGACCGTAAGCATCCCACTGAGATTTGAGTTGATCAGAACGATTGCCTTTTCGACATACTGCTTGTTTTCGAAAAAATCCGCCTGTTGATGATAGAGGAAAAAATTTTTCTCGAACCGTCTAACCTCCAGGGTCGTATCAAAAAGCTCCGCTATCACACCGCTGAACTTCACCTTCTCTTCAATATATTTAAGTTCGAGAAAGGTAATAATTGAAAAGCCTACAATGATTGCAAGCAGGGCATAATAACCAAAAACAATTTTATGCCTGATACTGGTCTTGGTTGGAATCATGGCAAGTGACAGAGGTTAGAAAATATTTAGATGTTTCATTTCCCCGGAATCGGGCGACACCCAAAAGGAGCAAAGCTCATCACGCCCACCTTTTGTTGCAAAAAACAACGGCATAAATTCACATGCAACAGAAACGCGAAGCTAACAACAGCGAGACAAAATAAACACTCAAGAAAAATTCGTTACAATTTGCATCAAATACAAGGCAGCCGCTTGAACCCGGCTCTCACCAAGAGAAACCATGCAATATCAACAAATTAAGTATTATTTTGTAGTGTGGCACGAAAAGTGAATAGCATGCTCGACAACTGCTCACCGTTTTCCCAACGCCACACGGATAATAGACAGTCGGAATACCGTAACAAATACGCCAAAATTTCTCGACAAGAGAAACAAGCAGCAATGATTATTTCAAGCAGAAGCAGAGAGACAGCGACAAAAAAAAGCCCGTGCAGGGCTTGTCCCGGAGCACAGTCGATTTAAGCACGCCAGACAGTCCCATTGCCACGCAACCATGACTCAATTTCGTAAAAAAATAGAGGCGATCATGTCGGCCATCACCTTCGCAGAAGAGGGGGAATTCGAAACGGCCAAGTCCTTCATAAAGACTAGGCAGCGGGTGCTGCTTGCTATCCGAAATAGTCGCGTCGACAGTAAAACCTGCTCCTATGCCCTAAACACCTGCAAACGCCTCAATATCAGCCTGGACCTTCTGGTTGTGGGCGATGCCAAGAAAGAAGAACTTTCCCCATCGCTAAAGCCCTTCTTGAGGCAACTTGATGCCGAATCCATCTCATTTACGATAACCCAAAAGTCCGGGTGCCTCAAACAAGAAATCATCAATCACAGCGATGCTGGCAACGACATCATTTTTGTAGTGATTGAGTCGCAAGGTACCCTCGACAGCAATTGCGCAGTTAAGGACAAACGCCTGAAAGATGCATGGCAAAGATTAAAGTGCCCCTTAGTCGTTGTGGCTGATGGGCTCAAGGCATAACAACATTTTCATACAAAGGAGAAATGGCATGGCAAGTAACACAAAGAAAAAGCCGTTTGGCAGACTGTTCATCATGGGGGCGTGCACGCTCGCCCTCTTTGTCGGGTTGCTCACCCAACAAGACTTTATCAACGCAAACTTTGGCAAGGGCGGCTATTACGCCTTCCTGCCAATTATCACCGCATTTGTTTTTTCATATTTCCACGGCGCATTTACCAGTGATTTTTGGACTGTCCTTGGCATAGAAGCGGCCAAGAAAAAAGGAGGCAAATAAGATGCATGACGCGGCGCAAACAGTGAGCAACTTTATCGATTTAAACACGATGAATATCACCTACCTCTTTCTGGTAGGCTTTGTCGGCGGCTTGGTCAGTGGTTTTATCGGTTCCGGCGGCGCTTTCGTGCTGACCCCTGCCATGATGAGCATGGGCGTTCCAGGCCTGGTAGCCGTAGCCAGCAACATGTGCCACAAATTCCCCAAGGCCTTGATTGGCTCGATCAAAAGAGCCAAATATGGCCAAGTGGACGTAAAACTTGGCATCGTCCTTGGGATCTCGGCTGAGGCTGGTGTTCTCTACGGCGCTCATATCCAAGAGAGTATCAAAAGGATTTATGGCGATGCCGGCTCAAACCTCTACGTCAGCACGGCCTTCGTCGTCATTCTTGCCGTCGTCGGCGGTATCGTCCTCAAGGATGCCATCTCTTCATACCGCTCAGGCAACACCTCGGGCGAAGAGAAGGTAACCCCCTTGGCTCGATGGGTACAGTCGATCAACATCCCAGGCACCATGGTCTACTTCAAAAGCATTAACGCTAAGGTCTCCGTCCTCTTCACCATTCCGCTCGGATTTGCGACCGGCATGCTGGCCGCCACCATCGCCGTCGGCGGATTTGTTGGCGTACCCTCAATGATTTACGTTCTCGGTGCACCAAGCCTGATGGCATCTGCCACAGAACTGGTTATCGCTTTCGTCATGGGTATGGGCGGTGCTTTCAAGTACGCCATGCACGGCCTGGTCGATATTCGCCTGGCCATGATCATCCTGGGCGGCTCACTTTTCGGCATCCAACTCGGTGCCATGGGCACAACCTATGTCAAGCCCTTCATGATCAAAATGGTCATGGGCAGCATCATGGTCACCGTCCTCTTCAGCCGCGCCCTGATGGTGCCAGTTTACATGTCTCAACTCGGCATGATCACAAAAATCACCGAGGAGACCGCAAAACTCATGAAGACCGTCAGCTTCGGCATCATGATATTCGCCTTGGCCTTAGGGGCAGCGATTGTCCTCGGAGCCATGTGGCAAGGCAAGAAGGCTGAACAGAAATCCCTGGCAGAACTCGCCCATTCGTAATGATACCATTATCCAAGCAATAAATATCGACAACTGCTTGCCTTTCAATGCGAGATTTCATATGATGCAAATTGAAACGTTAACGGCAAGGTGTCGGGATTAGTAAAGCGTCCTTTGGAGGTTAGTTACCGTCGTCTAACACCAAAGGGCGCTTCTGCTTTTTTGCTCCTCGACAACCAATTCTGCTCCCCTGAAAGCAAAGGAGATCTTAAGGATATGGCAATAAAAAAAGAGTATCGAAAAGTCTTAGTGCCGCTTGACGGATCAGAATCAAGCTTCCATGCCCTCAAACAGGCCTTTCAATTTTCATCAACCGAAAAAAGCTGGATTACGGTGGTTTGCGTCGCACCAGACTACGAAGGTGACCTTGACACCTTAGCCACCGGAGGTGACCTGCTGGCCAAGATGCGGCAGCCATGCGAAAAAGTTCTGGTGAAAGCCCGCGACATCGCAGCCCAAGAAGGCTACAGCATTAAGACGATCCTGGAAGAGGGCGAGCCATCGAGACGGATCGTCGAGACAGCCGATGCCTATAATCGCGAATTGATTATCATGGGTCGTCGTGGTCTCTCGAACCTAGAACGTGCCTTTGTCGGGAGCGTTACCCAACGGGTCATTGGCCAATGCCACGGCGATGTTGTCGTGGTGCCAGACGGTGTCACCCTGGCCTGGGAAAAAATCCTGGTCGCAACAGATGGTAGCCCCTGCAGTCAAGCGGCAGTTGAGCGGGCAATCCGTTTTGCCAGGGCCTACGATGGCGCAATCGATGTAGTATCAGTGGCCGATATCCCTGCCGAACTGTATGGCGAGGCCCCAGACTTGGTTGAAGAACTGGTGCGTAAGGCCAAAATGTTCGCTGAAGATGCCGTGCAACTTGTTAAAAGTAAAGGGATTACAGCCACACCCCATGTCGCCGAAGGCAACGCCTATGAGATTATCCCTGAACTTGCCCTAACGCTTGGCGCTCAAGTCATCGTCGCTGGTTCACATGGCCGAACCGGTATGGGCCGCCTCCTTCTGGGCAGTGTAGCCGAAAAGATTATCGGCTTCGCCTCCTGCCCTGTGCTCATTGCTAGACCATAACAGAAACAAGGCAACATCCACAGGCATTGCCGACAGAAACATAATGAGAAAAGCTGTTTACCAGTGCGATGTCGCATGGAAACAGCTTTTTTTTTACAAACGATAGAGATAAAAAAAGGGGATGCTGCCTCTTGCGGCAAACACCCCCTTTTTTCAAGAGCCACCACAGGCTCGCACGAGGAAGAGACCCCCTAGGCGCGGATATCCGGTCTCTGTTCGAACCTCATGGCACGCAGCTCAGAACGCTTTCCCCCCCGTTTCCCCGTGAGCAACTCTTGAGCCGTACCATGCTGCCCTGCCTCAGCAAACGCAATTGCCTTCATAAGCCTGTTCCACCTACTTACTGATACAATTTGTATTGGCCTCCATGACGATCTCCTTTTTCTATTGATATGTTACCATCAATTGCTTGTTGTAATCTCCAGTCGGGCCAATCATCAGAGGATGATGACGATTCCCTGTGTGGGCCGAATTGTCACCATCCTTGCCATATGTAAGGCAACAGCCGTGCCGAGTACGAAAGACATCTCATCTGACTGATTTAGCACTTTTATCAGAATAGCCGCTTTGGGGAGCCGGAAGAGGAGAATGAGGCAAAGTAGAACACCATCACCCGCACTTCGTATCTTGCCGAGAAAAACGTGTAGCTAAAAACGGTTGCATTTAACGAACGCGTGTTGCATCGTGCAACTCAAAGGAATATACTGCCCACATAGATAAACCGCTCGTTTGACCAAGGTGAGGCAATACCTCGCCCCTACTAGAAGAGGGATGGCTGATGGGATTTTTCGACAAATGGCAGGGCCCTGCCCAGGAAAGCGAACAACAAGAAGGCTCTGAAACCGACCGACTCAGAAACGACGTCCTCAAGGCAAAGATGCCGTTTCGAGTGCAAGAGGTTGCCATAAAGGAGATTGAAAAACTCGTCAAAACTAACCCCTCTGCCACCGAATACACCATCGGCATCAACTACATCGAGTACCTCATCAGTCTCCCCTGGAACGAAACGACTGGGGACAACATGGATATCGTCCATGCCAAGAAAATTCTCGACGAAGAGCATTACGGCCTGGAGGATATCAAGAGACGCATCCTGGAGTACCTGGCCGTCCGCATCATGAAACTCTCCGGCAAACAAAAGGTCTTGGTTGTCGACGACGAAGAGACCGCCTGTCGAAACATTGAGCACATCCTGACCAAGGACGGTTATGCGGTCTCAACCGCCACCAGTGGCGTTGCGGCCCTCAATTTGTTGGAGCGCCACAGTTTCGACATTGTGGTCACTGACTTGAAAATGGAATCAGTCGATGGCATGGAGGTCTTGGAAAAGGCAAAAGGCCGAGACCCTTCCGTTGAAGTCATCATGGTCTCCGGGCATGCGACGCCACCGGTGGCTGATGAAGCACTGCAAAAAGGCTCATTCCACTTTCTGGCCAAGCCCTTCAAGCTAGACGAACTACGCACGACCATTAGAGATGCCCTGAAAGAGAAAAGAGCACACTTTGGCGTCAAAAGCCCGGCGCTTTGCTTTGTCGGCCCGCCCGGCACCGGCAAGACCTCCTTGCAACGGTGTATCGCCAGAAGCCTGGGCCGGAAGTTTATCCGCATTTCACTCGCCGGCATGAAAGACGAGGCGCAGATCAGAGGACACCGCCGCAGTTATGTTGGCGCTCTCCCCGGCAGAATTATTCAAGAGATCCGGCGCGCTGGCTCAAAAAATCCCGTGGTAATGCTGGACGAGATCGACAAAATCGGCCAAGATTTCAAAGGGGACCCTGCCTCCGCTCTGCTCGAGGTCCTCGACCCTTCCCAAAACACCTATTTTATCGACCACTATTTGGACGTGCCCTTCGACCTGTCAAACGTTATGTTCATCGCGACAGCGAACACCTTAGGCCCCATCCCGGCGCCACTACTAGACAGGCTTGAAGTGATCACCCTCTCCGGCTATACCGAAGAGGAAAAAGAGGAGATCGCCTTCCGCTTCCTGATCCCGCGTGAAATCGAAGACGCCGGTCTCTCCCTGCACCCCCCTGTTTTCAACCAGCAGGCGGTGCTCAAAATCATCCGCGAACACACTCGAGAGTCCGGACTGCGCAATCTCCGCCGGCAAATTGCCTCAATTTGCCGAAAAATAGCCCTTGAACAGCTCAACACCCCACACAAAAATCTCCGAGTTGAAATAACACCGAATCAGGTTGATTCCCTCCTGGGACCCAGTCGCTATTTTTTTGAACAGGCCGAAGAGAAAGAGACCATAGGCATGGCAACAGGCCTGGCACTCACCGAATCAGGCGGCCAGATCATCTTTATCGAAGCGACGATCATGAAGGGAAAAGAGGACCTTATCCTGACAGGCTCCTTGGGTGAGGTCATGAAAGAGTCGGCGCAAGCGGCACTCAGTTATGTTCGCAGTCATGCCACTTTTTTAGGAATCCCCGAAGATTTTTTTGCCGGTCACGACATCCATATCCATATCCCCGCAGGGGGAGTCCCCAAGGATGGACCCTCAGCGGGCCTGCCAATGGCGATCTGCCTGATCTCCCTGCTAACCAAACGACCTGTGCGGCGAGAGGTGGCCTTAACCGGTGAGTTAACCTTAAGCGGTAGAATTTTGCCGGTTGGCGGAGTAAAAGAAAAGATTCTGGCCGCCCGCCGGGCACAAATCAAGACCGTCATCCTGCCGTCACGCAACCAGGGGAGCCTGCAGGAGATTGCGGAATCCATCACCAAAGACCTGCAAATTGTTACCAGCGATGAAATCGACAAAATTATCGGCCTAGCGTTAAGCGACCTATCCTGATCGCCAAGGCATTAAAGCTGATATCGCCTCATCCACTTCCACACCGTTACCCGGCTCACCCCCAGAATTTTAGCTGCCCCCGACCGATTACCACGGCTCTCCTCCAAAGCGGCAAGGAGCCGCTGCCGCTTGACCGAATCATCCTGTAGCAATGAGGATTGACTGCTCTTCATAGCCAGTTTCCCCTGCAACAACTGGCCAGGCAAATGACTTGCAGCAATCTCCCCCTGTGGGCAGACCACGTAGGCGTACTCCAAAACATTGACCAACTCTCGAACATTGCCAGGCCAGCTATAATTCATCAGAATTTCTAATGCCTCACGGGTGATGCCGCTGATATTTTTGCCGGACTTGCGGCTAATGCGCTTCATGAAGAACTCGAGCAAAAGGGGAATGTCCGGACACCTTTCGCGCAAAGGCGGCAGGGAAACGGGGATGACACTAAGCCGGTAATAGAGATCCTCGCGGAAGAGACCCTCGCCGATGAGCCGCTGAAGATCTTTATTGGTGGCGGCGATGATCCTGACATCGATCTTAATGGGGCGATTATCACCAACCCTCTCGATCTCCATCTCCTGGAGCACCCGCAGGAGTTTCGTCTGAGTCAAGAGTGGCAGATCTCCAATCTCGTCTAAAAAAATACTGCCGCCATGTGCCGCCTCGAAACGGCCAATGCGTTTGTATTCGGCCCCCGTGAAGGCACCCTTGACATGGCCAAAGAGCTCGCTCTCCAAAAGGTTATTATTTAAAGCAGCACAGTTAACCTTAACAAAAGGGGCAGCGGCACGTGGGCTTAGTTGATGAATCGCTGCCGCAACCAGCTCTTTTCCGGTTCCGGACTCACCATAGATGATCAACGGCGCATCGGACTGCGCCGCACTTGTCGCCAAATCAAAGACCTGCTTCATCACCGCCGACTCGCCAATAATCCCCTGGAATCCTCCATCAACCTGGAGCTGACGCCGCAGGGTCGCGATCACCTTCTCCTTGGCAAGCACCGTGGTCAGATCGGTTAAGGTTTCGACCCCACCAATCACCGTCCCATTGTCGTCTTTGATCACAGCCGCATTTTTCAGAAGATGAATGGGACGACCATTCTTCCCATGAAACACACACTCAGTAGCCGTAACCCCGGCCTGCTCAAAAAGGGTGCAATAGCAAGAGACACCGCTGGCCCGGGAACGAACACATCGCTCACACTGAAACATCTCACACGACTTACCCAAAAGCTCGGCACTGCGATAGCCAAGCATCGCTTCAAAAGCCTGATTAACAAAGACAATTTCACCATCTGGGGAGACCAGCATCAAGCCTTCC
>JAQUKQ010000088.1 GCA_028718985.1 Desulfobulbaceae bacterium | reverse complement strand
CAGCGAAGGTTTTGGCGGGGAATTGTCCTTGTAGGGAGGAATGACCAGCATCAGCCAGATTAGTTGCAGAGGGAAACGAATCAAGTCGCCGAGACGGGGCCGCGTGAATTGGATGTGGGGAAAGAGATCGGCCAGGTGCGGCAAGAATGGTTTTGATGTTTCGCAAGAGGGCAAGATGAAAAAAAAGGAGAGCAAGATCTTGCCCCACGAGTGGCGTGGGTCGATGCCACAAGCGCTCAGTAGTGGGTGGGTCCAGTGCTGCCGTATGCTTACCCTGGCCTGGTTCATGACGCGTTCTCTCGAAGATGGGCAAGGCGGGAGACCATCCAGGTGCCTAAGGCTGTGAAGTCGAAGGCGGCCTGACAGGAGGGGGCGTAGTCGAATACCGTTTGCATGGTGGCCAAAGCCTCTCGCACTGATTCGTCTTGATGGATGTTGACAGGAGCTAGACTTGTCCGAAAATCGGTTAGCATGAGGCGGGTCACGTCTTGATCGAGAAGACGGCCGGGGTTGAAGCCATTGATGACAAACGATGCCTCTTTTGCCCCGGCAGAGAGGGTCACTTGCTTTGCTTTTTTGGCGTTAGCATAGGCAATGGCGTCTGGTGCAAGGACGATCAAGGCTAGCGTGGCAGTCGACAGAATGTCAGAGGCAAGTCTATTCCCGAGACGTGAGCAGTCGCAGATGATGAGACTGTTGGCGGGAATATCGATCTCGTCGAGCATCGTTGAAAACCAGCCAGGACGTTTCTCTGCCCAGGCGTCGAAGGAGGTGGATGTGTCTCTGCCTTCGACTTCACCCAAGGGCACAAAGTCGATGTTGCCGGCGCTGCGATAGGCGGCATGCTGCCAGGGCTTGTCGGCCAGTACCTGCGGGGCAAGTCCCGCTTTGTCGTGCCAATTCATAGCGAAATGGAGCCTGAGCGTATTTCCTGCCGAAAAATCAAAGGCGATAGCACTACGCTTGGAAGCGGCCAACGTTGCGGTCAAGTGAGCGGTCACCGTGGTGACGCCCACCCCGCCGCTGATTCCGGTTACAGCAATGATATTCACGGGTACTTGGCCTCATCGTGCAGGAGTTGGCTTGCGGTAGCGCGAGACTGTAGCAAAAGCGGCCAGCGTACCAGGGAGTTCAGGGCCTCCTGGTCGCGCATGACTTCGTGGTAGCGCTGGGCGGTGGTGGGTAGCAGCGATGAGAGGCCTTCAATGTCAGATTGGTAGCCAGTGCATAGTTCGTCGTTCGTCATTTTCGATAGTGGTGAGTGTTAGTCGTGGTAAGTTTTCGTTGTGTTTATCGACTGCTAGCTGGGTATTCACTCCACTCGTCTTTGCCTTGGCGGAGGTAAAAACGTTTCTCCATGCCCATGACAGTCAGGTCTTCGTTCTCCGAGACAAAGCTGGTGCTTGGCAGACCGTTAATGTAGTCCGATGCGTTGAAGCCTTTTTCGGCATAGGGTGATATCTCAAGCATTTTAGCGATGATGTAGGAGATGGCTAAAAAGCTGGTCGGGGTGTCGACTGTCACGTTAGCACCCAGGCGTTTGACACCGGGGCCAATTATCTTGAAACCGACCGGCACCAGGGTGATGGCGGGGCTTGGCACCTCTCTGAGCCCTGCTATTTGGATCTTGTCCCCACGCACTGCAGCACCATGTTCAGGGACCATGATGAGCAGGGTTCTTCGTCCGGACTGCTCAAGTCTTTGCGTGAAACTGTCAAGCTCGTCAAGCAATTCGGTGAGGCGCTCTTTGTAAGTCTCCAGGCTGTTGAGACTGGCTTTGGCTCCGGAGATGCGGTTTCCATCGTGCAGGGAGATGGTGTTGTAAAAGACTGCAACTCGCGCTGCGGGGTCTTTCTGGCGCAAATCTAACCATTGCGAGAGAACCGCCAGATCGTCGAATATTGGCGAGCCATCAAACGAGTGTTGGGTGACAGGCAGCTTGGTGAGCGGCATGGGAGGGACAGGGAGATGCCCTTTCTTCTGGGTTGTATTGAGAAAATCATCAAAATGGCCGTCATGGTTCAGGACCAGATTTGGTTCAAATCCGATCTTTTCTAGGCTCGGCATCAAATAGCAATCCTCCTGCCCAGGCGTGTAGAGTCCCGCATGGCGAACTTGTCCGCATGGCGCGCGCAGGAGCCTGATTGCCGCCGGGCCGCTGTAGGAGGAAGCGGAGTTGAAGCGGCTGAGGGAGATATCGAATTTTTGCCAGAGAGGGTGGTCTTGCAGGCCCATGGCCAGGACATCGTCCCAGGCAAGAGAGCAGATATGCAGAAAAATGATGTCGAAGGGCGGAGCGTCCTGCGCAGGCGTGGTGAAGGTGACGATACGCTTTGACTCTCTGCTGAAAAAGTCCTGCAGTATGCTGTCGCGGTCGATTTCCACCTCGCTGACAGGGGCGCTGTGGGGAATGTCTGCGTCGTTGATGCCGGTGGGTGCGGCCGCCATGGACAGTGGCCGATTATTGGGTTCTTGGCTGATGGTCAAGGCGATCAGTGCTCCAACCACGAAAACTCCGACCCTGATCCAGCGTCCAAGGATCTGGTTTCCTGCCCAAAGAATACAGAGCAGAGCCACCACCGGCCAACTGATAAAGCGGCCTGCTAATTCAATGAGATAGTGGAAGTTGAAGGAGCGTAACAGTGCCCCTTCGGAGATGAGCCGGCCGAACTTTGGCAGCCAGCTATCGTGGTAGAGGAGGGCGATGGCAACCGGAGTAGCGAGTATCGTCCTTATCCAGCGCCAGAAGGAGGATTGTAGCGGGGCGAGAAGAATGGCCGCAAACGCGAGGTTCTCAATTGGGTGAAAGCCGATGAGCTCTTTCCAGTACAAAAGGAATTTAGCCAGGAAGTAGAAGTTCCAAGCCCCTAGCCGGATGGGAGGGTGGCTTACCTGTGGGACGATATTGGAATCTGTGATGCCCGTTTGGTCGATGGTTTTTTTCTGGATTGTCATGAGGCCGAAGGTCCTTTGCAGGACACCTCGGAGAGGCTGCCAGGCTTGGGCGAATAGGCCTTCAAGATAACCGGCTTGAAGGTCAACGGGCGGCGAGCGTTTTGCCACCAGAGCGTAATTTTTGGTAGAAAGCTGCCGATGACCATGCCAACGGCAAGGGAGATGATGGAGGTGAGGCATGTTGTCATAGGGCAACGACCGAGGATATGTTTTGGCGCAGCGGCAATGGTCGGCAAACAGCTGGTGCGGGGGCACTATGCGGCGCTGGAATGCTCGTTGGTTGGGGAGAAGTGAGTGGCGTCTTGGCGGCTGGGCTATTGGCAAGATCCTCACTGAGGTCAGGGAAAGCTCTTTCTGAGTGACGCCTCTCGAATTCTCGCAGGGCAAAATCGATGGTTTCCTGCGAGAGATAGCGAACTTCGCCGGTAAACAGGTCTGGAATAGGTAACAGGAAGAGACGCTCCAGCGTCAGTTCAATATCGTTTTCTCGGCAGGCGCAGAGAAAGAGGTAGATGCTGTTGTCATCTGCGGTGCAAAGGTCACCGTGTCGGGTTATTGCACATTGGCGCAAGGCCTCCGATGGAGATAATTCGGAGGTCAAGGGCAATTGAATCAAGGCATTGTGGAGCGGCAGCACTTGAGTTTTTTGTTGGGCAAGGAGTACTGATTTGATGAAGTCTTTTGGTGGCAAGTATCCTTGATCGCTACTCGGCATGGTGCTGGCAACGGTGGCTTGGTAGTCTGTTTCAAGATCAGGGGAAAAAATCTGTCCTTGAATCATGCCTACTAGACTTTGCAATCGGCAAAAATCGCACTCCAGCGGGATGATCAGGTTGGCGCCCAAGCGGAGGAGAAGCTGCTCTTGTCCTTGCCGAAGACGCACGTCGATTTCGCGTACGATGATTTTGAGGCGCGCGCCGCAGGAGTGACGAAGAGTATGAATTGCTCGTCGCAAAGCCTCTTGAGCGTTGCGGCGAGATGGGATGATAACGGTTGCAGCAGCCAAGCTAGTACTTGCGGTCATAAGGGTGTTCAGATCGTCTGTGACATGCCAGGTGCCGGGCGCTTGTTCAGTTGTTAGCATGGCGGTGCGAGTGATAAAGACAAGCGCTTCATCGGCCGGCGGTGCGATGGTCGTATGGTCTGCAGTGTCTTTGGCAACAAGTTTGCCATTTACTTGTTCAAAAAGCCGGAAAGATTGGTTTGCCGTTACGCCAGTGGGGCCGAACCAATGAAAGATGTCCCACCAGAGTTCCCCTGTTGACCTGCGCAACCGGGCAAAACCTGCCAGCTGCTTGGCTCCGCTTTTGATTGCCGGTGTTGGATCGACGGTGTCGAGAAAGCGGGGGCAGAGTAACAGTATCGGACAGCAATGCTGCTTGGCGAAATGACAGCAGGTGGCTATTACCTCTTTTCCGTCTGTATTGCAAAAGAGACGATGGGCACAGTCGATGACAAGAAAAGAGCCCTGATTCCAACCAAAGTGCTCGAGTTCTACAAAAAGGCGGTTTGTCATGTCCTGCCACAGGTTGTCTTCAGCTTGAAAAACGCGGAGGCTTCCGCTTGCTAATGCCTGCCGCATCTCTTCGCCAAGTTTTGTCTGGGTGGAGAGCTCCCGTTCCGGGTCATGTCCGGTGATCCAAATCCTCGGGATATCCTTTGCTTCGTCTAACAAGGATGACCAGGCCAATGGCAGCAGAGATGTTGCTTCGTCTGCAATGACGGCGTAGACCTGTCCGGCCTCTAAGCAGGTCGTGGCAGGTAAATTGAGGATGGAGATAGAGCGGCTACCTGTTGCCACGAGCCGCTGGTTTGTTGAAGGTGCCATAGATTTTTAGTTGCAGGAGATAACAAAAAAAACAATCAGTTTTCTATGGTGTTACGGATGAAAAAAATGGCTGTTCTGTGACTTGTGAAATATAAGGATATGGAAAGGGCGTAATTTGCCTGGATGTTTTACTTGCTAAGGTCAAACGGCAAGGCCCGCATACAGTCTATGTCAGGACGCTCTGCTTTGTCAATTGTGAATAAAGCTGTTGCTAAAAGATTATGGGCTTTGGTAGGCTGATACTTGCCAATTGGCTGAATAGGGATGTGATGATGAATAAGAAAATTCTTGTTGTTGATAACAGTCCAGTCATTTTACGGCTCATGGAAAATTTTTTGAGCCGGGAGGGGCATTACGTCCTCTGTGCAGTTGATGGCCTTGAAGCCTTGGAGATTTTACAAAAATTTCGGCCCGATGTTATCTTTGTCGATTTGGTGATGCCTAAGATACCAGGTGAAAAACTTTGCCGCGTTATTAAGACGATGCCGGAGCTGGCGAAGGCCTATGTGATTGTTTTGTCGGCTGTGGCAGTGGAGCAAGAGCTAGACTTTGCGTCCTTCGGGGCGCACGCCTGTATCGCCAAAGGACCATTCAAAGAGGTGGAAAAGCATATTCTTGCGCTTTTTGCCTCTCTCGATAGAGGGGAAGCTGATCAGGTCTCCAAAGATGTGATTGGCACGGAAAATGTCTTTAAGCGGATCGTGACAGAAGAGCTTCTCTCTGTAAAAAAGCATTTTGATGCCACTCTTGTCCACATGCACGAAGGATTTTTGGAGCTGACACCCGCCGGTCAAATTGTTAGCCTCAATCCTGCTGCAGCAAGGTTGCTTGGTGAAACTGAAGAGAAAGTACTCTCACGGCATCTGTGTGAGTTCTTTGATGTGACCCATGTTGGACTGTTGAAGGATTGCTGTGCACAACTCGATGGCCGTCCTGTATCGTTAGGCGAAGAGCAGCCGTTTATGCTGAATGGACGGTACATCTTGATGACGTTGTTTTGCTTGGCTGAATACGAGCAAAATTCGATCATCGTTATCTTTCAGGATATCGATGATCGGAAAAGGGCTGAACAGGAGCTGAAGAGTCATCGTGATCACTTAGAATACCTGGTAGAACAACGCACTAGCGAGATTATCTCTCAGCACCAGAGTCTTGTGAAGGAGGTTCAGAGGCGGCAGAAAATCGAAGTGGAAAAGCAAAAACTCGAAGCAAGCCTTCGGCAGACGCATAAAATGGAGGCCCTTGGCACGTTGGCTGCCGGTATTGCCCATGACTTCAATAACATACTGACAGCGGTCATTGGTTTTACCGAGTTGTGCCAACTGGAGGTCCACGATAGACAGCCGCTCTACGATAATCTGGAGCAGGTCAAAAAGGCTGGTCGACGGGCCAGAGATCTCATTAAAAATATTCTTACCTTTAGCCGCAAAAAAGAGCAGGAGTTTCATCCAACCCATGTCCAGATAGCACTGAGGGAGGTGCTTAAACTGCTGAAGGCCTCGGTGCAATCCAACATCCATATTCGTGAAGACATCGATGTCGAATGCGGCCCAATTCTGGCAGACACGACCCAATTGCACCAAATCATATTGAATTTGTGCACGAACGCCTTTTATGCTATGCGGGGCAAGGGTGGCGTCCTTACTGTCAGACTGGAAGAAGTCGAGAGGCCGAGGCTTGGTAGCGAAGGGGACTCCGTACCCTTGGTTAAGTTTGTCAAGCTCACCATCACCGATACCGGTGTTGGTATAGAACCTGCTCTTTTAGAAAAAATATTTGACCCGTACTTTTCAACCAAGGAGCCAGGAGAGGGGACAGGCATGGGTTTGGCCGTGGTTCATGGAATTGTAAGCAGTCATGGTGGGCAGATAACGGTGGAGAGAGTGCCGGGAGAGGGCTCTTCTTTTGCAGTTTTCTTTCCTGAGTTGCCGAGTGGCGAAGGACAGAAAAATCTTGTCGAGCACCGGCTTATGAAGGGGAGCGAGTCAATCCTCGTCGTTGATGACGATGCTGCGATCCTTGATGCTACCACTCAAATTTTACAGGCGCTCGGTTACCAGGTCCATGCCGTTGGCAATAGCAAGGAGGCTTTGCAGGTGTTTGAGGCCTGCAACGGCGAGTTTGATCTGGTGATTACCGATCAGGAGATGCCCGGTATCAATGGTACGGAGCTTGCCGCGCAACTCATTGTCCTTCGTCCGGATGTGTCGATTATCCTTTGCACCGGCTATGGGCAATATCTCTCGGAGGAGCAGATACAAGCGTTTGGCATCAAGCACTTGTTGCTTAAGCCTTTCTATTTTCCCGAACTTGCTTCTGCCGTACGAAAGGTACTCGATGGCTGATTCGTTTTGTTTTACTTGCTTGTTGCTATAGTGGTGGGGTTTTGTGATTTGGCAATCATAGAGGCTTTTTGCCTTTCATTACATTGGAACCGACAAAGACAATGACGACTATCATGACTGACCATAACATGAGGAAGCACACCCGCTATGAGATCGATCTCGGGTCTTTTGCCGTATTCCGGGAGGATTCATCAGTGCTACCCGGTTTGATTGTTGATATCAGTAAAGGTGGGCTCGCTTTTTTTTATCATGCGGATGAAAATTGGCCGAAAGACAGCTCTGAACGCTATTGCCTCTTTGGGGAGCGATGCAACGTGGAAGATGTCTCTTTGATTACCACCTATGATGCCGAGGTGTGCGACACGAATCATCTGATTTATCTAATCTTGGCCAAACAAAAATCCGGTCCAATTAAGATTCGGCGGCGAGGTGTTACCTTTGGCGCGCTTTCGAAAGAACAGGAGGAAGGGCTTGAGGCGCTTATCAGCGAGTATCAGGATGCCAAAAAATGAGTGAGTATGGATGGAATGCTGCAGGATTCGTGTGAGTAATGGAGAAGAGTGGTTCTTTAACAAAAAACCCGCAAACCTTGTCGGAGTGCGGGTTAATTGAACTTCGCTGGATGTCTTAAATCGTTGTAATGGTGCGAGAGGGGGGAGTCGAACCCCCAACCACTCACGTGGGCTGGATCCTAAGTCCAGTACAAAGAACTAGTCGATTGTTGTGTTATTGTAATTGATTGGATTGATTATACTTTTTATTTCTGTTTTTGGATTTATTTGGCTATGTTTGTAATAATTTGACCTTGACGGGCACAATTTGGGCACAGTGAGAGGGAGACTCCAGCAATGGTTTCTCCCTTATTTTTTTTCCTGGCCAAGCTTTTTTAATTTTAAAAATGTCAGTAAAAATCTTCAGCCTGGTAGTTATTAGGATGTGAAATTGTACATCATCAAATATGTAACTGCAGGTTATGGTTTCTGTATGTAGTTCGTTATTCAGGTAAATGATACTATTCAAGATAACTGCCCTAAAAAAGACAGAAAGGTAGATTTTTCCGGCAAAACGATATGTTTTTCCGGTAAAGCGGCAACTTTTTTCGTAAAAACATACTGTTAACGTACTTATTTCGTACTTATTTGATGAGTTGTCATTTTTGTAGATTTTATTTTGGGGAAAATACGACCTGTAGATTTGGCAAGAGATTTGCAGTGTTATGTAAAAAATACGTACGCTTATGTGCAGATTTGCAACCAATCTAAATTATTATTTAATAAATAAGGAGAAAAAATGAAGAAGATGGTGATTCGTGAGCAATACGGAGCAGTGGGAGGATTGCCAGTGAAACCAGTATCACGCCAGGAAGACCAAATGATGAAGAATCGGCGCTCATCCGGCCTTGTCTGCACCTTGACGGCCCTGGCGCTCCTGAGCAGCCCCTTACTGGGAAATGCCGAAGTGCTGCCGTGGGTCATAGGAGCGCCAATTAGCCTAGGAGTCGATCCGCAGAATTGGATCGTGGCACCGACAACCAGCTATGCAAATGTCACTATCGCCGGCGGAGCAACGCTGGAGAACTGGTCCACCTTCCAGTTCCAGACGGGCTGCGACACCTGCAGTTACGGGCTGACCATCGACAATGGCCTGTTTAAGAATGGATCTGCCCCAAACGCATCCGCCTCGACGACCCTGGAGCGGCAGACATTTCTGTTAAACAACTCCTCGGGGCAGGTCATCAACAATGGCACGGTGAACAACTACAGTCAGGTGGACTCCAGTGGTTCGTTCACCAATGATAATCAACTCGTCAATTTTGGGGGGTCCACGTTCACCAATCGGAATGGGGGGCAGGTTTTTAATAACGGCCAATTTGTGGCATCTGCAGCCGCCGTCATCAGCAATGCAGCAACCGGAACATTCCAGAACAGCGGTTGGATGAAGCTGGCCGCCGGCAGCACCTTTAATTCCTGGGGTGCCCTGAACAATACGATGGATGTATCGGCCAGTGGCTTTTTCAATAATGCAGGAAGTGTCGTCAACAAAAGGACACTCAGGATCAACAACGATGTCTTGTCCCCGTATAGCGCCATTGTTCCTGCGACGGGCGGTTTTAACAACTATGGCAGTTTGAGCAACCAGGGTAATCTGCTGATTGGCACGGCGGAAAGCACCATCATGCTGGGGAGTACTCCACTGAATCAAACTTTTGTGTACAACAATGGATTGATTGAGAACCTCGGCACTATCGAACTGGCGGGCCAGTTCAAGAACTGGACGGATGGAACCCTTGTCAACCGGAAGGATGCCCAGATCACTTCTACATATGCGGATGGAGAAATCCGGAATTACGGAAATCTGATCAATGAAAACGGTGCTTATCTCAGTCAGACGCAATTGAAAAACTTCGGGACTGCCAGAAATGACGGCATAATTAGCGTGGGTGGCACTTATTATCAAAACGGAGGGGTTACGGTCAATAATGGTCTGTTGTGGGCCAGCGAAATCGTCATTGCGGGCGGCTTGTATACCGGAACGGGTCGGGCCTCGCAGTTAACACTGATGGGTGGGGCTGAATTTTCACCGGGGGACCCGATCGGCCGCACGAGTGTTGGCAACCTGGAAAGTTACGGTAAGTTCCTATTCGATATGGCGAGCCTGACGGAATATGATGTGCTGAATATCGAGAATACATCATGGTTCCATGACGGGGGGGTGGAATTTCTATTCGCGGATACGTACACCGAAACAGTGGGCGATCGCTGGGATTTCATCTTCGGCAAGAACATGAACATGAATGGGTTCGATTCCCTTGACTTCACCGTGACCGGCTTGGCCCCCGGCACAAATTGGAAAATTCTGACTTCAGACGGCGGGAGTTCCTTGGTCATCACTTCGGTTCAAGAATCTGTCGGTTCAGCCCCAGTCCCCGAACCAGCGACTATGCTTCTCATGGGTTCTGGCTTAGTTGGACTCATCGGAGCACGCAAGAAGAAGAAAGCCTGATCTCTGCTCCGACAGAGGCTGCATATTCAAAAGAACTAAACAATAAACTACTTTTTATAGTTGCCCAAAATGAGCCCGAAAACCAACTTAAATCTAGTAAAGAGGGAAAAAATGAAAAGAAATTTTAAAGTTCCAATGTTGCTTTTGTTGGCTACACTGGCAACTCCAATCGCTCAAGCGGAGACCCTCACCGGCATTGCAGGAGGTAATCAACCCTTCGATAATATGCAGCCGTCCCTAACCATGACCGAATTCGTCCAACCTTTTGGTGTTTACCCTAGCCAACAAGGTGGTGGCAGCTCAGGCGAAGCAGTAATGGGCTCAATTCGCACATTTGCCGGGAACTTTGCCCCTGGTGGGGTGGAAGCTGCCGGGCAACTGCTGCAAATCAGCACGAACCAAGCGCTGTTCTCTCTAATGGGTACTTATTATGGCGGCAACGGGGTTAACAATTTTGCACTCCCCGACCTTCGGGACACGACCATGATCGGTCGCAACTCAGGAAACGTCCCAGGCGTGCAGGTAGGTGAAGCCTCGACGATAATCACGACACCTCAGCTGCCGACCCATGATCATATTATACCAGGAGCCCCAGACCTGACCGGCATGGCAGGCAACAGCCAGCCGATCGATAACATGCAGCCCTCCTTGTCTGTTAGCTATGTAATTGCCACCCAGGGAGCATTTCCTCCGCGTGACGGGTCCCCTTCATACTCCCCCTTCATTGGCCAAGTAAGCGCCTTCGTCGGCAATTTCGCTCCTGGCGGATATGCCTTCGCCGATGGAAGTCTGCTGTCAATCAGTCAAAACACGGCGCTCTTCTCTATCCTCGGCACGACCTATGGTGGTAACGGAAAGACCACCTTCGCTCTGCCAGACCTGCGTGACCGAACCATCATTGGTGCCGGACATGGTCCCGGATTGACTGATCGTCTTCTTGGCGAAGTGGTGGGGGCAGAACAAATAACTCTGAGCCCAGATCAAATGCCCTCGCATACCCACCCTATGCTACCTTCGGCTGATCCAACCGGAGCCTCCGGCGGCAACCAGCCATTCGACAATATGCAACCGTCCCTGGCTTTAAACTATCTTATTGCGACTGAAGGTGTCTATCCGAGTTTTGACCGTGTCGGCGGCCAAACGTTACTCGGCGAAATTACGGCGTTCGCTGGTAATTTCGCTCCCAGCGGATTTGCCTTTGCCGATGGCAGTTTGTTGTCGATTGCTGGCAACGAAGCACTCTTCTCCCTCATAGGCACCATTTACGGCGGCAACGGTATTAACGACTTCGCGTTGCCAGACCTACGCGGACGAACAGTGATTGGATCGTTGGGCAACCTTACATCCATAGGGGAAATGACTGGATATGAGTCCATCACACTGCCTGTTGCTCAACTCGCTTCCCACGCACACACGATGCCAGATTCAGCACCAGTCCCTGAGCCAGCCACCATGCTCCTCATGGGCACAGGTTTAGCCGGACTCGTCGGAATACGCAGAAAGAAGAAAGCCTGATATCCTCTTTCATTATACGCAAACACACTAAGGCAGGGTCATTCATTTGGCTCTGCTTTTTTTTTACATAGGTGAAGGAGTCCACTTTCGAGTCATAAGCATTTCTGCACTACCAAGACTTATAGCTACTACTGTCAACCGTCAGGCACATCACATTCCATGACGTCCTCTTCCGCACAGCGCAGTTAGGGCCGAATTCTCTTTGGCCCGTTGCGGTCAGCGGAGCGGCTACAGACACCCATCGAAGATCCAAAAGAACTCGGGGCAACCCACTCAATTCTTTCCTCTCCCCTCCTTCCCCGTTCAAAGCCCCGCCGAAAGGCGGAAATGCAGAACGGAACACCTCCCCCATTGGTTCTTTGTGCCACCCATTTGTGCGATCTGCCGAAATACTTTTAGCGGGCTATTTCAAAGCCGTTAAAAGGGTGTCGCTTTCAGCCAGCAAGGATATCTGTGGTCATGCTAGTGTCTAGGGCTTGTTAAACCCACAGAGATCAGGGTACACTTTAATCTAAATTAAGACCATGCTGTATGAGAACTATACAGACGATAACACATCGAAAATTCTAAAAATACCGGAGACCTCCATGCTGGCTATTCAAAGATGGTTGAAAGACAAACATTTTCTGTTTGCTCTGTTGGCACCACATTTTGCAATAACCGCCAGGGATATTCATGAAGCCTTCCAATATACAAAAGAACGCCACATTATGGGGCATCAATTTCCCTTGCCTCATCTTCCCTCTTGGTTTGCTTTATACCGTTCACACAGGAAACCAAATATTTTCGTCCGAAAACTATTCACTGACTTCTCCTGCTTTAGCCCAGAAACAATTCAATTTAGCGAAAATATAATTGAATGTGCACGCCTGCTTTCTGTTGGCAAACCGGTTCTGCCCACCACAACTCCAGAGGAGATTGCTCAGACAAAAGTAGCAATGCAAATTATACTTCGTGAATCCCTTGAGGATATCAAGGACGACATTTCACCGCAATCTGTTGACCAAGATGTCAAAGCACGAATGCACGTTATGATAGAAGATATGAACCTGGAAAGCAGCTTCTTCCTGCTGGTGACGGGACCTTGCTGGCTGATCTATCACACATCGCCCACTCGTTTGTATCGTAAAGCCCGACTGGGGGATTATAACGCCATCAAGAAACTTCTCTGTCTCGACCCCCTCATGCTTCATGATCCGGCTATTGGCCAGAGAATGCAACAGCTTCGTTTTACATACAAGACCAATCAATACAATGCGATCCTTGAAATCCTCACCAAGGATCA
>JAQUKQ010000087.1 GCA_028718985.1 Desulfobulbaceae bacterium | reverse complement strand
ACCCGCGACCTTTGGCTTCGGAGGCCAACACTCTATCCAGCTGAGCTACCCGTCCTTTGTCTTTTACTCCTCTCCATTCCTATCATCTCTGTCAAACAGACGAAAAGTTTGGATTCCGATATACCATATTAACTCTGCATCCTGCCACACTTATTTTCAGCACTTCATGCCGCTGTAACCGCTTGAAAGATATGCCGTTTATGGATAACTTACGCACATTCCGAGTAACCACAGGAGTGACATACGCAACAGCCACTTTCGTGCTCAATAGACCCCCCGCACTCCGGACATGCCCCAAAGCTCATAGCACCTTCATCCATTGAGCTATCGGTTTTTCCACTAATGGCCTCCATATGTTGTCGAACAGCTTGAGCGATAGCATCGGCGCAGGACAAGACTTTTTGTGCTCCAAAACCTGCTGGCTTATGACAACTTATGCCAATCAACTGCTTAACGATAGGCTCAGGCGCCATCCCACTGCGCCAAGCAAGAGAAACTAAGCGACCAATTGCCTCACACTGACTTGCAGCACACCCTCCGGCCTTCCCAACAAAATTAAACAGCTCGAATTGCCGCCGACTATCATCTTCGTTGATCGTCACATACATCTGCCCGCAACCCGTTGCCATCTGATACGTTTTGCCAACCAAACTTCGAGGACGATCTCGCTTGACGGGTGGCACCGCCTCGACCCCTTCTGATTTCTTTTCAGTTTTAGCGGTACTCAAGACTTGATTCGCCCTGCAGCCATCCCGGTAAATGGTAATTCCCTTACAGCCTCGCTCATACGAGAGGAGATAGGCATCCTTTACATCTTCAACAGTTGCATCATGACCGAAGTTAATGGTTTTACTGACAGCATTATTAGTGTACTTCTGGAAGGCTGACTGGATATCAATATGATTTTGCGGGGTGATATCATGAGCAGTTTCAAAAACCTGCCGAAATTTGAGCGGGATTTCCTCGAGTCCCTGAATAGTACCCAATTTCGCGATCTTCCGTATAAGCTCTTCAGAATAAAAACCATTCTCTTGCGCGACTTGCTCAAACACCGGGTTAACCTCAACCATTTCGGTATTATCCATGACTCGCCGAATATAAGAGATGGCAAACATAGGCTCAACCCCACTGGAACATCCAGCCAGAATACTCAAAGTGCCTGTCGGTGCGATTGTGGTTCTCGTGGCATTACGAACTGGGGCAGAAGGATTCTGTCGGCCATAAACACTTTCTGGGAAGTTTGGGAAAGCCCCACGCTGTTCACCAAGAGCAATTGAATAGTCAAGGGCTTTCTTGTCAATGAAATGCATAATTTCTTCTGCAATTTCAGTGGCTTTTGGTGAAGAGTACGGGGTGTTCAACATTGCAAGCATATCAGCAAACCCCATGACCCCAAGGCCTATCTTGCGGTTTCGCTTAGTGACTCGATCAATTTCCGGCAGGGGATACCGGTTGATATCAATCACGTTATCCAAGAAATGGACCGCTTTTTCGACAGTACGGCCAAGTTTCTGGAAATCGACCTTGTCACTGGCCACCATATTGGCCAAATTGATCGAACCAAGATTACATGACTCATAGGGCAAAAGAGGTTGTTCGCCACAAGGGTTGGTGCTTTCAATCATCCCAGCTTGAGGCGTAGGATTCTTGGCGTTTATCCGATCAATAAAGACAATACCCGGCTCACCGGTGAGCCAGGCCTGTTTAACAATTTGCCGAAAAATCTTGTTGGCATTCTGCTTTTTGACAATCTCTCCATCACGGGGATTAATTAAAGAATACTCCCCATCAACCTTGACCGCCTCCATGAATTCATCAGTAATAGCGACCGAAAGGTTGAAGTTGTTCAGTTTAGTCAAGTCTGCCTTGGCTTTGATAAAATCCATGATATCAGGGTGATCTACTCGCAAAATCGCCATATTAGCACCTCGACGGGTGCCACCCTGCTTGATGGTCTCTGTAGCACAATCAAACACCGACATAAAGGACAAGGGCCCGCTAGAGACTCCTTTCGTCGAATGGACGACATCATTATGAGGTCTTATCCTGGAAAACGAAAACCCCGTTCCTCCCCCACTTTTGTGAATTAGAGCGGTTTGCTTGACAGCCTCAAAGATGCTCTCCATCGAGTCTTCAACAGGCAAGACGAAACAGGCGGACAACTGACCAAGCTCACGCCCAGCATTCATTAAGGTTGGCGAGTTTGGCAGAAAATCAAATGCGGCCATCATCTCATAAAAATCAACGGCCAACTGCGCGATTGGAGCATTTGTATTGAACATCAACTCTCCGGCGGCGACTGTTTTTGCAACCCGCCACAGCATATCTTGGGGCGTTTCAGTGACTTTACCCTGCTGATCCTTAGTAAGATAGCGTTTCTGGAGAACGGTAATTGCGTTCTCTTTAAACTTTGGCTTGATCGCGTCTGGCGGGAGGGTGATTTCATTGGTGTTGATTCGTTTGGTCATGGATTTCACCTTGGGTATAGTTAGCTAAAATTCATGCAAGAAAAGACAAATCCCCTTGAAAATAGTACGGTTTGCCTCCCGTGCAAGCACAACGACAACATACGACATGTTGTATAATGCTGTACAAGATCGCACAAGATACGGTAAAAGTAAACAAGAAAAACAGGTGCCAAAACAAAAAAAATGCTCAACAAAAATCTTCAGAAAAATCTTCTGGCAGGAGGGAAATTTTCACGTATGTGACCACGCTAAAGTGTCACAAATTGCGCAATATAGGTCAAATGCGTCAGGAGTTGGCTAGAACGGCAGATAAGGTATGGTGTTTTTTTGGGTCATTGACAAAAAAAGACAGAAAGAGAATTCAGAAAACATCTTGCAGGGGGGGACTCTACATAAGAAAAACTAGGTCTGGAATGGCGGAGATTGTCAACCTGGCCCAGCTTTCCACCAGTAGCCTATAGCGACAAGAGTTGCACCCAAGGTGTCGGCAATTACATCAGAAAAACTTGCGGTGCGAAGCGGCACAAACGACTGGTGAAATTCATCCGACACCCCGTACAGAAAGGAGAAGCAAACAACTAAAAAGGAAACAAGGGTTCGGTTATCGTGCGAAAAGGAGGGACGAACAGCATAGAAGCAGGTAGCGGCCAGAATAGCATACTCGAGCAGATGCCAGGCCTTATCGTATGGCAAAAACGATGGTAAGTGCAGATGGTCTCCTGGTTGAGAGGAGACGAGAAAAATTACGGCCATCATCCCGACAACCGGTGAAAACCGCTTCGGGGCAATGGCCATGACTCCCACCTTCATGACACTCAACTAACTAGGGTCAACGTGAATCTTCTCTAGGAGCTCACTGGAGAATCGACTTTGCAATTTCTTAACGGTAGCGCTGATCGAAGCGGTTGGATAATTATTATAAGTTGTAACGGTTTTGTCGAGATAGGCAGTGGTGGTAAAAACCTTCTCCTTAATTACGAACTGATGCGACCAGTTCACTTCGATCGTTTCGGCCGATTCATTAATCTCGACCGCCATTTTCTCCCCGGCCTTAGCCACGCAGACCGCATCCATCTCACTCAACTCAAGCAGCCACGCGTCCCCTTCTTTCGTGGAGAAGAATATGAAAACGCCTATCACCTTCATACTCTCCTCGTGGTTGGTCGCCAAGACTTGCAACTTACCCACCTCATCATTAATTGAAACTTTTTGAGGCTGCAGTTGGGCATTTTGCTTCGCTTGATTTTTCGGCAAGCAACATCTCTTATATTTGTGACCACTGCCACATGGACATTGATCATTCCTGCCAATCTTAGTCATACGTGTTCTCCATGATGAATAATGGGATTAAGTGTCCTTCATTTGATCGGATTAACGCGTTATGGACATATGCGTCATGTGACACACCAAATTCCGCCTTTTTCTCGACGCAGTCAACTATATAGCCGACATGAGATAAATTGCAAGGCATGTCAACAACCCAGCATAAATTTTGACCCACACACTGTGCCATCACCTGCCTTGCGAGGCTAACTGGCCGCAAGCAGCCGAAATATCGGCCCCACGACTATTGCGAATCAAGGTAGTAAACCCTGCCTGGCGCAAAATCGCTTGAAATGTTTTGATCGTCCGCTGGTCGGGGCAAGTGTATGGAAGCTTCTCCGACTGGTTAAACGGCATGAGATTGATGCGGCAAGGAATACCACGCAGTTGTTTCACCAAAAGCAGCGCAGCTGCTTCCGAATCATTTAGTCCTTGGAAGAGGATATACTCAATCAAAATAACCTTGCCGGGAGCGAGGGGGTAATCACGACAAGCCTGGAGTAACATAGCGATAGGATAGGTACGATTCACTGGCATCAATTGACTTCTGGTCGTATCGTCGGCGGCATGCAAAGAAATCGCCAAATTAACCCGTACTGATTGTCCAAGGTCATTTATCCTTGGCACAATTCCGCAAGTGGAGACAGTAATCCTCCGTTCCGTAAACTCAAGCCCCTTACTGTCCATCAAAATATCGAGCGTCGTCAACAGGTGATCAAAATTAGCCAAAGGTTCCCCCATCCCCATGAAAACGAGGTTATTGATCAATTCACGGGGGGTCGAGCGAATCACACCATTTTGCACCATGTATTCCATCACCGCAAGGACCTGACCAACAATCTCAAAAGGTTCGAGGTTGCGGATAAAACCCATACCTCCCGTCAGGCAAAAATGGCACCCCATGGCACAACCGACCTGAGACGAGACACAAAGTGTATAACGCTTCGGACCAGGGATCAAAACGCTTTCTATTTGTGCCCCATCATCCAGAAGGAAAACAAACTTCACAGTGCCGTCTCCGGACACCTCCGTCTGGTACGATTCAAGGCGACGAACAAACGCCTTTTTATGCAGTAACTCACGAATTTCCCGTCGCAAAATACGCATCTCACTGATTTGGGAATTCCCTGGCTGAAAGAGCCAATTGAATACATGCGCAGATCGCTCTGGGGGGATGCCAATTTTTTCAAAAAAATCGGCCATCTGTTGCAAAGTTAAATTTTGCAGATCAATTTTCATGCGGTAAATATAACTCCAAACTTACCAAAGCCCCTTGCGAAAAGACGGGGAATAATTGTCATCCATCATCTTCAAACGACAGCAGGTCAAAATTAGACAAAAATATCGTCAGATGATTGATATTTACACATTTTTTGTTGTATTGGCCAAGACAATCCGCTAACGTGGTTGGGTGGGTACTGGTAATAGTGTAGAAGGCCAAGCTTACTGGGAAAAATATAAAAAATTCATCCACACCATGGCGACCTCTCAGTCCATCTTCTTTTTTACCCACTAAGATCACCACAAGTGTGGTTGCCCCATAAAAGAAAAGCTGCATCGCGTCAACAATACGGTCAAAAAAGGCTAAATCCGCGTTCATGACAACACCTAAAGAAATTACTGCGACCGAACAGTTACTCGATCTTATCCGCACATCGCCAGCACCTCCTACCGATGAAACAAATTGGCAAGAGAGTGACACAAATTGCCTTTCAGGCCTGTGCTTAGAGGGGTTCACCCTCGACCTCGACAGTAATCCTCAAGAAGAAAACTCACCCCCTACCCTAGTCTTAACGCCTGAAACTCCCTCTCCCCCTGTTACCACGGAAAGCAGCGAAGAGGTCGAGTCTACCGCAGAAACGATCCCCCTGAAAGAAATTCCCTCTCCTAGTTTTACCGAAGCACCCAAACAGACACTTTTGCAAAGCTCAACCTCAACGATGCTCTCCACCCTTCAACGGCTTCGTCCTATGTCGAAAACGACGGTCGCCGTCGATATACAACCGGGTGTCATCCACCTCGTCAAGAGCCAAAGAGACAAGCATGGTCATAGCATCTTGGCCTGTCAGTCTGTGCCGCATGAGACCATCCAAGACTCAAGCACTCAAGATCTTTTCGATTTTCCGCCATTCAAAGCAGTCCTTTTCAAAGCTTTGTCAGAGATTGCCAATCCGCCTGCCAGCCATGAAATCTGGTGTTCCTACGCCTATTGCAATCCAGTAACCCTCCACAACATCAGCATCCCAAAAGTTACAGATAAAGAGATCGCCAATGCCGTTTTTTGGTCAGCTAAACGTGAATTGGAGTTCGACGAGACTAGCACCCTCTTTGACTACTCCATCTTGCAGGAGTCCACTGAAGACAACCAGAATAAAATTCAAGTGTTGGTCTGCCTGGTCCCCCTATACGAAGTAAAGGGAGTCCAGTCAATGTTTCATGATGCGGGTTTCCCTTTGACAGGCCTAACCTTCCCCGCTGCAGCCACCCAAAACTTCATAAACCAAGACCTGAGTATCCCAATCGATAAACCAGTGGCCTATTTCACCATCCGCAAGCACAACTCCTTTATCGATATTTACTACAAGGGGAAGATGTTCTTCAGCCGTGAAATTAAGACCGGTATCGAAAGTTTTGTCGAGTCTTTACAAGAACAAGCGTCACAGCACAATATTCTCATCGACGAGGAAAATGTCTTTGACTACCTGTTTCTGCCCTATACCGCTTCCGGAAAATCTAACCGGGTAAGCCCCGAAGTCCTCGCACTCCTTAACTTAGACGAGATGGCGGTTATTGATCGCTTGTCCCGTCAACTGATGCGCACCTTTGAATACTGCAGCACCACCTTTAAGATTCCACCGGTCTGCAAAATATTTACCTCTGGCGAACATACTGTTAACAAGCCTGTCCTTAAGGCCATTGAGTACCGAGCAAACATCCCCTGTGCCGTATTAGAACCCTTTTCTAATCAATCCATCCACCGTGCCATCGGGGGCGCTAACGCCACTGGCCCCCATCTCTTAGTAGCAACAGGACTCTCATTATCAGAGAAACAAACGACCGCAAATTTTCTGTTCACCCATGCTGATCGCCTTGAAGAGAGAACATCGAATCGAATAAACAGCGTGATCGCCATCGCCACCATCTGCCTCACTATCGGCTGCGGCATATTTTTCTCATTACAATACAAGCAGTTACTCAATAAACGATCCACTGCCGAGGCCCTGCGTACCGAACTTGCCAACAGGTACCAAGTCGAACCCCGGTCTCGGTCCAATGATTACACCAACCAGTCAATCCAAAAAATCAGTCAATTCCACCAAGAAAATAAATTGAAGGTTGACCGATTCAAAACGGTCATTATGATCCGTGAGCTGACAAAAAAAACATCTCCAGAAATCACGTTCACCGACTTGACACTGGAACTTGATCCAAAGGCAAACGAGTCCCGCATTCAACAGAACGTTCAAAGCCAAGGACTCATTCAGCTTAACGGCTACATCAATGCCCCGCCGGAAGAACAGGAGTTCTTCTTGATGAATTTCCTGAAATCCCTTGCCTCCCTTGATCTTCTCGGTGAACCAGACCTGCAGTCGAAGGAAGTAACGCGCTTAAACGGTAAAAGCGTACTGCTTTTTGAAATCAACCTCAAAACCACCCTCAACTCGCTGGAGCCGCAATCCTCATGAACCAGCAGAGCCAATTTGTTTTCAAACGACGTAATGCCGTATTCTTAGGGATATGCCTGGCAGGCCTCACCGTGCTCACCTTGGCTAGCCTCCTCCCTTTGCGGACAGAGCACCATGCCCTTGATCATGAAATTAGTACCTTGAAAAATGACTTGGTAAACCAAGAACACCATCAGGCAGGCATCAAAATGGTCGACGATATTCTCTCGACGCTCGACCAGCAGCCAACGCCTCAGGTTGTCACCCTCGCCCCGTTGGCTCAAGACGATTCGGACTTGATCACCAGAGACATAAAGGTCTTGGCACACGAAACATCGCTCCAATTGGCTGACATCAAACCGCTGTTGGACAATAAAAATAGCTGGCAGAACCTGACTGTCCATGCTGAACTTCGTGGATCATTCCCCAACCTCCGACTTTTTTTGCTTAAGTTATTGGCGCTACCCTATGTTAAAGAAATCAATCGAATCGAAGTTCACCCCAGCACCCCAGAACTTAATTTCAAACTGACATATACTATCGTCCTTGGTTGACAGAAGGGACTCATCGAAATTCCAGGATAAAGTGCCAAGCAGACTCCTTACGCAATGAAAAAAAGTGAAAAGATAATATTGAGCCTGGTTTTCGTCGCTGCGATATACGCTGCTGTCGATTTTTCAACGAGTCGTAGCAAAAAGGGGGCGACACCCGACACTACTCAGGCCGACAGTCAGTCTCTCACCGAGCTCAACGCCCAAGTCAGCTCTCTCTCCTCCGACAGCAACAAGAAAGTCGATCGCTTAGCGGCTACGATTAATGAAACATGGTCAGAGGAAACCTTTGTTCACCAACAACTTGCTTTCGGTGACAAGGAAGCTGATGCCGACAAAGATATCATACTCAATGACCTCCAGGCCCAAGTCAATCAATTACAATACACTGGATTCCTGGCCATGGGGTCAGAGATGATTGCCATTATCAATGGCATGGACTACAGAATTGGCGAACAGGTCAACGGCTTTACCGTTAGCAAAATAACTCATGGAGCAATCCAGCTAACACAAAAGGACGCCACCTTCACAGTACCGGCGATCACTGAAAAATTAGATATCGATAACGCACAATAAAGTTTAGACCAACAATCCAACTTCAGCCAAAAGAGGAATCTATTCTGGAAACCATCCCTATCCAAGAGTACCGTAAATTGCGTCAAGCGGAACAGCACTCCATTGCACGCCACTTTGAGCCGACTCGATCGCCGCAAGATGTGATGCTACCGGATAGTCACACCTTAAGAACATCCAGCCAGAAGGCATCAATATGAAAGCTGTCATCAATTCACACAAACACTTCTTGCCCATTGCAATCTTCCTACTGCTCGGCCTTACCCTCAACGCCTGTGTCAAACAGGCGCCCAAGACCGACCCTTTTTTTGAGCAATGGCGTACCAAGGCCGAAACATCGTTACCCTATACTCCCTCACGCCAAGACGCAACAAGCACCCTTTTACCCCAACAAAACACCCCGCAAACGACCGCGACCACAATGACCTCTCCTGAAAGCGAGGGCACTGCCCCTCTCGATCTCCCCAAAACACCGCTCTCTGTCCGCTTCATTGATGATGATCTGGCCACTTCACTCAGAACCCTGGCCCTCATTGCGCATCAAAACATCATGATCAGCCCGAGCGTCAAAGATACACTTAGTTTGCAAACGCAAAACACCCCTTGGGACACCGTTTTTATGGGGATCATCAACAGCTATGGCCTCACTGTGGTCAAAGAGGACAACCTTCTGCACGTCATGTCAATGGAGGATCTCAAACAACAGGTAGCAAGGAAGACGCTACAGCTTCAAAAACAGCAGGCATCCCCCTTGGTCACTAGAATTATCCCCATCGAGTTTTCCGACCCTCAAGCCATTGCCGATTCCGTCGGCCAATTACTCTCCAAAGACAAGGAAGGTAAGCCGCGTGGCTCTGCCACTATTGACCAACATTCCAGATCCCTTATCCTCAACGAAACCGAAGAGAACATGGAACGCCTTTTAGCGCTCCTCCGCAACTTAGACAAACCGACTGCGCAGATTCTTATCGAGGCCTACATCGTCGAGACCAACAAGGACACAGCGCGGGAGCTTGGCATTCAATGGGGTGCGATGACCAAGACCGGCAGCCTGGGCGACTTCAAATTAACCCCTGGCGACCAAACCGGGTTACTCAATGGAGAGTTAATTTATCCAACAACTGACGCGACGACCATCGGCCAAAACATTCGTTTAGGAGCTGCCGGGATCAAAGGAATTGATCCCGGCAGCATCGGCCTTCTTGCCAATGGCAGCGACCTTTTGCTCAATGCCCAATTATCCGCCCTGCAGCGGGACGGCAAACTCAACATACTCTCCCGTCCATCCATTGCTACTTTAGATAACTCCGAAGCAATCATCGAATCGGGAAAATCCGTCCCCTTCCAAACCTTCAGTGATGCAGGCACACCACAAGTCAACTACAAGGATGCAACCCTAAATTTAACCGTAATCCCGCATGTCATATCCGACAGGATGATCAAGTTAAATATTGTCGCTAAAAAAGATGAAGTCGACACCGCGACAACAGTCGGTGGCAACCCATACATCATCAAAAAACTGGCCAAAACCCAGTTGATTGTCGAAAATAATGCCACTGTTGTCCTGGCCGGTCTATCGAAAGAGACTCACTCCGGTAGCAACAGCGGTGTTCCTGGCATTAAGGACGTGCCGGGCTTAGGATGGCTTTTCAAAAAAGACTCCTCAAGCCAAGAGTTTGAAGAGTTACTCATCTTCATTACACCAAAGATTCTGACCAGGCCCGAGGAGACGCCACCGGTAGCACAAGGAATGACAAAATGAAGATACGTAAACGTTTGGGGGAGATGCTGATCGAATCCGGTCTGATGACGGATGAGACCTTGAGCAAGGCCTTGACCGAGCAAAAGAGTTCTGGTTTGCGCCTGGGGGATTTCTTGATTGAAAAAGAGATTGTCCCGGAAGAGAAAATCATCGACCTGCTCAGTTCGCAGCTGCAGATAAAAAAATTAAACCCCAGCGACTTTGAAATATCACCTGAGTTATCCACACTTATCAACAACGAACTAGCCACTAAATATCGGCTAGTGCCGCTCAGAAAAAACGATTTCATCCTTACTGTCGCCATGGTTGACCCCATGGACATCCAGGCGCTTGATGCCTTGGAAAAGATATGCGACATAGAAATTGAGCCCCTCATCTGCTCAAAATCGCAACTGAGTTTGTTGACCAATGGCATCTACGGTATCCACTCTGAGGTCAAGGATATCCTTGCCAAGATTGATGACAAACTGACCATCGAAACCATCGATGACAAAAAAGAGAATTTCAGTGACCTGCGGGATATGGTGGATGCCGCCCCGGTAATTCGCTTGGTCAACTCCATCCTGCGCCAGGCGGTATCAGAGAAGGCCTCAGACATCCATATCGGTGCCGAAAAAGATCGTGCCCAAGTGCGACTCAGGATAGACGGCAAGCTCCACGAAGTGCCGCCACCGCCTAAAGCCATGCTGAGTGCAATCATCTCTCGCATCAAAATCCTGGCGAACATGGACATCACCAACACCAGAATCCCGCTCGACGGTCGTTTCAATATCCAAATTGACGACCAGGAGGTCAGCCTCAGGGTATCAACCCTGCCAACAATATACGGCGAAAACATGGTCATGCGCTTGCTCTTCATCAGCGCCGGTTCTCTCCCTCTGGAGAAACTTGGGCTGTTGGATCATGACCTGCAAAGATTGCTGCGCATGGCAACTCAACCGTACGGCATGATCCTGAGCGCCGGACCTACCGGTAGCGGGAAATCCAGTACGCTCTATGCCATTTTAAAAAAAGTCATCTCCCCCGAGGTTAACATCATCACCCTCGAAGACCCAGTTGAGTATCGCATGGAAGGGGCACGCCAAGTGCAGTTAAATGTTAAGGCCGGCATGACCTTCGCCTCTGGCCTGCGCTCCATTCTACGTCAAGACCCTGACGTCATCATGGTTGGTGAAATCCGGGATGGCGAGACGGCTATGATCGCTACTCAAGCCGCCCTGACTGGCCACCTGGTCTTGAGCACTCTCCACACCAACGACTCGGCCAGCGCCATTACCAGGCTCAACAACATGGGCGTCGAACCGTTTCTGATCTCGGCCTCCCTGCTTGGTGTCTGTGCCCAACGATTACTACGTAAAAACTGCCCATATTGCCTTGAACCATTCCAACCGACACCTGCAACGTTGGCGTACTGGGGTCTACCCGAATCAATCGACACCAAGTTCATGAAGAGTAAGGGCTGCACCTACTGCATGAATTCTGGTCACAAAGGGAGAATGGGGATCTATGAAATCCTGAAGATTGACGAAAGCGTACAAGAGATGATTATCGGCAATCGTTCCGCTGTCGAGATTACCAAGACGTTGAAGGAAGCAAAAAAATTGACCGTCCTGCGTGATATCGCCCTGCTCCGTGTCTTAGAAGGAGCAACCACCTTTGAGGAAGCCGCCAAAACAGTTCTTGTCTAACCATGCCAAAATTTAATTTCACGGCCATCACTGCCAACGGCAAAACAATCGAAGGGATCATGGAGGCCGACTCCCTTGCTGCCGCTCAGGGACAAATTGCCCGTCAAGGTCAAATTCCAACCCGCGTCACCCCCGTCAAAGGTACAAGTAGTTCGGGCAGTTCTGGTCTTGCCAATTTTCTCGGAAAAGTCAAAATGGCAGAGACCATACTCTTCACCAAACAACTCCGCACCATGCTGCGTACCGGCATCCCGATTATGCAGATTCTCTCTATCCTGAAAGAGCAGTCCCAGAATCCCGTCTTGAAAAAGGCCATGAGCCAGATGGAACAGGAGATCCAAGAGGGAGCCACCATGACCTCGGTTTTCAGAAGACAGCCCCATATCTTCTCAAAACTTTACTGCGGTTTGGTGAACGCAGGTGAAGTCAGTGGCACAATGCCCGAAGTCCTCGACCGCCTGGCCTATATCCTGGAGCACGAATTCAAGGTCAAACGTGATATCAAGTCGGCGTTGGCCTATCCCAAGATGGTGTTGATTACCCTGTTCGGCGCTTTCTTTTTTCTCTTGACCTTCGTTATCCCAAAATTTGTCACTGTCTTTGAGAAAGCCAAGATTGCACTGCCGCTCCCGACAAAACTCTGCCTGATCATGTACAACGGCCTGCAATCTTACTGGCCAATGATACTGGGAGCCGTCATCACCGTTATCGTCAGTCTCAGGCTTTTTTTCAAAACCGAACAAGGGGCTATCTTACGAGACTTTATCCTCATTCGATTCCCCATTGTTGGCCCGCTCTTTGTCAAGTCGGCCATGTCTCGCTTTTCCAGCATCCTGGCAATCCTGCTCTCCAGCGGCGTCAGTGTCCTTTCCTCTTTCGAAATCTTATCCGCCACCATTGGAAATGCCGCCATTGCCAGAGAATTTGACTCCTTGGCCACAAAGATGAGCTAGGGGC
>JAQUKQ010000086.1 GCA_028718985.1 Desulfobulbaceae bacterium | reverse complement strand
CTACGAGGCTTTCGCCCGCAGAATGAAGAAAGCTGCCCCGCGAATCATGGCAGCTTCGCTCAAACGCCTGTGGGAAGACGCATCCAGCTCTGCCTTGAACGAAATGCCGCCAGGGTATATCGAAGTCCTGCAATCGCATTTTTACGATCTGCTGACCGACTTTTTCAACCAAACCGAACGGAAAGAGAAGATTACAGCCCAGATGGTCGAGATTCTCAACCGACTGCGGGCGCAGGATCCCAACATGCCGCCGCCAACCCCGCAGCTTATCTCCGACAAGAACCTGGCCAGACTTCTGGGAGAGACCGGCCCGCTTGCGGACTTCAACCATTGGCGTCAGCTCATGCGCTATGCTGGGCTCAATCTTCGGACAAGGCAAAGCGGAAATTTTCAGGGCCAAGACAAGATCACCAAGAAAGGCCGTCCCTTGCTCCGAAAGGTATTGCAGGCGATTACCCTGCCTCTGGTCAAGAAGGAGGCCCTCTATGGAGAAGTCTACCATAAAAAAAAGGATGAAACCAAGATGCCGGGCAACAAGGCAATGATCGTGGTCGCCAGGCACCTCTTGCGAAAATTGTACGGCTGGTATCGGTCGGGCAAGGCCTTTGATGAACAGCGCTTCTTTACCTGCAAGAGTCAATATCAACCCTTGGTCCAGGCGGCATGATCGATGATAATATACTGAAACCACGTAAAATTTAAAAAGTCCGGTGAACCCCGGCCCGGAGATGACCGCAATCGGGTTGTGATCCTTTACGGAATCATCAGGTTTACAATACGTCACTCGGGTCGGGAGTTCCCGACATGGCCAATAAAGTATGGTTGCCCTGTCGCATAGTAAGGCAAGGGCCGGATAATGGTAGGATTGCCAGTCGTGAACGGATGTCATCGGGCCTAGACCATTAGGGATGGGATTATGAAACATTGGGGGAAGGCCGCTTCGAGCTCCAACGTGGCAGCATCACGTTGGTTGGCTTCGGCACCTCCGCACCACAATATTTTATTGATGAATTCATAAAAAGTTCTGCAACTTACTTTTCCTCAAGGAGAGGCTTGACTTTTACTGCCTAAAGGTACCCAATTGTTAGAAGCTATTGTTTTGATTTTACCTTTAAAATCAGATTGTCAATTTGAGAAGAATAGCGCGCAAGTAACTCCTTGGGAATAATACCACCTCCGTGAACAGCCAAATTTCTTGCTTGAATTGCTTCCTCTAGCGACAGCGCGTCTTCTTTGTCGATTATCTTGTCATGATATAAATGTTCAATAATCTCTCGAATTGAATAACGATTAAACTCCTTACCTTGAGAAACAAGGAATTCTTTGCTTATTGCTTCGAATTTTGACCATTTCCATATAAATTCAGACAAGTTTTGCATGGACTCAAGCTTCTTAACATCTTCGTCCATTCTCTCTCTGCGTATAACTAATAATGCCCACGAGGTTACTGAAAGTGCAATGCCAGTACCCGATATCAGTAGTGCCATTTGTTGTGGTTGAGTCAGAACAATATCTAGAGTTGTGTAGCCGAAATAGACAATGCCAAACACAGCAATCAACAAACCAAATATAGAGTAAATTTTTAGTATCGTTTCAAACTTACGGCGCATTGATTGCCTCTTTTCAAGTTCCCATAAGTCTTTTTCAAGTTCTCGACGTTCAAAGTTAAAATCATTATCCATTATCTTCACTCCTTAATCGTCGAAATTGTTACAGTAAGAATAGATGCAGTAATTACACCAATGAAAATAAGCATATAGCCACCACTTTGAAGTTTTGCTGAGTCATACAGCACACCGACAAGTAATGACAATATTGCTGAAGCTATTCTTAATATTTTTAATCCAATTCCTTTTTTGGGCTGTGAAAGTCCCCTGCGGATCAGAACACGTGCGTCATTCACCATACTGCTTGTGATTTCAGGATCATTGCCAGTTGTATTTCTAGATGACTCAATCCTATTAGACTCTTCTATCAAGTCACCAACAAATTCCGTGGCCGCTTCAGACAGCTTCTCTTTGGCCTTGTCATTGAAGCCGTTGAGAGAATCTTCTGGTATTTGAATTTGCATAGAATTCCCTACTTGGTGTGGTTGTTTATATTTTGCTTCTAACGTTTTAAATCACTGGTGCCGCCAAAAAAGCTACCCCTTTAGGGCCGCAGGCGTTCTCGGCAACCAGTTAATTTATTTGTTGGGCAAGGCTTTCTCCATTCCTATGACATGTGTGTAGATACAAAGTCGTAGAAGGGTAAAAAAGAACCGCATTTTCTTGCCTTATCAAGGTCCAAGTGTTGTGCTATCAAAGAGTTGTGCTTGGTATTTAGATAAACCTTTGTCTTCTGAGAGTATTTTTTCACCAAAGACTCAATGTGCTCCTTAGGGGACGTAATATCCTGGGGATGCCCCGTGATCTTTGGTGTAATATTGAGATTCAATGCTTTCTGTATAGCTTGTGGGTCTGCAAGCCACCATGCTTCCATCTCTTCGATAGGTATGCATATTAGGTAAGGTGTGATTGGTGAAGGAGAGATAGCGTTATCCAGATCATTCTGTAGCTCTTTTAGTTCGTTTCGGTCTAAGTCATGGAGCAGGATGAGATAACGGCATCCCTTGATCTGGAGATTGCGCGCCCACGAATGGCACTTTCGCTTTATTCTGCCACAACCTTGGCCAACGAACCGTTTGATAGCAACATTATCCTTATTGGCAATTCTTTGAATGAGAACCTTGGCTGCATCTACGTCACTATCGTCTTCTGCGATGATTCCAACTTTGGGAGGTTTCTTCTTACTCATCTGCAAGCCCCCCCTCACGCCAGTACTCGCCAAGATTGCCTGAATCAGCCAAGTACTGCTTTAATGCTTTGAAGTCTGTTTTGCTCATTGCCTTACTAATTGCTCTAGATTTTGTTCCTTTGTCTGGTTTTCTGTCGACTAGCACTACGTTCTCAGGTTGTAGCTGGTCTAGGACATAATCCGAGTGAGTGCTAATTATGATCTGCTTAGAACGAGATTCATCTCGGATTAGAGCAATAATGCTGTTGAGGAGTCCGTGGTGTATACAGACTTCCGGTTCTTCGACGAGGAGTAGTTGGCTGTCATCTGTGAGAACATAGTAGAGCAAAGCAAGGGTCTTGAAAGTACCTTCAGACAGCTGGTTCGGTGACAGAGTGTTCCCGTCTATCGTGAATGTCGGTACGATTACAGTCTGCGTTCTCTCTTTCTTCTCTGTCTTCCCACCGGCTCGAACTTCAACGATATTGCTAGGAAGTCGGATTTCGTCAAACTGAATATCAGAGATAAGCCCTATTCCTTCTGGCCCAATGACATTTTTGAAACGTAGGAAAGAATTCGTACTGGTCGTGTACGAGTGATACAAGTCATGCATAAATTGACTGTGATTTATCGTCCCCCTACGCCTCCTAGTCCGGGGGCGATTATCTTCCAGTTCTAGAGAGACCGGACAGCGAGAGGGATCAGAAAACTGACTAGCACTATAGTAGTTGAGGCCAGCGAGATACTGAGAGATCTCTATTGCAACAGGAAATACCTTGTCTGGAAGAAGGCTTTTCATTTCACGATGTTCAAACCAACCTCCTCTGGCCATTTGTGCATATGACAATTTTTTGTTACCTGCAGAGATTATGTAGCGGTATTCCTCCCCTTGCATAAGCATCTCAATTGGTAGCTCAATCCAACCCTTCTTGCCTGTGATTTCCTCTAAATTCCATTTCAATCTGGTTCCGACAACTTCATCATTATTTTTATTACTTGTGGTATAAAATATCTCTCCTCGCAGGGCTATAGACGCCCCTTGGTAATCGATTACTGCATCTACTAGAGAGCGATTAACATAATCACTCTCTAGAGGGTAGCGAAGTCTACCCCCAATAGTTGCTCTTTTTAGGAGGAGCAGTGCGTTGAGGAGATTGGTTTTCCCGGACCCATTGACGCCAATCAAAGCTGTGAGTCCGCTATTTGGTTCTAGAGTCGTTAGTACGCAACTGCGATAGTTTCGTATGCTAAATTTTAATAGCTTCATTTTCTCTCCTATTGCCCAACGTTTCGCATAACCAGCGGGCCACCCAAACTTGCCCGCTAGGTCGTCAATGTTCTTCCCGTCTGCGTTTATGCGCTTGTTAGGCTTTTTCGCTTAGCCTTCTAATCAATGTCCTTACCCAAGACATTGCATTTTCGATTGCCCAATCGGTTTGTGGAATTGACAATGACGGCATAGGTTCGCTACCAGGGCCATGCCCAAGCGAGTTACGTACCTTTCGAAAATAATCCTTTAAGATATCGGCCTCCCAAGGATCGATATATCTCCCGTTCTTTTTACTTACTAAGTTATCTATATAATTTGAAGCCCCGTTCTCATTCCCTGATGACCAACCTTTCTGGTCTGAGACTATTTTTATAGCGCTTTCAAGCGCTTTTGCAGCGAACAATGCAGGATCTTTGTCATTGGAGTCTCTTCTGTCTAAGGCCTCCTTCATGTCTATGTCGACATTTTGCCATAAAGGATCAGCTACCAACTCCCAAAATGGTTTTGCTATATTTTTTTCAATAGTTTCGTCTGTAGAAACTTGTATAAATCCATTGTGCAAGGTTAAAGGTGCTCTGGCTCTTCGAAATCGTTCATTAACTTCGTCTACCAGTAGAGCATAAGATTCGTTCTGAATTTTATTCCAAGCTTTAACTCCGTCTACTGCGCTCCCCGGCAAAGTCATTCCACGTCTTGACATTGCATCCCTGAGCTTCGCATCTAGTATTGCTTTTGGTAGATTTTCGTTTATTTTCTCGATTTCTTCATAGCGCCAACGCATTGCAAGCTCAATAAAACTAATTCGCTCTTTAATAAATCTATCTGGGGCTGCATGTTCGATAGGGCAGTCTGATTTTACGAATTTTTCGCAGGCATAGTCCCAACCAAAGAACCCGCTGACAGGTATAGATTGACCGAGAGCGTTTTTATTTGTGTACGAATAATACCTTGGAAAAAGCTCATCAACTCCTAGCTCTCTAGACAACCTGTCGTGAAGAGTTTTCCATTTCTCTTCATTAGCCTCAATCTTTTTTCCATTTGAGTCGTAGTAAGGAATAGCTTCTTTTGCGATACCAAACAATTGATTTAGTAGACGCTTCTCTATCTCACCAAACACTCTCCATATAGGAAAGTCTAAATATCGATATGAAAAAATATCAGTAAGCATAATTCTTTCTTCTTACTCGTTTTCTATCATTGCCTGAAGCCTAACGCCAAAATTCAGCCGACCGCGCCAATGAACCCGGGTCAAAAAAAGCTGCTCCACGCGGTCGGCTGGAATTTTATTGTTATGATTTTTTTAATCAATTATTCAATTCACGCTCTAATTGATTAATTCGATTAGACACAATAACGCCAATTTTTTCCATTGTTCTTTTCGATGAAAATGGACCAACTTCTCTAATCCTATCTTCAGTATCATTTGGTTTAACCATTTGATATGAAGAACAAATTAAATCTAATTCCTTTTCAAAAGGAGGCCAATTTTCTTTAAATGCAGACACGAGCATACACGCTGTTATTTGCAATGGTATTAAAAACAATAGGACTCTAATGTTTGGGACACACTTGCCGTCACCTTTAAGGTCTAAAATCAATGCGGTTTTTGGTAGGCCAGCTCCCTGTTTTATCCAATAACTTGTCTCCTTTCTCTTCTTCTTCGGATAAAGATAAGCCAAGGATGATAGGGCTGAATCCATATATGAACTTTCTTCATATTCATCAACATGCCTCTTTAATTCATGCCTTGGCTGTAAGCTTTGTCTTTTCGAAAATTCAACAACATCTTGGTGCATATTTTCAGGAATATCATCTGCCGATATTAAGCTGCCACATATTATGTCAAAATTATATGCATTTAAGCTTTTGAAGTTTTTTTCGCATTCATCGACAATAATCTTGAATATTTCTTCAAGACTCTCTTTTGCTAATATGTTTTTTGTTGAATTTAATTTTGCAATTCTGGTTGAGACATCATTATCCGTTGTTTCATGAGTAGATACTTCTCTAGGAGGATCTGCCCTTCTGGTTGCGAAAAAAATATTCCCTGAAATCGAAGCATTTAACGTTGGGTTTTGTGCATATCCAAGTTTTTTCGAGTGGTTGTACACATCATCGGCAATTTTTATTTTTAATAGTTCTGGATAGATTTGTTCGTTTGCTTCTAAGCCAGATATGTATTTACACAGATAGTAAGTAAAAACTCCATGGCCGATTTGGGGGTCACCAATGGAAAATTGGTCCTCTTTGCAAGCAGCCAAAGTGACCCATCCAGAAGATGCATCGTGTGTGACCGCTCTCAAGAAAGAATTTGCGTCCAGCTTGCTATTGTCATCTCTGACATCAACGCCTGAATGACAAGCATCAAATATTCTATAGCATAAACGATCAGACCTTCTTAGTTCTTTGCTAATATCCTCAAGCGCTAATGCAGTTGACTCATAAGCACCTGGTACTGTATTGGGCAGAATGAGATAAGTTTGCCCGTCATCATAATGACCATGGCCTGCAAAATAAAATAGGATGCTATCCCCAGGCGAGGATTTTGAAACTGTATTTTTAATTTCATCTAATATATCAGAAGGACTTTTCCCATTATCAATTGAAAGATTAAGTAGAAGTGAGTGCTGTTTCGAATAATCACACTGCTCAGTAAGGGTTGAATAAATTAGTTTGCTATCGGCATGAGTAAACTTTGTAGGTGAAAAATGTTTATATTCTTCAGAACTTATGAATATTGAGTACCTAGCCATGAGCAATTAACCTTTGGTTGGTATTGTAAATGGAATCATAACAAGTTATTATCTAGTTTCTGGATATCTTTCATTCTGAGGAGAATGGCGCTAGACATCCCGATCTAAGTGGCAGTTTTCTAACTGGATATCATGCGCGATTGACATGTTATCTTGTTTACTGATATCAGCTCACGCAGCGTAACGCCCATCATTTCTACTACATACCTCACTGTAAACCAATAATTATTATAGGGTTATGGTTCCAATTTATGAAGCATCAGGATTTCAGCCCTATCAAAACTGAAGCAGCCTACTGTGCTGCTATGAAAATGGAATGGGGTGCCGAGAATTAACGTTCTCGTACACCCCATTTTTTATGCCCGTCAATAAGAGGCTTCCGTTTGGCATTTTTTAGGATGTGAGATAAGGCATTATCTGAGTTGATACCGCATTCATGCGAGCGACATCATATGGGCTAACTACCCTAAAGTAAGAAGGAAAAATAGACTTTTCCCGGAAAACGGCATATTGTCCGGAAAAACGTATTTTTTCACTATGAAACCAGCAACATACAGCTAACAGTTTTACACTCAATTCATCCCTAATTCGGAAAGTCATTCTCATTTCAATTATTATTGGGAGGAGAACGTGACCACTGACAGATTGGCATTTTTTTTGCTGTCAACCATAGCTATCAAAAGCATACACTCATAATCAGTGTGTGTGCATTAAGATATTGAAAATAAAAATTTTAGGGGAAACAAAAAATGAAGAAAACACTTTTGGCAGGTTTAGCAACAGGCTTGGTGATGCTGGGGATGGCTGGGGTAGCGAGTGCGAATACTTACTATTATGTGAATTGGACTTCCTGGAACCCTGCCGGCGGAACGGCAACCGGCCTCATCACACCCAGCAGCGGGCCGGACGTCACGGTGCAGTTCGATGCGCTGACAGCCAGCGGTGCACATGGATCGTTCATGGGGGTAACCGGCAACTACCTGTGGGACCCGGCGGCCACTTACATCAGCACCGAAGTCGAGAATGCCTCCACCTATCAAGGCATCCAACTGGTGGGGACACCAAACATGACTTACCGCGTGACGCTGTCGGAGGCCATCAAGGATCCGATCATGGCGATCACGACATTGGGTTCCGCCTGGGACCCCGCGATTTATGATTTCGACTCGCCCTTCACCATCCTCAGTCAAGGGCCTACCTGCTGTTGGGGCGGCGGCTATAATCAACTGACAGCGCTTTCCGGTGATCGTCTGCAAGGATATGAGGGCGCCGGCACCATCAGGTTCGACGGCACCTACAGCACCTTCTCCTGGACCGTTCCCGACCCGGAGACCTGGCACGGCTTCACTTTCGGAATCCGTACCACGGAGCGCATTGAGCCAACAACGCCTAACCCTACACCAGAACCAGCCACAATGCTTCTTATGGGTACGGGCTTAGCGGGACTCATCGGCGCACGCAGAAAGAAGAAAGCCTGATATCCTTTTTCAGGATAGCAACAACACCAAGGCAGGGTCATTTATTTGGCTCTGCCTTTTTTCGTTTATAGGGGTGACGATTTCCACTCCCGAAGCATACGAATTTCTGAACGACCATCACTGAGGCTGCCTATACTGCCACTCTACACTCTGAAAATTAGTGAAGAGACTCTACTATCCCCGCCGAAGAATCCCGGTCAGGCAGGCCAGTCCTCCCGCGGCCTTGAGGTACTCACTGACATCCATTTCCAGCACCTCGACCCCGGCACTCATCATTTTTTTCCTAATCCCTGGGCAGTTGGCAGGCATGACTACTCGCCGCGGGGCAAGGGTGACAAAGTTCATCCCCAAACCCTGAAGTAGCTCATCATCCGGCGGCAGAAGGATTGTCGCAATGCCCCGACTGGCAAGCACCTCTTGTAAGGCGGGACTGGCTTTTGCGACATTGAGCACCGCGACTCCCCGGTCAACGAAATTGACCACCCCTAAAAGGTGCTGCACACCTCGAGGCAGCGCAACCTCCAACACAGTAATTCCCATGGGCCAGAGCAGGCTTGCCAACTGGCGAGACCCTTCGACATTGGTCCTGACGCCAACCCCAAGCAACACCGTTTTCGCATCTAACCAGAGGGCATCGGCCCCTTCAAAGGTTGCTGTGCCATGGGCATGGAAGATCATCGGCACTCCAAGACGAGCCAGCATCTCGGCAGCGTAGCGTTCTTCCCCCGCCCGCTGGCGGGCGGCAGGACGAGCCAGCACTACCCCTTGCGGCGTGGCCCAAAAGAGATCCCGCATGAACAAGAAATTCGGCGGCGGTGGAGCAGATGGTCGAGCCAGATGCACCGTTACACCCTGCCCCTCGTAAAACTCGACAAGAGCTGCCGTCTGTCGGCGCAGGGCATCAAGGTTCGGCCTCTCGAGCATCAAGTATTCGTTTGGCGCTTCAGTAAATTTCAACTCTTCCCCGGGCCAACTTAACACCACTTCTCGCAACGGTTGCCATTCTGTTTGAGTGCCACAGCAATGCCAAATACCACCCTCAGCGATCTCCTGGCAAAGATCGGCCTGCCGTGCCTGCCAACCACGGCCACCATAAGTCGCTGCAATCACATCTCGTTGCTGTTCAGTATTAGAGGTCATAAATTTTCTCATAGCCAAGGCGGCGGGCCATTTCGATAATGAGCGGCTCTTCTAGCACAGGGCGAAGCAGTGCCACTTTTTTAAACCAACGGCGCTGCCGGGGTCTCGCCGTGGCCATCACCGGGGGGAGATCACCGACCGCGGCATCGATAAGCGAATCCTCGCTCACACCCAGCCACTCGGCAATCCGGGAAAAACAGCGCCTGCGAGTCGCAAGATCACCAACAACATCCTCAAAGGCAATGCGCAGAGAGTCTACCGGATTGCGCTCCAGATAATCAAGAATCGTCTGATGTGCCTGCCGCCACTGATAACCGCAGACATACTCCAAAGGCAGGTTGCTCCATTGCTGCCAACCGGGCGGCAGATCGTAGTTCCACCAACACCTCCCCCACTCCGGAAAATGATCACTGTAGCCCTTGATGTCCAATACGGTTGGCAACGGGTGAGAGAAAAAACCATGATAGAGCCAGCCATCCACCAAACCATTGATCGCATCGGCCGGGTTACGAACCAGATGCAGAACCCTGAAGCTCGCCCGATGAAAAATCTTTTGCAAAAAGTCCAAGCGGTAGACATTGCTCGGGGTTTTCAAAATCAGTGGGTGGGAGGCAAGCATCTCGGCTGAAACTGGGTGACGCGGCGAAATCAACACAAAAGGCGGCTCTTCGATAAGGCATTGGCCTGGTGGGCCAAGACAAATTTCGGCATCAGGGCAGTAGTGCTTGATCAGTTCAGCACTGAGGTCATAATAGTGAGGATTTATTTTCGGATAGCGCTTCCTTAATCGCGCCAAAAGGAGGACATGAAAGAGCTGCGGGTCGTTAAACTCCTGCGGTCGCCAGCCATGATCATGAGCCAGCTCCGAAAAGGTTTGCTCGGTGCAGGCAAAGACAAAGTCAGGATCAATCTCGATCTCTGGCCATTGAATTGTGACCCGCCAGAGCAGGTCACTTTTGAAACGTTCTCTCAGTTGCGAGTCACTAAGATCGACAGGGAGGTTGATGCCGACATCAAACGCCATCTCACGTTCAAGCACGGCTAATTTCTGTTGATTATCGGCCCCGGCATCAAGGGCATCCAGGCCGTCATCGGCCTTGCCGCTTGCCGGTGAAGTCAACCCTGCCATGACCATGAAAGGGTTGATCTCGCCCTTAAAGTGAATCAACTTAGGCGATTGACGCAGAATCTCAGTGAAGATGCTTGAGCCCCCCCGGGAACTCGAGGCAACGACCACCACCTCCTTGACCTGCGAAAAGAGGTCAGGCACGGCAACATTTCGGCCCTGATTGATTCGTTCAACAGCCCGTAAGGTTCTGGCAAAATCAGATTTACGCCTGCTAGCGGCGCGCTCGGCGTCGATCATCATTGTTTCCTTCTCAGGCAAGTAAAGGTTCAACCTGTGGCTCTATTGTTACGGCTATTTCAGCTCAACTAGCAGGCCACCAAGATACCTGACATAGCACAGAGAGGAAGATGGTGTCAAGGTTGAGAAGACAGGAGTACTTTCTCGCCAAGGGGAAAACACCTGATCACAGCCCACCTTGTCAGGCTGTGATCAGGTGCACAAAGAGAGGCCTATGTCACCGTCCACGCCTCATGCCGCCGCCTCCACCCATTCTTCTTTGCTGGGTCTGACCTGCGGGCAGGCCCTGTTCGCCCGCCCTGCTCTGCATGGCGGCGGAATGCTCCTTTCGCAAGGCTTCCCGCTCCTCCTGAGTACGACTATTCTGCATGCTCAGTTGGTGCGCGGCACGCTCTTCAGGGGTAGCAAGCTGACTCTGCACCTGCCACCTGCTCCGCGTCTGCAGTTGCTCACCTTCGCCAGCATAACCCGAGACCGGCAGAATCAAAAGACCACCAATAATAAGACTCCCATAGATTTTCTGCATCGATACTCCTCCTTTCATCACAGTGGGGCCGGCTGAGCGGCGTCATCGAAATCTTGACAATTCCCGCACCCGGGAACACCACAACCAGGGCCACGCCCCATGTCAAAGTTTGCCGCCTTCTCCTGCTGTTGAGGCGTTAGCATGGTGTAGATCTGATTTCTTAACCGAATCCGGGAGAGCATCATCTCACTCATCAGTCTGCCCTGTTCAGCGGCCAGATCGGCAATAAGCGTCTCATCCAGGACTGCGCTCTTAGAGGCCTCCCATAGTTTTCGCTTGCCATCAGCGAGCTTTTCTCTAAGCGGCGCATCGCGCTCTCGCTGCTCCATGATCATCGACTCGACTTGCTGCCGCTGACTATCATCTAAGCCAAGTTCATCGGCCATCCTGGTAAGCGGTCCTAGACGATCGCCGCCTTGCCTGCATCCCATCTTGGTTTTGCAATCGATCTGCTTTCGGCAACGAGATTCACCGGCTTGCGCATGAACATCATTCCCCGCCATGTCTCCTGCCATTGGCCGGGCTTGCGCGGCATACCAGCCACCGGCCAAAAGCACTGCCAACACTGCGCTCATCACTTGTTTCTTCATCACATCGTCTCCTTATGAAAATGAGTTACCTATTGGGGACTATCCCCGTTCGCTTGCTCTTATCTGCACAGTAACCCGGCAATGAGGAAGAATTGCGCAAGAAATGAGGAAATGCGCCGAGTGAGAAAAAATCGCTGGCCAAGAGAGAGCGCTGTGTTAGAAAAGAGGTAACGAGTCTTCCACGGCCCATCCTATGGGGATCGAAACAACTGCCAATTTGGAAGACGCACTCATGAATCATGAGGAGAAATCATGAAAATCGGCATTACCCACCGCCTTTTTTTGACGATCATGGCAGCGGCCACCCTTGCCGTCATCGCCATGTTTATCATCATGCAATGGAGTATCGACCGAGGATTTTTACGCTATGTCAATACCCTGGAGCAGATGCAACTTGCCCGTATCGCCGGAGAGTTGGAGGAGGATTATGCCCGCCAGGGCTCCTGGAATTTCCTGCGAGACAACCCCACCTATTGGCGACGCCTGCTTATTTCGGCCCTGCCGGGACAAGAGTGCGACATGCCACGAATGATGGAGCCTGGCCCTCAACGGAGACACGGTCAAGACAACCCCATGATGGGACGTCGCCACAACAAACCGCCGCCGGAGAATCGGCACTTCATGATGCGCCTTTTTGTCTTGGACGCCCAGAAGAATTCTCTCTTCGGACCTGACCACCCCCCGGCAAACGCCCAACTTTTGTCACTCCGCCAGCAGGACAAGCCCATCGGCTATTTGGGCCTGCTGCCACTCGCCCATCTCACCGAAGCCCACGAGTTGCGTTTTCTGAAAGAGCAGAGGCTCACCCTCGCCTTGGTTGCCTTAGCCGTGTCATTGGTGGCGGCAGGCCTTGCTTTCCCTCTCGCCGGACGTCTGGTGCAGCCCATTAAAAAACTGACCCTGGCAGCGCAGAAACTGACGACCGGTGCTTTTAGTACCAGGGTTGAGATCACCTCCTCAGACGAACTGGGCCAGCTAGCGCACGACTTCAATATCCTTGCCCTCACCTTGGAGAAAAACGAAAAAACCAGGCGTCAATGGGTCGCAGACATTTCCCATGAACTGCGGACACCTCTGGCCATCCTGCGGGCCGAAATCGAGGCCTTGCAAGATGGGGTGCGACCAACCACAACGGAGTCAATCTCCTCCCTGCACAACGAGATTATTCGCCTCAACCGCTTAGTTGACGACCTTTATGAATTATCACTCTCTGATATCGGAGGGCTCACCTACCGGAAAGAGCAGATGGATCTCACTGCCCTGATCGACTCTTCCGTCGCCTCCTACCAGACTGAATTCCAAAAAAAAGGCATTGAGCTTATGGTCAACACCTGCCCGAAAGTCCTACTCTTTGGCGACCCTGAACGTCTGCAGCAGTTGATCAACAACCTTCTGGACAATAGCGTCAACTATACCAACCCTGGCGGCAGTCTGATTCTCGGTCTCAATCAGAAAAACAACACAA
>JAQUKQ010000085.1 GCA_028718985.1 Desulfobulbaceae bacterium | reverse complement strand
CCGGCAAAGAAAAAGGATGCCGAAAGCATCAGCCCGAGGCTTAATGATATGTTACGCATAATGTGGCTCCGAGGGAAAAATGGTTCACTTGTTGAACGAGTTGCTGGCCACTACTGTTCTTTAGGAAAAAGCGTGGCGGCGTGAAATGTCAGCCTAGCTATACGTATTTTTCAGGAGTTTTGCAAGCCAAGAGTGTACGCTGCGAGTTATGGATGGCGCTCTTTTTCACAGATCATTTGACTTTAGTTGACAAGTAGGGGGCGGCAATTACTCCCTGAGCGAAGTCGTATGCTGATTGCCATTTACGACAAACAGGTTGGTTGAGAATTAGGTCAGAGTCATCTGTTTTGTTGTTTTTTCAGGGTTGTGGCTGATGCCGTGCCAATACCCTTGGCAATAAGCGATAACCAATTCCGGCCTACGTCGTAGGAGGCCAAAGATAATGAGCGCGCCAGGGATCTTGACTAAGGTGTTGTAGAGCATGAAGACCAAAAAATGATACCACTTGGCCCAGCGACGCATAAGCCAGACCCGGTTTCTGGAGAAATAGTAGACATACTTCTTGCTCTGAAAGCCAACAGTTGATGAGACATCGTGCATCAATCTAGCCCCCGGCACATAGACAACCCCGAAGCCTGCCTGGATAAAGCGCTGCACGTAATCAGTATCTTCATAGTAGAGGAAATACTCTTCGGGCATCATCCCTATAACTGTAAGCGCCGAAGTCTTGATCAGCATGGCGCAGCCGGACAGGCATGGCACCGGTTGGGCCGTACCATCGGCATCGTGGCGATTATCGGTAATCTGGCTCGGCCCTCCCAACCACCAGTTCATCTCCGCCCCCCCATACCAGACGTCACGGTTGGCCGTATCCCGAAGAATCTTTGGGCCAGCCATGGCTCTGCTTTCCTCCTGAGCCAATTCATCTAACAGGAGGTGGATGAAGTCGTGCTCTGTCCAGGTGTCCGGATTGAGCAACAGGACATAGTCTAAATTCTGACTGAGGGCATAGGCCATACCTTGATTACAGCCGCCAGCGAAACCGAGGTTGTATCCCGGAACAATGGCCTTGATCTCTGGGTGAGCGCGCGTGATGGCATCAATTTCGCTGACAGGACTGTTATCGACCACAATGAAGCGCAGATTATCCCGGCAGTTCTCCTTCAGGCTGGCAAGGCAACGGCATAGTTGTTGGTGAGCCATGTAGTTGACACTGATTACGCCTATTGAGGGCATGGCTTTTCGCGCTCTATGCTATGCAAAACGAGGCCCTGGAACGGGCGCGTTTGCCTCGAATAAGGCTTGTAGCGCCAGCCTGTTCTTTTGCATGCTGAAAAGATCGGCATTCGTCTGGCGCACTCGCGATAATGCTTGGTTTGCTGGTGTCGGCTCGTTCAAATAGGTGATCCAGTCCCGTGCGTCGGCCATTATCACAACTGCCTTGTCTTCGACTAAGGGGATTCCGCGTAAGGCTAAGGGGGTAGCAACCATTGGCATGCGGTTGTACAGGGCCTCTGCCACCTTGATATTGATTCCTGCCCCGCAGGTGATTGGTTGAATCATCAGGTCAATTCCGTTCCAGATTTCGCTTAAATCAGGAACAAAGCCATGGCCATGAATCTTGCCGCCATCACTGAAGGCGGTGCTGCCTTGTCCGTAGAGGTGCAACTCGATTGTCTGGCCAAGATGGGGGAATATCTCGTCTAAAAACCACTGGAGGCTTCGACGGTTTGGCCACCATTCCAGATTCCCTAGAAAACCAAGGCGCAGGCGCTCTTTCTTTGGGCGAGGATTTTTTTTGTGAGGCACGTAGTCAAAGGAGGGCATGATGGTGGCAATTCGAGCCGCCGAGCAATAGCCCTGCAAGATGCTTTGATCCTGATCGGTAATAGTGACAATGTGTTGCAGTTGTTTTATGTGCTCAATTTCAAAGGTTTTGAACTTTTCAGCGTCGGCGAGCAGTAAACGTCCCAGCCATGGGACAGAAGCATATTTTGCAACCTGCTGATTGTAAAGGAGGTGCTCGATATTATGTGAGATGTAGAGGATTGTCGCCGTAGGGGGGATACATTCTAGGCACCATAGCATATCGCCGCCACTGATCACAAAAAAGGTGTAATGAGTCTTTGCCAGAATAGAGGTCAGTCGTTTGCGGAACGCCCTGGTGCGGAAGTGATTGACCTTGGCCGGGTACTTGGAGAATGGTGAGGTCAGGACATCATAGATTTGTCGGCAGAGACGCCAGTAGCGGTGCTGCTGGTCATGGACAAAGATTTCATCCATGATTAAGCCAGGATCATTAGCCGTCAGCATCTTTTTGATGGATTCTCGATACACATGACCGCCATGGAGATAACGGGTATTTTTGAGATGTGAGATCATGAGACCGTGAGCCATTTTTGCTACGAACCTTGTTTGGTAGAGGCTTTTTTATCTTTGATTAACGACTTGAACAGTTCCGAAAATTTTGCGGCTGATGATTGGCGGGAAAAATTCGTGATCGCTTTATGCCGAGCTTCTTGTCCAAGGACCTTCGCCAATTCTGGATGGATTAGTAACTTGTTGATAGCAGATGCCAACTCAGTGGGAGAGCGTTCGGGGATAAGGATGCCAGAAATGTTGTGTTCCACAGAGTCAACAATACCCCCGGTTCGGGTGGCGATTACCGGGAGTTCTGCCATCATAGCCTCAATGATGCTGAGACCTTGGGCTTCAACCCAGCCCTCGGGTGAGGTGCGGGAAGGGGCAACAAAAATGTCAGCTGCAGCGAGAAACGCTGGAATCTGATTGGCATCAAGCCAGCCAGTAAACAGCACTTTTTCGTTCAGTCCAAGATCACGTACTTGCTTTTCTAGCAAAGGTCGATCTTGTCCGTCGCCAATGACTACGAGGGTTATGCCTTGGTGCCTATTGTGTAATAAGGAAAAAGCCTCCAGCAGATCGGTGAGGCCTTTTTCTTCCACCAGACGGCCAATAAATAGCACTATCGGGCCAGTGATCTGGCGAAGTGGCGGAGGGATTTTTGTTGTTTGAGGTGCTGAGGCGGGCGAAACGCCCATGGGGATCGTGTGTAGTGGAGAGTAGTCCCGGCAAATGGAGGAAACTGCTTGCCTGGTAGCTGAACTGTTGACTGTTATTGCATCGGTGTGTCGGATTGCAAATGCTTTGAATTTATTTAATAACGTTCCTTGCAAGCCGAAGACATCACCCCCATGAATTGTACAAACATGCGGGATGTTAAGCGGACCAGCGGCAAGTGCTCCTACAAAACCCTGAGGCAGTAGCCAATGGGAGTGGAGGAGGTCGAATTTTCCAGAGCGGAGACAAGAGATCGTTTTCAGCCATTCAAAAAAAACTAAGGCGGGGAGCTTGCCATAATTAAATCGATTTTTCCTGAGATTGATGAGTGCCCCTCCTTGATAGCAGACGGTTTCAAACCCTTCGGGGAAAAGGTAGCGAAAACGATGTACCTTTATTCCGTCAAGAGTTTCGTGGCATTTTGCTCCTTTGGCATGTGGTGCCAGGACGGTAACCTGCCAACCAATGTGCTGCAGATCTTTGGCAAGATGTAGGACAAAATTAGTAGTGGAGTCTCCCTGCCACCTCGGAAAATTGGAAGTCAAGCAAAGGATGTGGCCGAGGGGCATGAAACTATTTTCTGTCTTGGTTAAAGTGATCGATCTCAATTCTTTTCACTCGGATCAAGACCTCCTCGACCAAGCGGCGGTTGAAAGAGATAACATCCCCTAGAAATCCAATGGCGAGTACCTGAAATCCAATCATTAAGAGGGCTCCGCCAATAATTAACGATTGGATGTGGCCATCACCTAGTCCTTGCAGGTAAAAATGAAAGAAACGAACCATAGGGATCAGTCCGCCAGCCATAATAATCAGACTGATGATGAGAAAATACCTTAGCGGCTGATGCATGGCGTACATGCGGGTCATTGTGTTGAACTGATTGATGACGAAGCTGGGGATGTTTCTGGCCAAACGGGATTCGCGGGTCTTAGGGTTGGTGCCGACAGTGACGCTACTTATTGCCAGGTGGCGTTTGCCGGCCTGGAGGATGGTCTCTACCGTGTAGGAGTAGTGGGTAAGGATGTTGAGCTGCATGGCCGAGTCTCGTGAGAAGGCGCGGAAGCCACTGACGGCGTCTGGAACTTTGGCGCCGGAGAGGATGCGGACAATGGCACTGCCGAATTTTTGCAGCAGTTTTTTGTGGAGGTCAAAATGCGGGATGGTGTCCGTTTGGCGGTCGCCAATGACAATGTCGGCCTGGCCGTTGACAATCGGCGCGACCAGCTTGGCGATATCTTGGCCCTTGTACTGGTTGTCGCCATCGGTGTTGACAATGATGTCTGCCCCTAAGCGCAGGCAGGCATCAAGGCCGATGCGGAAGGAGGCGGCGAGCCCCTTGTTATTCAAGTTGCGGATAACGTGATCCACGCCGATTTCGTGGGCGACCTCTACCGTACGATCGGTGCTGCCGTCATCAATGATGAGAATTTCGACTAGGTCGATGCCGTCGATTTGACGGGGAATGTCTGCCACAGTCTGCGGCAGGGTCTCTTCCTCATTGAGGCAGGGGATTTGGACGATGAGTTTCATGGCTTCATGCAATATTACGACGGCAAAATAGGTGAGAGACGTTGTGCCTATGCGGGTTGCTTAGGTAAGACAGCGGCATCGGTCTTTATGCGTTCAAGGCCCTGGTGGAGAGGCTTTTTGAGCTTCCCTGTGTGGGCCTCGGGAACACGGCAAGGTGCAAACAAGTACCCTGCCATTCACTTGGGGGGTTTGTGCGGACAGTGCGAAGCCTGAGGCCATTTTTGTGAAAAAAGGTTCTATTCCCGGGGGATACTGGCATCAGCTGATTTCTTGTTGGCAAAGGTGAGAGGTGCTGGCAGTAGAATACCTGTATGGGTAAAGTAAACAGGACACTAAGAGGAAAATCAAGTGTTAATGTTGCGAATAACTGACATTGATCCTCTGGGAGGCTCCGATTATTTTTTGAAAAATTTTCGCTTCTTCAGCCACCGTACTGTTTGTCTAGCCACTCCCGATAAGAGCCATCCATCACGGCGCGCCACCAGGCCTCATTGTTTAGCATCCAGGTGATGGTCTTGCGGATGCCGGTTTCAAAGGACTCCTGCGGCACATAGCCCAGTTTGGCGCGGCATTTGGTGGCATCGATGGCGTAACGGCGATCATGACCGGGTCGATCTTTGACAAAGGTAATCAGTGAAGATGCCTTTTGGCCTGCGCTTGAAGGTGAAGAGGGGAAGCGTTGCGAGAGGATTTGGTCTTTGGCAAAGGCCTCATCCAGCAAGCGGCAGATGAGGGTGACGATATCGAGGTTAGTCCATTCGTTGTTGCCGCCGATGTTGTAGACCTCGCCAACTGTGCCTTTTTTCATCACCAGATCGATTCCCCGGCAATGGTCTTCCACGTAGAGCCAATCACGGATATTCTTGCCATCCCCGTAAATGGGTAGTGACTTGCCATGCAAGATGTTTAGGACGACCAGCGGGATCAGTTTTTCGGGGAACTGGTAGGGACCATAGTTGTTGGAGCAGTTGCTGGTTGTTACCTGGAGACCATAGGTGTGGTGATAGGCGCGCACCAAGTGATCGGAGGCTGCCTTGCTGGCTGAGTAGGGGGAATTGGGGGCATAGGGCGTATCCTCGGCGAAGGCCGGATCGTCCGGCCCCAGGGAGCCGTAGACTTCGTCGGTTGAGACATGGTGAAAGCGATGGGGGAGGGTGCTTCTACCGTTGAGCCAGACGGACTTGGCCGCCTTCAGCAGGGCATGGGTGCCTACCACGTTGGTGTCGATAAAGGCGTCCGGCCCTGTAATCGAGCGATCGACATGGGACTCGGCGGCAAAATGAACGATGGTGTTGATTTGCTCGCCTCGGAGGAGATCATCGACTAGATCAATATCCAGGATATTGCCGTGCACAAAGCGGAAATTTGGATTGTCCTCGGCAGAGGAGAGACTTGTACGGTTGCCGGCGTAGGTCAGGGCATCAAGAACCACGACTCGGTCGGTGGGGTATTTCTCGAGCCAGTAGTGGACAAAATTGGCACCGATAAACCCGGCGCCGCCGGTGACGAGAAGGGTAGTTTGTGTCATGGGACTCCTTTCGATTACTTCATTTCTGTCAACATCTTGCGCAGTTCGACCCGCCAATGGCTGGGATTCAAGGTAAGGGCTTGCCAGAGGCTCGCTTTGTCGAGGACCGAATATGGCGGTCGTTGTGCCGGGAGGGGGTAGTCACTGGTAGGGATAGGTCGGATACTTGGTTGTCTCGATAGAAGCCCTAATGCCCTGGCCTCCTCCATGATGGCGATTGCGAAGTCGTACCAGGAGGCTGTGCCGGCATCTGTCCAGTGGTGGACACCGTTGATGCCTTTTAGCGCTACGGCCCACACCCCTTGCGCCAAGCCATGGGCCCAGGTCGGGGTGCCGATTTGGTCGGCGATGACCGACAAGGCGTCTCGTTGCTGCATCAAGCGCAGCATGGTTTTGACGAAATTGTGGCCATGGCTGGAGTAGACCCAGGCGGTGCGGATGATGGTGGTGTCACAAGCCTTGCCGATAGCCAGGATGCGCTCTTCTCCCAAGAGTTTACTTTTACCGTAGACGCCAAGAGGGTTGGCTGGGTCAGTGGGCAGATAGGGGGAAGACTTCTTGCCATCAAAAATAAAATCGGTGGAGATATGAATAAGGCGTGCGCCGTTATCCCGGGCGGCTTGGGCTAGGTGCCCAGCCGCGTGACCATTGACCAGGAAGGCGCGTTCGGAATTTTGTTCGGCGTTGTCCACTGCGGTATAGGCGGCCGCGTTGATAATCAGATCAGGGACTAGGGTAGCAACCATCTGCGCCACAGCGTTCTGGTCGGTAATGTCAAGTTCCTTAGAACCGAAGGCGTTGAGCGTGATGCCGGGTGGGATGGTTCGTTGTAACTCCCAGCCTAGTTGGCCGTTGGCACCAGTCAGGAAAATCTTCATCTTGCTCGGGGCCTCATCGGGATCAGTAGGTCTCGGCATTTTGCAACAGAGAGGCTTCCGCATCTTTGGTCGATAGCACTGGGGCTGTGCTGTTGACCAAGGGCCAGGAGATTGCCAAGGTCGGATCGTTCCAGAGAATGGCGCGCTCATATTCAGGCGCGTAAAATTCGGTGCATTTGTAGAGGAACTCGGCCGAGTCGCTGAGCACGTAGAAGCCATGGGCAAACCCCGGTGGCACCCAGAGCATGCGCCGATTCTCGGCAGAGAGATGTTCTCCTACCCATTGGCCAAAGGTCGGCGACTCTTTCCTGATGTCCACCGCTACGTCAAAAACCTCGCCGCTGATCACTCTGACCAGCTTTCCTTGCGGTTTTTTGAGCTGATAATGCAGTCCGCGCAAGATGCCTTTGGCTGAACGGCTATGATTGTCCTGCACAAAGGGCACGTTGATCCCGGCTTCGGCAAAGACGTTGGCTTGCCAGGTCTCCATGAAAAAACCACGGTGATCGCCAAAGAGCTTTGGTTCAATCAGCAGGACATCGGGGATTTTGGTTGGTGTAAACTTCATCGGCCTCCCTCTTCTTCAAGAATTCTGAACAGGTACTGGCCATAACCGTTTTTCTTCAAGGGCTCAGCCAGACGGGCCAACTGTTCGCGATCGATATAGCCCATGCGGTAAGCGATCTCTTCGACACAGGCCAGCTTCAGTCCTTGGCGGTCTTCGACGACTTTGATAAAGTTTGCAGCATCGAGCAGCGAGGCGTGGGTGCCGGTATCCAGCCAGGCGGTGCCACGTCCCAGTCTCACTACCCGCAGATCACCGCGTTTGAGATAAACATTGTTGACATCGGTGATTTCCAGTTCACCTCGGGCCGAGGGTTGGATTTGTTTGGCGATGGAGACTACGTCTTTGTCATAGAAATAAAGTCCGGTGACCGCATAATTGGATTTGGGGTTTTCGGGCTTTTCTTCAATAGAGGTGGCATTTCCTGCATCGTCAAAACTGACCACGCCATAGCGCTTAGGGTCACGGACGTAGTAGCCGTAGACGGTTGCGCCACTGGTCAATTTGGCGTTGTCCTGCAGGATCTCCGAAAAGCCATGACCATAGAAGATATTGTCGCCCAGAATCAGGCAGACGGGGCTCTTGTTGATAAACTCTTCGCCAATCAGAAATGCCTGAGCCAAGCCCCCGGGTTCCGGTTGGATGGCGTACTGAATGCTGATGCCCCATTGTGAACCATCGCCAAGCAGACGTTGGAATTGAAAGTTGTCTTCCGGGGTGGTGATGACGAGTATCTCACGGATGCCCGCCAGCATTTGAATGGCCAGCGGGTAGTAGATCATCGGCTTGTCGTAGACCGGCATCAATTGTTTGCTGACTGATTTGGTCAGCGGGTAGAGGCGGGTGCCGGAGCCGCCGGCTAAAATGATTCCCTTCATGCGGAGTTGTCCTTCGGGTCGTTGGGCTGATAAAAGAGTGTTGCCGTGGTACGCCTGCACAATACCCAGCAAAACTTCGCTGAAGCTGGGGGGGAAGAGGCGGGGGCGGCGAGATGCTCCCTGCCTTGACGCGTAGTGAGCGTTGGCATCTTAACAGATTTTATTTCGCTTGACATTATGAATCCGATCATCAACTATTCATCCAAATGGGAGTGGTTCTGGATGGGGAGTGTTGTTGCCAGCAAGGAGCTTGTCTCCGTTGTTTTAAGGGTGTTTTTGACCGTCTTTTGTAAGGGACAACCGTTATGCGTGCCGCAAAAATTACCGTAGGCCAATGTAAGGACACCGGTCTTGCCATCTTGCTGATCGCCTTACTTGTCATTTCGCTGCAGCGATCAATGGCGCTAGTTGGGCCGGCCATCCTGGTTTTGATCTTGACCATGACCGCGCCTAAACTGCTCTCGCCTTTGGCCCGGTTGTGGTTTGCCTTCTCCCACTACTTGGGAGAAATTGTTTCCACCATTCTGCTCACTATTGTCTTTTTCGTGGTGGTTACCCCAATGGGTCTGATTCGTAGGTTGTCTGGCAAGGATGCCATGGGGCTCACTAAGTGGCGGGCCGGGCGGCAATCGGTACTCATTAAGCGTGATCACACCTTCAGTGCCGCGGATCTGGAGAAGCCCTTCTGATTTGCAGCAAGAGGGTAAAGGAAGATCATTCTCAATTATTTTATCAGGAACCAATATGGATTTTTTAAAAGATCTCTGGGACTTCATGAAGGTCCGGAAGAAATTCTGGCTGCTACCCATTGTCATCGTATTACTCACTTTTGGGGCGCTGATCGTCTTTACCAGTGGTTCGGCCATTGCCCCCTTTGTCTATACATTGTTTTAGGCAAAGGTTGTAATGCCTATCTCTATTCTTGGAATCTCTGCCTTCTATCATGATAGTGCCGCCGTCCTCCTGCAGGACGGGGTGATCATCGCTGCCGCGCACGAGGAGAGGTTTAGCCGTGTCAAGCATGATGATAAATTCCCGACGCATGCCGTTGCTTATGTGCTCTCCGAGGCAGGGCTAAGTGTTTCTGATCTCAGCGCCATCGCTTTCTACGATAAGCCCCTCTTGAAATTTGAGCGTTTGCTTGAGACCTATCACGCCTTTGCCCCTCAGGGATTGAAGAGTTTCTTGGCAGCCATGCCGGTGTGGATCAAGGAAAAGCTCTTCATGAAGAAGATGCTTTGGGATGAGTTCGGTAAGATCGAAAGTGGTGAATTGAGCCGGAAACCGCCGCTGCTTTTTCCCGAGCATCACCTCTCGCACGCCGCCTCGGCCTTTTATCCCTCTCCCTTTGACGAGGCCGCTATCCTCACCATCGATGGGGTTGGTGAGTGGGCGACCACGACCATCGGCAAGGGCGTTGGCAAGGAGATCTCGATCTTGCGGGAGATGCCGTTCCCGCATTCCATCGGTTTGCTTTACTCGGCGTTCACCTATTTTCTAGGGTTTAAGGTGAACAGCGGCGAGTATAAGCTCATGGGGCTCGCGCCGTATGGTAATCCTGATGGTGAGGCAGTTCCTCGTTACCGGCAGTTGATCTTGGAGCATTTGGTCGATCTGCGTGACGATGGCAGTGTTGTGTTGAACATGGCCTATTTCGATTACGCCACCGGCATGAAGATGTGCCATAACCAGAAGTGGCAGGTGTTGTTTGGCCTCCGCAAGCGGGAGTCTGAGTCCGAGTTGTCGCAGGAGTATATGGACTTGGCCCTGGCCATTCAGCAGGTGACCGAAGAGATGGTGCTCCGTTTGGCCAAAACGGCTCGTGAGATCACGGGCTGCAAGAATTTGGTCATGGCAGGTGGGGTCGCGCTGAATTGCGTGGCGAATGGCAAGCTTTTACGAGCCGGGATTTTTGATAAAATTTGGATTCAACCGGCCGCAGGTGATGCGGGCGGTGCACTTGGTGCGGCGTTTGCGGCGCACCATATTTGGCACGATCAGGAGCGAACAGTCAATCCGAACGGGGATGATGCAATGCGGGGCAGTTATCTTGGCCCGGAGTTTTCTGATTTGACGGTGCAGCGCCTATGCCGGAAACATCAGGCCCCGGCCCGCTATTTTGCCGATTTTGGGGAGCTTGCCGCCAATGCAGCACAGCTATTGTCCTCCGGACAAATTGTCGGTTGGTGCCAGGGTCGGATGGAGTGGGGGCCACGGGCCTTGGGGGCGCGTAGCATTCTGGGTGATCCCCGGCACCCTGAGATGCAGAAACGCCTCAACTTGAAGATTAAGTATCGAGAGGGATTCCGGCCCTTCGCCCCTTCTGTGCTGGCCGAGGACGCTGGCCTGTATTTTGAGCTCGATACGCCCTCGCCATATATGCTCTTAGTGGCCCCGGTGCTGGAGAGCCGCCGCACAACGCCTCCTGCCGGCTATCATTCGCTTGCCATGTATGATCGTCTCTATCATTTACGTTCTGACCTGCCGGCAATCACTCATGTCGATTATTCGGCCAGAATTCAGACCGTCCATCAACAGACAAATCCCCGTTATTGGCAGTTAATCAAGGCATTTAAAGAGTTGACGGGTTGCGGCTTGGTGGTCAATACCAGCTTTAACGTGCGAGGAGAACCGATTGTCTGCTCGCCTGAGGATGCTTACCAGTGTTTTATGCGGACGGAAATGGACTACCTGGTGCTTGGTAACTATCTTTTTTGCAAGGGCGAACAGCCCAAATGGCACGAAGGCGGCAACTGGCGGGAGCGATATGAATTGGATTAACTATGTCGTTAGTTAGTAGCGAACGGCCCCCCATCGTTATCGTTTCCGGCTTGCCGCGCTCTGGTACTTCGATGATGATGAAGATGCTGGAGGCTGGTGGTCTGCCGATTTATCAGGATGGCTTGCGTCAGGCCGATGACGATAACCCGAAAGGCTATTACGAGGCCGAAAAGGTGAAGGATTTGGCTCTGGATGCCAGTTGGCTGCCTGCCGCGACAGGCCATGGGGTCAAGATTGTCTCCTCACTCCTCACCTATTTGCCGCTTGACCTTCGGTATAAAGTCATTTTCATGCGTCGGGAGATGACGGAGATCTTGGCTTCTCAGCAGGCGATGCTCCGACGGTCAGGACAACCGCCAGGTGAGGTGACCGATGAGGTCATGTCCGCCAAATTCTCTATCCATCTGCGCAAGATCGCCAAATTTCTTGTGGAACGTAATATCGAGGTGCTTGAGGTGAATTATGGTGAGGTGCTTGCCGATGCGGCAGGCCAAGCAGCCCGAGTGGGCTCTTTCCTTGGTGGCTTTCTTGATGAAGCAAAGATGATCCAGGTGGTCGATAAGGCCCTCTATCGTCAACGAAGCTGAGGCGGTACGTCTCTAAGATTTTACGGATGCTTGCTGCTGCTGAAGCAGCAAATAAAAAAAGGCCAGTATGGGGTAAATCCATACTGGCCTTTTAATTTTGCTGGTGCCGAGACCAGGAATTGAACCAGGGACACGCGGATTTTCAGTCCGCTGCTCTACCAACTGAGCTATCTCGGCACAACAGAGACGGCAATATATTTGAGGTCCGCTCGTATGTCAAGCGATTTATCGGGAACAGCGTAGAAGGGCGTTTTCTTGTTATGATTCGATTAGTTGGAGGGGTCTTCCATGCTCAGGGCAAAGTCTTCAGACGGGGCTTCTTTTTGAAAGGAGGTTTCTTTTCTGCTCGGGTCGACCGACAGCTCGACCAGGGCCTCATCCATCAGTGTCAGGTCAATTGGCTCTATCCCTGTGTCCGAGAGGGAGAAATCGTGACTTTTTGGCGTGTCGTTTTCGTCGCCGCTAAAGAGCGAAAGATCCATGGTGTCTTCGAAGGCAAGTCCCTCTCCGCTCTCCTCATCTGCATCAGCATTGGTCGGCTTGTTCTCCTGATGGACTAGATCAGAAAGATCGATTTCATCGAGGTCAAGGGTCAATTCCTCGGTCGATTCATTTGATGATGGTTGGAGATCAAGTTCGGGAGTTTCTTCCGAATCCTCAAGCCCTTCAAGTTGAGACTGTTCGGAATCCATCGAAAGATTTAAGGTGTCGATTTCTAGGGCTTTGTCACTAATGCCTGGGGTGTCGTCAGGCGGGGAAACCTGTGCGGCGCTTGGTTGCGGTGGGGGCTCTTCGTTCTCTGCTGTGGTGTTGGCGGGTACGGGTGTTTCTGGCCCCTCATCTTCGGCAACGGGTTCAAAACCTGAGAGGTCCAACTGAGGGATTTCTTCCAAGTCGAATTCCAACCCTTGGGATTCATCCTCTGGAAATGCCAAAGATGCTTCCTCGCCAAGGTCATCTGCGCGGTCAACCTCGGTATGGTCGAGGGGCGCGTCTATAGTGGTTGCCGCCATTGCATCGTCGGAGTAATCACTTTGCAGTGTTGAGTCTTCCCTGTGAGCCAAGCCGAGGAAGTGTTGGCATACCGCATCTGTTGCCGTCCCTTGGAGATCGAGCCCTATTTGTGAAAGATCATTTTGGCATTTTACACAAGCAGAAAAGTGGTCAAAGGAAATAAATCCGCATTTTGGACACAGCATCTGTCTCTCCTTGCTCTAAGTGAAAGGTGATTCTGGGGTGAAATCGGCAAGCAATGATTTTTTGCACGCCTACTTTCTGGAACTCAAAACTGTCTCGGAACGGAGGAACTTCTTCAATTCTTTTGGGCAATCTTATTGCTTCCATATCGTAAAGCATACCAAAGCTTCAGGTCGCTTGCCAACTATTTTACTGTGGAGGGAATCTAACTTAGTGTCAATCTGGAAACTTCCCGTTTTGACTGGGGTCGGTTTTAAAGAGTGCTCCATTTTTGTGATGACCAGTTCACGCTTGACCTTTGCCAACTCCAACTCGACTTAATTTAGAGGCTGCTGTGTTTTCCCTATTTCTCTAAGTTTTCCTGCCTTGGAGTCCCTAACCCAGTTTTCTAAGGTTGATTTCGGCAATGGCAACCGGCTAGCTGCCGCCAGTCAACAGTCCTCCTTCGGTGACAAGCTTGACTCCTTCTTCGCTAAATTCAGGCGTATAGCGCCCTTATGGTACTCTTATCATGCTTACACCTCCGTTTGGTTCCTATCAAACACTTGGTGTCCATTTTTTCTC